>CAZUMR010000066.1:0-34224 GCA_964622075.1 uncultured archaeon | reverse complement strand
GTGTTCTTTGTCGTGTATTCCACAATCTTATCAAGATCTGGCTCGTAGTACTCTCCCCAGATGTTCAGCTTTCTGGATATGCTGTCCCTCTCCTCTTCCCTTACCTCCGGGAATTCCACTCTCTTCGACAGGATCATTATGAAGAACACGAGCAGTATTATTGCCCCAAGCAGCACCTTTATGACGTACTTGCCATCAGGATAGGCGTTTGTTACCCACAGACCGACCCATCCACCGACGACAGATGTTATAACCATCACGGGTGCTATGATTGCAAAAATTCTGATGTTCGCAAGGCCCTTCCTTATCAGGTACGGCACGGACGAGAGGGCTGAGGTTACTGCCATCACGAGTCCTGCTCCTCTTATGAAGTCAACGCTGAAAGGTGTTATCACTGTTGCCAGTGGTACGTACAGCACTCCTCCTCCAACTCCCGAAACGGGAGAGATTATCCCTATTAACAGTGTAAAGACAAACATGAACAGCGGCCAGAACCACCACGCTGCCACCAGACCACCTCCATTTAGCCCACCACGTTGTCAAAGACGTGATAGACACCGACTTGCACTCAGGCAACCACGCAAGAATATAAGGCTTTCTATTTTGCTGAGAGGGACTAAAATCTTCATCATTCTACTATAACGGCAGGTTCGATTGTGGTGAAATACAGTTACACAAATGTGAGGCATTAAAAAACTGCTAAAATTTAAAAGGGGCAGGCTTTTTTTCGATTTTGCATGATGATGAGGAAAAACGCAAACACCAATAAACAAATATTTAAAAGGTTCATAATTATAAAATAAAGGCAAAAATCCGTGCGTTTAAGACGTGCAGGACATATTTAAGACGTAAGACGCAAAAGTTAGAAACAGTAGTTACGGCATTTACTCAGCATTTACTTCACGAAATGGATTAAAGGGATGAGACAGAGGGATGAGACAGAACTGAATGCAAAACTGATTTATTCTTTTAAATTCACCAGATAGAACGATGAAGCAAAGGTTCGTTCTTGACACGACAGCAATCACCGATTCGGGGCTGAGAATGAGGGAGGGGTATGAGACACTGTGCGAATCTGCTCAGGAGATACTTGATCTGATAGCAAAGGCAAGGTTAAAATTCGAAATAAGCTGTTACATCCCGTATCCAACTGTTTACGGTGAACTTGTAAGCTTTCTGAGAAGGTATGAGTGCAGTGAGGATGTTTTTGTTAAACTCGACACATGGCTTGTAAAGAAGACGCCCAACAGGTATGAAGTCAAAATTCCGGCTGCAATATTCTACGAGTACGTGCTGACAATGAGGCAGAAAATAAACAGAGGCAGAAAACTTGCAGAAGAGTTTATATGGGAGAGCTCAGCCATAGCATCTTCAATAGCCTCCAGAGAGGGTGAAAATAAGAAAGACCTCATACAGCAGGAGATTGGCGCTCTGATTGGCAGGTTCAGAGACAAGTACAAGACAACCCTGAGACAGGGGATACTTGACAGCTCTCCAGATTTAGATGTGTTACTGCTTGCAAAAGAGCTTGAAGCCGGAGTTGTTAGCAGTGATGCAGGAATAAGAAAGTGGAGCGAGAGAATGGGGCTGAGATTCGTAGAAGCTTCGAAATTTCCAAGAATGCTGAAGGAGTACCTTGCCCTCTCAGAAATGAAGTAATGAAGTGATGGGTCAATACAAGGGTCAATACAGTTAGTAAATCATGCAGTAAGATACTGAACCGATACTGAGGCAAAAGTGAGAAGTGGAATGTGATGGTATGCCCGAATCCGAAAAATATGAAAAATATGGAAAATCTGAAAAATCTGAAAAGCTGAGAGAGAAAAAAAGAAGAATAAGATGCAAAATATGCGGTAAAAGAGCTGTGGAAAGGTTAAAACCCTACAGGCTGAGTCTTTGTGAGAGCTGTTTCATCAGGTTTTATGAGAGGCAGGTTGAGAGAGCGCTGAAGAAATACAGGGTAATAAAGAGCGGGGAAAGAGTTCTTGCCTGCGTTTCAGGTGGTAAGGATAGCTCCGCCATGCTTGCAGTTTTAAAAAAGCTATCAGAAGTGTTCAATTTCACAGTGGAGGCATTACACATAGATCTCGGAATCGAGAAAGGAGAGTACTCAAAAAAATCATACAGGGTTTCAGAAAAGCTCTGCAGCTCTCTTAACGTCGAATTGCACGTTACAAGGGTGGAAGATTACGGAATCAAACTGGAAAACTTTGGAAGAAAGAAATGCTCCGCCTGCGGGACTGTCAAGAGGTACATCATGAACAGATTCGCAAGAGAGAATGGATTCGACTGCATCGCTACCGGGCACAATGCAGATGATATTGTTGTCTTCTTTTTCAGAAACTGGCTTTCCGGGAACTTCAGCTGGAGCACCAAGTTTCTGCCGAGAACCGAGGGTTTTGACAGGGTTGTCACAAAAATAAGGCCACTCTACTTTATGAGCGAAAGGGAGAATGCTCTTTACTGCATATGCAGTAAACTGCCTTTCTTTACAGAATCGTGTCCTTACGCTCCAGAAGACGACTGGAAGGAAATAATTTACGAAATAGAAAGAAGAAAACCCGGATTCAAGAGGCAGTTCGTTACAAATCTCATAAAGTACCTGAAAATGGATAAAGAAGTTGACAGGGGTTTTGAACACTGCAAGTTCTGTGGAGAAGTCACAACTTCAGACGTGTGTGCATTCTGCAGACTTAGGATGAGAAGTGAGAAGATGAGAAAATAGAATCATATCGCAGTTATGTATTTCAGAGCGATAATCCCCACTATCAATCCAAGCATAGTTTTTATTGCCCTTTCAGGAAGCATTTTCTGAATTCCTGCTCCAAAGTAAGTTCCAAAAACACCACCAATTCCAAAAAGAAGTCCAAGCAAAATGTCAGGCGGGTAACCAAGAAAAGCGTAAAAGAGTGAGCTCAGAACGGATGTAACAAATGTTGACAGAAGAACAGCACCGGAAATTGTGTAAACTGGAAGGGAAAACACCGAAACGAGTAAAGGTACAAGAAAGGCTCCACCTCCAACACCGTAAGCACCAGCCACAGTACCGATTGCGTAAGCTACCGGAACGATGTGTATCAGTTTCACCCTGTAAACTTTTCCATCAAACTCGTAGCTGTAAATCATCCCCGATACGTTTGCTCCTGAAACCTCAAACTTTTCCGGTATTCTTGACTTTCCACAAATTCCAGACAGGATGAGTCTCAGAGAGATAAGTAGAAGTACTGCTCCTGCAAAAACTCTGAAAGTTTCCGGACTGGGCAGAAAACAGGCCCTGATCCATGCCCCCGTTAACATCCCAGGGATGGTTCCAAGAAGAATTATGGCAGAAAGACGGGGATTTAACCTGTTTTCTTTCCAGTGCCTGTATATCCCGCCGGGAGTTGACACAACGTTGTAGAGAAGGTTGGTCGAACTCGCGACAGGGCTCTCTATCCCAAGCAAGCTCAGCTGCACTGGAAGCAAAAGAAAAGCTCCGGAAATTCCGGTCTGAGAGGTAATTGATGAGATCGCTGCAGATATGAGTGGGAGGGTGATCAGAGAATTACACATCGGTCACCTGTGAAGATCTTTCTCATCTGCCCCGGAGAGAGCAAGGAAGATATTCGCTTTAAGAGTCTGTTCAAAGTAATTTCTGTCCGGTTCAAGCAGAACAAATTTTTTTGGAACAGGTATTGCAAGAACGCTACCGCATGCATACTTCCCATTGCTATCCGCAACAACCCTCACATCCTCCGGAAAATCCCTTGAAACAACGACGTAAACGTTTTTGTCCCTGTTTTCCTCCACTATTTTCATCAGTCTTTCTATATCGTACTTGTCCACGAGCAACCTGAAGATCTTCTCAGCAAGACCGAGATTTTGATCGTCCGCATCTCCAACTTTCGAGTCACACTCGAGCGAGTTCATTTGACCGATTTTTACGACCGGCCAGAATATAAGCATTGCCGTTTTTAACCCTGTGTTAACTTACGACCGTTTAGCAAAATAAATTTAATGACATATAAATTTTAAATTTTAAATTCTGCATGCTCAAACTCTCACGTGTGTTGTTAATATTCGGATATTATTATAATTCAATTTGATTTTAAAAATTAAATAAAACAGCTAAATAGAACTAAAATAATAAAATTACCTAAAATTAGTTCTATTTAGTATGTTAAATAATATTAAAAAATAATAAAAATTAAAATTTAGTAAATTAATAATACTACTCAGAAATTAAACGGTGTCTGCCAGTTGAAGAGCTGTGTATTCCACAAAATATGGTAATGGATTTTGCCCTACAACTCTCCCCACCATCAACCCCACGGTTTTCTGCACTTACCCCCCCTTGAACACACAGCAACCCCTATATTCCTACAATTTTTGTAATGGCTGAGACTCCAAATTCCTCAAATTTCGGTAAACCGAAACCAGATTTATTCCATATTTTGTGGAACAAAATAATCTGGAAATTTTATTAATTTAAATAATAAAAAACTAAAATAGAGTTTGTTAGAACATAATATTATTCAAATTTAAAATTAAATTAAAATAATTAAAAACTTCTAAAATAACTTCCTAAAAGTAAAGATAATTCAAGATGATACATAAGTAAAAATACTCAAATTAAGGTATGCATGGACAAAGAGTGTCAATGAAATGCCAGAAATGTGAGAGTTGAGTGATGAAGGAATAGCATCGAATACGTCAGAGGCAAAGCATTAAAAATAGTGTTAAAATTCTGGCCAGCGTGATAAAGAGGTTCAAAAAAATGGAGGTTGCAAGAGAGGACACTGTAAAGGTGAGAGTTAACGGAGAAGAGGTTACCCTACTATGCACGCCATGTATGCTGAAAGAGTTAGGTGCTGGAGTGGCAGCTACAAAGTTCGGGCTGTGCAATGTCAGGAGAGTTGATGTGAGGGATAGAGAGGTAGAGGTTACAGCCAGCAAGCTCGTTAGCAGGCCAAAACGGTTGGAGAAACTAACGGAGAAACTAAACCTGAAGGAGCTTGAGGAGAGCCTTGACTTACTTGACGTTAAAGAGTACAGAAAAACGAGAGGATACCACATAGCTGTAGCTATAAGGAATGGAGAAGTTATAGCAAGGAGCTACGATGTTAGCAGGCACTGCGTGCTTGCCAAGGTGATAGGTGGGGCCATTCTCAGGGGTGCGATGGAAGGATACTACATCGTTTTTTCAGGAAGAATTTCAAGGAGTATTGTCGAGATGTGCAGCAGGGCAGGTGTGAATTTAATAGTTTCCAAAGCAGCCATCTTTGACTCTGCGATAGACATGTGCCTTAAGAGTGGAGTTGGAGCTGTCTCTTTCGCAACCGGTGTGGCTGTTAACGTTGACCTGGTAATTTAAAACCAAAAATTATTTAAAACTGATTGAGTTTTGCCAGAGCATGGCTACCGGTTTGAGGTGCAGGACTATTCTCCTCTTGCCGGTAGCCGTATCTATCGGCGTAATTGCCGTACAGTAAATAAATTAATTCTTTGTTTAAAGGTGGTTTTATGAGGGCTGCAGACGCTATCGTCAGGGCTTTGGAGCAGGAAGGTGTCGAGCATATATTCGGGATACCGGGCGGAGCAATAATAGAGGTTTACGACGCCCTTTATGACTCAAACATAGAGCACATACTGACAAGGCACGAACAGGCAGCTGTTCATGCGGCAGATGGATACGCCAGAGCTAAAGGAAAAACGGGAGTTGCCTTTGCCACATCCGGTCCGGGAGCGACGAACACTGTTACGGGAATAGCAACGGCATACATGGACTCTTCTCCCCTCGTCGTCATGACGGGGCAAGTTCCAAGGAGCATGATAGGAAACGATGCTTTTCAGGAAGCAGATACAACCGGAATAACCATGCCGATAACGAAACACAACTACCTCGCAACAGATCCAGATGAGCTGCTGAAGATAGTCAGAGAGGCTTTCCACATAGCCTCCACTGGCAGGCCCGGGCCGGTTTTGATTGACCTGCCAAAAGATGTGACAGTTGCGGATATAGAGTACGACTACCCGCCAGAGATAGAGCTGCCAGGTTACAAACCCAAGCTCAAAGGTCATCCAAAGCAGATAAAGAAGGCAGCCGAACTGATAATGAAGAGTGAAAGGCCAGTTATACTTGCAGGAGGAGGAGTTATTCTATCAAACGCTGGAGAAGAGCTCAGAAAACTGGCGGAAACAATACCAGCATTTGTCGTAACAACTCTAATGGGAAAAGGTGCAATTCCCGAAACTCACCCGCTGTGCCTTGGATTTATAGGAATGCACGGTTCCAAGTACGCGAACTACACAATAATGGAGTCCGACCTCGTTATAGCCGTTGGCTGCCGTTTCAGCGATAGAACTACAGGAAAAGTTTCAGAATTTGCACCCTATGCAAAAATAATACACATAGATGTTGACCCGGCTGAGATAGGGAAAAACGTCAGGGTTGACGTGCCTATAGTCGGAGATGCAAAGCTCGTTCTGAGTGAGCTTGTGAGATACGTCAAGTACAAACAGAGGAAGGAATGGGAAGACAAGGTAAACGAGTGGAGAAACAAGTATCCTTTAAAATACAGGAAAGACGATGGAAAGCTCAGACCACAGTACGTCATAGAAAAGATATACGAGCTCAAGCCAGATGCGATAGTTGCAACGGAAGTTGGACAGAACCAGATGTGGGCTGCTCAGTTTTTCAAGGTTAAGAGGGCAAGACAGTTTATATCAAGCGGTGGGCTTGGAACGATGGGGTTCGGATTCCCGGCAGCAATAGGTGCTCAGGTTGCCTTCCCGGATAAGACTGTGGTTGACATAGCAGGAGATGGCAGCTTTATGATGAACATTCAGGAACTCGCAACGTGCGTTGACTACAGGATTCCTGTAAAGGTCTGCATACTCAACAACATGTTCCTTGGAATGGTCAGACAGTGGCAGGAACTGTTCTACGACGAAAGGTATTCGGAAACGTGCCTCAGGTGCAGAGAGATGAGCTTTGAAAGAATAGCCGAGGGATTCGGAGCTGTAGGCATGACGGTTGAGAAACCTTCAGAGGTCGAGGATGCTTTGAAGGAGGCTTTCGAGATAGACCTGCCTGTGGTCATAGACTTCAGAGTTGAGAGGCTTGAGAACGTCTATCCAATGGTGCCAGCAGGAGCTTCTTTGAAGGAAATTATAGACGAGGAGTATTGAAGGGGTGGAGAAGATGAAGCACGTTATAGCCGTTCTTGTTGAAAACAAGCCCGGAGTTCTTGCAAGGGTTTCATCTCTTTTCAGAAGGAGAGGCTTTAACATAGACAGTCTTGCAGTTGGAACTACGGAGAGAGAGGATATTTCGAGGATGACGATAGTTGTGAATGGAGATGAGAAGACTGTAGAGCAGGTTATAAAACAGCTAAACAAACTGATAGAGGTCATAAAAGTAAGTGATTTGAGTGAGAACAGTGTTAACAGGATACTCGCTTTGATAAAAGTTGCCGCAACTGCAGAGAACAGGGGAGAAATAATAGAGATTGCCAACATATTCAGGGCAAGGATAGTTGATGTTGCAAGAGATAGTCTGATCATAGAGATAACGGGAGATGAGGACAAGATTGACGCTTTCACCAACCTGATGAGACAGTACGGCATAAAGGAGTTCGTCAAGACTGGCGTTGTTTCGATGGCGAGGGGTAGCAGAGTGGTTGAGGTTGGGGCTCGTTAATTTTAATTTTTAGATTTTTAGATTAAATTTTTAGATTAATCCACAATTTTATTCAAATCTTTATTTAAATATTTACCACAATTCCAGCATTTCAACCCATCAGAATTCTAAAAACCTTCTAAAAACCCTTATTAACGAACCACCTACCCGGAAAACATGAAGTATGCTGATGCAGGAGTTGATA
This sequence comes from uncultured archaeon, assembly GCA_964622075.1. GTDB lineage: Archaea > Halobacteriota > Archaeoglobi > Archaeoglobales > Archaeoglobaceae > WAPX01. The sequence goes on along the minus strand of CAZUMR010000066.1, from coordinate 26,359 downwards.
TAAAACAGGAGGAAAGGGCTGTAAAAGCTCTAACTTCAGTAATAAAACATATAAGAAAGGGGCTGGGTGAGCCCGTTCTCACAAACCACTACGCAAGTGCGGTAACTCTCCTGCCCCTGTGTGACCTTTTGATCACAATAACGACCGACGGCGTCGGCAGCAAAATCCTCGTGGCCGAAAAACTCGGAAAGTTCGACACGGTGGGAATAGACTGCGTCGCTATGAACGTGAACGACCTCATAGCTGTGGGTTCTCAACCGATAGCAATGGTCGATTACGTGGCAATAGAGAAACCGGATGAAAAAATAATGGCTGAAATAGCAAAAGGTCTCGAAAAAGGGTGTGAAATAGCAGATATAACGCTTGTAGGCGGAGAAACAGCCACCTTACCAGACATGGTGAGAGGTTTCGATCTTGCCGGAACAGCTATAGGAGTGGCAAGGAAGGAAGAACTCATAACGGGTGAGAGAATAGAGGAAGGAGATGTCATATTCGGTATCCCAAGCAGCGGTATCCACAGCAACGGACTTACTCTTGTGAGAAAAGTCCTTGAAAAAGCAGGAATTGACTACACTGAGGAATTCGAAAATGGACTGAGTTACGGAGAGGAAATTCTGAAACCCACAAGAATATACACTGAAGTTCTGGATTTGCTGAAAGAGTTTGAAATAAAGGGGATGGCTCACATCACAGGAGGTGGACTTCTCAACCTTCTAAGGCTAAAGAAAATGAAGTACGTCATAGACAGACCGCTGAAACCCCAGAAGATTTTCAGGGTGATTCAGGAGCTTGGAAATGTCGAGGAAGATGAAATGTACAGAACATTCAACATGGGTATGGGCTTCGCTCTGATTATGAGTGAGGAGGAGGCCAGAAAACTTGAAAGGAGCGGTAAAACAGACGGCAGAATAGTGGGCAGAATTGAGAGCAGCGAAAGTGGAGAAGTTTACGTCAGAGATCTGAAAGTAGGATAGCCTCAATCCTCAATCCTCAATCTTCGATTTCAGAGATTTCAGATTTTTTACTCTCACCATTTTTTACTCCATCATTTTCAAAAATCATTCAAAAAGCTAAATCAAAAAACTGAATCAAAAAACTGAAGCAAGATACCTGACAGCATTGAGTACTTCTCCCGCAATCTGATACCTTGCGTCCTTCTTTGGATACAGCTCTTCTATCTCAGCCTTACCCTTCTCAGCAAAAGCTACCGCCTCATCTTTTTTACCAGCACTCGCAAGAATCAGTGCTCTTATCAGATTTCCAAAAGCGGAAAGCCTGCTGTTTTCACAGCTAACGCTATCAACTTCGCTCATTACTTTTTCGGCCTCACCTATTCTGCCAAGAGAGAGTAAAAGGGCTGCCAGCTGGAGGCTTGAGAGAACAAAATTGCACTCGTCCTCGTCCCTCCATATGTCCCTTATCCTGCTCAGCAGCTCTACAGCTCTTTCTATTTCACCTTTCTTTATCAGGGCTATGCACGCATTCTGGAGAGCTTTGCTCATGCCCTCAGCATCACCAACTATGCTGAAAAACTCAAAAGCCTTCAGACTTTTCTCAACAGCCTCATCAACTTCTCCCTTCTTCATCAGAATTCTCGCCATCAGCTCGTAGCTGCTTGCCTTGAGCCACGGACTGTCGCACTCCTCAGCAAATTGCATACACTCTTTCAGAGCCTCTTCTGCCTTCTCAATCTTCCCTCTCTCTATGTGAAGGAGAGCAATGCTGTAAAGTGTCTTTCCCACCCCCAGCCTGTCTCCTGTTTTTCTGAAGAGTCTGAGGCACTCGTAAAACCTGCCCGCAGCATCCACGTTCTTTCCTGTGCTGCACTCAAGTTTTCCTATTTCAAGCAGGGTTTCAGCCCTCTCGTGATCATCCCTGATTTTAGAAAGGTAATACTCGAGAGTGTTCTTTCTCTTTTCTATCTCAGACGGTGGTCTAAGCTCATTTATAAACCAGAGCAAGTCAAGTATCTTTAGAGACAGCACCCTTAACCTGTTGTTCGCAGCCGAAGATAACATTCAAACGTTTTAAAAACGAGGATATATTTAGACCTTTTCGTACCTGCATTTTGACGATATTTTTGATACATTTGTCCGGTTCGCATTACTGCATTACTGCATTGACTGCATTATCCGCATTACTCGCATTACCTGCATTACTGCTGAAAAAGCCCGGAAACGTAACAGAAAGCCTGAAAAAACTTTGTCTTTCTACCTTTATCTGTCAGGAAACCTATCTCTCTCAGCTTTTCTGCTTTACTTTCTGATTTCAGCTTTCCATGCCTGCTCAATTCAACAAGCTCCGGCATTATATCCTGACCCAGAATTTTCCTGAAGTAAGATCTCATCCACCTCTCATCCACCTTTCTTGCAAACAGCTCCCCCTCTCTTGTAAGTTTGTAGTACGTGTGATGCTTGTGAACTTCGTGAGCTTTCTTGAACCTCGCCCTGCTCCTCTTTATGGCACTTCCACTGTCCCTTTCAAGCAATCCTTTTTCCATGAGAGAGAATACAGCATCGTTAATTGTTTCAACGGGAAGACCTGTGAGCTTTGCCATCATCTTTGCGTAGTCAACTCCAGCTTTTTTAAGGTGCAGGATTACGTACAGCTCCACCGGACTCAGCATGTTCTCAGGATTTCCCGAAGTTTTAAAAATTTAAGAAGTTTTAAAAATTTAAACTATTTAAACTAAAACAAAATAAAAAACCTAAGGAACAGGGTTAAGGAAAGCTGTAAAAAAGTGTAGGATCAATCCCGGGATATGCACGCTGTAATCGTGAAGGACGTTTTCAAAAGCTACAATGGAGTTCAGGCCCTGAAGGGCGTTTCATTTAAAGTAAAAAGAGGTGAAATCTTCGGTTTGCTCGGTCCAAACGGTGCTGGAAAGACAACTCTCACATCAATACTCACGACGATTTTAAAAGCAGATTCTGGCTACGCCGAAGTTGCTGGTTTCAGCGTTGAGGAGAAACTTGAGGTCAGGGAAAGGATAGGGGTCGTCTTTCAGGAGCCTGCTCTCGACACGAAACTCACAGCAAGAGAGAACCTTGAGTTTCACGCCATGCTGTATGGAATGCCAAAAAGGGTGAGAAAAAAGAGAATAAATGACAGTCTTAAACTTGTTGGACTTGAAAAATGGAGTGACGTTCTTGTCGAGAAGTTTTCCGGTGGTATGAAGAGGAGGCTTGAAATGGCAAGAGCTTTCATACACAAACCCGAGGTTCTCTTCCTCGACGAGCCAACTCTTGGGCTTGACGTTCAGGCGAGAAGGAAGATATGGGAGTACGTGAAAAAGCTTAGGGATAGTGGAGTAACTGTTTTCCTGACGACGCACTACATAGAGGAAGCTGAAAAACTCTGCGATACTGTTGCGATAATGGACAGGGGAGAGATAGTAAAGGTAGGAGAAGTTGAAGAGCTGAAGAGGGAGCTTGGAGAAGATACGATATACGTGGAGTTAAAGAATATCAAAGACAGAGAAATTGAGGACGGAATAAAAGCTCTGCAGAAATTGAGTGGAGTAAAAGAGGTCGTGCAGAGAGGTACATCACTAATGATTCTGGCAAGCAGGGGAGATGAGATTATACCCGAACTTTTTTCGGTGTTCAGGGAAGATGTGTTCAGGGAAGGAAAGATTAAGGCTGTGAGAATGAAGACCCCGGATCTTGAAGATGTCTTCATCAGACTAACCGGGAGAAAAATTGGGGAGTAGCTTGAAAGTAGATTGAGAGGGCTCGAGAGCTTGAGAGTAGATTAAATGGGTTAGCAGGTTAGCAGGTTAAGTGGGGGATAAAGCATGCAGAAAGATCTGATGGCTATATACGTTATGTGGCTCAGGGAGATGAAAAGGCTTGTAAGGGCAAAGTCAAGGTTCATAAGTTCACTTGCAATGCCCCTGATGTTTCTTGCATTCCTTGGATCGGGCTTTAAAGGCGTCCGGTTTTTCGGAACTAACTACATAAACTTCCTGACCCCCGGAATTGCGGGAATGGCAGTAATATTCTCCTCAACTTTTGCAGGTCTCTCAGTCCTCTGGGACAGAGAGTTCGGTTTTCTGAAAGAAATTGCCGTTGCACCAGTCAGAAACGTTGCAATCGTCTGCGGAAGAATAGCTGGAAGTGCAACCACATCAGTATTTCAGGCAATGGCAATACTCATCCTTGCAATCCCGCTTGGCTTCTCAGCAAAGCCTGAGGGAGTTATTCTTTCGATTCCCCTCGTCATTCTGATGGCAATCACATTCACGGGAATGGGGCTGTTTTTTGCCGCTATAATAAAGGATTTTCACGGATTCGGACTCGTTATGAACTTCGTGATATTCCCTCTGTTCTTCCTTTCCGGAGCGATCTTTCCTGTCTCCAACCTGCCCTCAATACTGCTGCCACTTGCATACCTGAATCCACTATTTTACGGAGTGGATGGGCTAAGGTGCGTGCTCACAGGAAAAGGGATGCTCAGCCCGGTAGTAGATGCTCTAATTCTAACAGTGTTTTCTCTGATAACGGTACTCGCAGGTGCAAAGATGTTCGACAGGCTTTAGTTCTCAACGCCAATGAACCAAATTAATTAAACCATTTTTCAGAGTGCAGCGACAATGCTAACTGCACAGGAAGTGGCAGCAGAGGTGCTTGTTATTGTTGAAGAGGAGATAATATCCGCCAAGGAGGCCATAAAAAAGGTAGTGGGCAGACTTTCCAAAGCACATCCGGAACTCCTTGACTTCAGGGTTAGAGGAAGTATTCACGCTTACGTCATGGAGACCCTAAAAAGGCTGAACACGATCGACTTTCTCGCCAACCTCTGCCTAAAGGGAAAGAAGATCAGAGATCTCAACCCCCTGCTCAGAAACCTGATAAGAGTTGGCCTGTATGAGATGCTATACCACAACATCCATCCAGCACTTGCAACTGACTCTGCAGTAAGAATAGCGAAGAAGAGGTTTGGAAAAAGGGCCGCATCGCTCGTAAACGCAGTTATGAGAAAAGCTGAGAAAGTTGACCTCGAAAGAGAAATAAAAAAGCAGGAGCCTGTAAAGAGGATAGCCCTTCTCTACCACCACCCGGAGTGGTACGTAAAGTTAACTTTCAAACTCCTCGGGAGAGAGGAGGCAATAAAGCTCATGCTTGCAAACATGGAAAACGCCACGTACATCAGAGTTAACGAGCTGAAATCAAGCGTGGAGAGTGTATGGAGGTACCTTGAAAGGAGCTGCGAAGTTCTGGAGACACCTCTACCTTACGTTTTCAGGGTTGCCAACTGGGAAAAACACCCGTCAGCACTGGAATGGCACGAGAGAGGTATGTACGTCGTTCAGGATTTTGCTTCAGCTCTGGCAGCTCACATTCTGAGCCCGGAACCGGGAGATATGGTTATTGATCTCGCAGCAGCTCCGGGAATAAAAACATCCCAGCTTGCAATGCTGATGGAAAATAGAGGCAGAATCGTTGCTGTGGACAATTCAGCTGAGAGATTGAACAGGATGAGGGCAAAAATGAGGCAGCTTGGAGTTAAGATCGTTGAATGCGTGCTTGGTGATGGAGCTACATTTTTCTGCTCCAGGAAGGCAGATTGCGTTTTGCTCGATCCACCGTGTTCAACCACAGGTGCTCTCAGGAACTATCCGTGCGTTAAGTGGAGGTTTGATGAGAGAAAGTACATCTCAACGGTAAAACTCCAGAGGAAGATGATAAGAAATGCGATTAAACTTGGCGAGAGAATACTGTACTCCACATGCTCCATAACCTTCGATGAAAACGAGGGAAATCTGACTGAGTTTGAGAATAAGGTCGTGAAGATTAAGGCAAGAGATGTCAGGGGATTCGATAGCTGGAGAGGCTGTGGAATAAAGGAGTTTGGAGGAAAGAAGTTCAGAAAGTGGAAGGACGTTGTGAGACTGTGGCCTCACGTACACGATTGCTGTGGTTTTTTCATATCCCTGCTTTGCAGTGAAAGGTGAATAGAGGTAGAAGGTTGTAAAAGGTTGTAGAAAGTAAAAAGTGGTAATAGGTGGTGATACAACGAAAATAGAGATTAGAGGTAATGCAGGAATTTCCAGAGCAAAGAGCCTTTTAAACAGGGGATTTGGGGTCGAAAGAGGCGGGAAAATTGTGCTGCATCCTGTGGAGGTGGCATACCTTGCCTGCAACCCATCATACTCTGTATACGAAGGCGGAAAAAAGTTAGAGCTTGAAGACGTTTTCAGGTGGTGTTTTTCAAACAGGGAGAACGTTCTTCTCTTCTTCGTTTACAGAGATCTGAGGGATAGAGGGAGGAGGGTGAGGATTCAGGGAAACAGAATTGTTGAGAAAAAGGTTTACCTTCCCGTTTCAGAGAGAGATATCCTCAGGTTTTCCGAGTTTTCTTTAAAGTCTGGTTTAAAGCCAGATATTCTGGCAGTGGTCGATGAAGAGGGTGATGTAACGTACTACCGCCTCTGGAAATGGGACGAAACTGGAGAGCAGGAGGGAGAGCCAGAGCCGTTTACAGGCGTCTTTGCAGGAGACAGGGTTGTAACGAACTGCATGCACGTGTTTGAGAGGTTCTTTTACGGCAGCATGTCAAAAGGGCTGGTAACATTATCTCTTGTCGAAGCTGTTTACCTCAGTGAGAGAGGTATCTTAAGCCTTGATGTGTCTGGAGAGGAGCTGTTAAGGGAGGCAAAGAGAGTTGAGGAGAACTTTGAAGAAAGATACAGAGTTTACAGGGATTTGAAAAGCAGAAAGTTCGTAGTAAAAACAGGATTCAAATTCGGAAGCGACTTCAGGGTTTATGACAGAGTTGAAAGTGTCAGAGATCTCCCCCACTCAAAATACTTGATAAAGGTGGCGGAAGAGATGAGAGCGAGTGAGATGGCCTCTCACGCAAGAGTTGCAAGCACTGTCAGAAAAAAGATGGTTTTCTGCTACTTCAATTCCGAAGGAGAGCCGGAGTACATTTGCTTTGAGAGGGTCAAGGTGTAAGAATTCTGTTGTAAGGTGATGTGGTTGAATGATTGCTGAAATTGTTGAAATGGTTTGTTAAATGGTTGTAGAAGCAGGGCACATTTTTATTTCCAGAGAGGACAAAAAGTGATGAGGGTAATGAGTGAAAGGAATAAAGAGAATGATGACGTGAAAAATGGCAGGGATAAGAAACCGGTCAAAATAGCCATTTCCGGGAAGGGAGGTGTTGGAAAGACAACACTCGCCTCCATGCTTGCACATCTGTTTGCAAGAGATGGATTTAGCGTTACGGCAATAGACTGCGATTCCTCCATCAACTTGCCTTCTGCACTTGGTATAGAGGGAGATGTAACTCCCCTTTCGAGCCTCAGACACCTGATAGAGGAGAGAGTCAGACTGCCTTTTGGAGCGTTCAGATACAACCCCCGGGTTGATGACGTTTTCGAAAAGTATTCCAGAAAGAATGAGGATGGCGTAAGGGTGCTCGTACTCGGAACAATAGAAAAAGGAGGGGAAGGGTGCTTCTGCCCGGAAAACGCTTTTTTGAGAGCGATTTTAAGACACGCAATATTCAGCGACGATGTGCTGATACTTGACATGGAGGCAGGGATTGAACACCTTGGGAGAGGAACTGCAAAGGGCGTTGACATATTAATAGCAGTCGTGGAGCCGGGCAGAAGGTCAGTAGAAACGTTAAAGAGGATAGAAAAGCTTGCGGGGGATATAGAGATAGAAAGAATAGCAGTCGTCGTTAACAAGTACTTTGAGGAGGCGGAAGAGCTGATTAAAGAAGTCAGGAGAGATTACGAAGTGCTCGGAATTATTCCCTACAGCGAATGCTTTATCAGAGCAGATATTATGAACCTGCCACCATACAAAGTCTGCGACACAACCCCGTTTGTGAAAATAAAGGAAAGGCTGATGGATTTAATCTCGCAGACGGAAAATGAAGATCGGAATACTCGGTAGAGGAGCTCACGGATACCAGAGCGCAGAGGAAATGAGCAGATTATTTGATGTCAGCTTACTCGTTCTCCCGGAAGAGCTGCCAGAAGTGATTGAAAGCATCGAAGAACTTGAAGAGCTGTGTAACAGTTTGAAAGGCAGCCTAAAAGATATTTTGAGCTCTGATATCGTGATTTGCTACGCAAACCATCCAGACATAAGTTTGCTGATGGCAGAGAACTGCAGATCAAAGCTCCTGATAATCACAGGTAAAAGGGGAGAAACAGGTTCGATCAGGCAGATAGAAGAAATAGCAAAAAGCAGAGGTATCAGAGTTTTGATGCCCGAAATCTGCTGTGTTGTAAGGAGTTTGAATGATGAGGATCTGAAACCTTTCTTTGATAACTACGGGAAGCCCGAAGTTGTGGTTGAAGTTGAAAAGGGCAGGATTGCCGATGTTAGAGTTAAAAGGTGTGCATTCTGCGGAGCCACAAGGTTCGTGGCAAGGAAACTCAAAGAGGACAGGGTGAGAGTTGAAGAGGCACCAAGACTTGCGGGACTTTACACCCAGCTATACCCCTGCCTCGCGACAAGGGGAATAGAGGGAGGAATTCATCTGGCAGCAGAAATGCACAAAATTGCAGTCGAGAGAGCTCTTAAACTTCTGGGACTGTGATGTGTAGCATTATGTGAATAGTTTATGAGTATGAGAATACCGGACAATAGTTAAAAGTGGGGCCGGTGGGATTTGAACCCACGACCTGCGGGTCTCTTCGGGTCAGCGCTCCAACGGGTCATCACCAATCAGCAGACCCGTTTGTCATCATCACCGCTGGAGCCCGCCGCGCTTCCTGGCTACGCCACGACCCCCTCACGTTTACCTCACGTTTCCAGCATAAAAGTGGAAATATAACTCTTACGCTTCTATGGCTCGTTTTTCTTTTTGAGCTCTCTTAACTTCCTCTCGCAGAACTCGAAAACTTCTTTGCCCTCTTCCTTGCTGAGCTCACCTGTGGCGAGGTAGGAGCCTATGTGCGGGTAAACCACGTAATCGAGCTCCCACTGCACTCTCCTGTAATCGACACCTTTCTTCTCGTAGTCTTCGAAAAGTTTTTTGAGTACGGCAATAATTTCCTCTTTCAGTTCGCTCATAAACCGGAGTAATTCCAAAGTTTTATATATGTTGCAGAGCCTGAATGGCTCGTATGCAAGTATTTGCCAGAAGTCTTGCAAGGAAGACAGTTCTGATGTCCGATGGAACCGTGGTCGGTACACTGCACAACATCACTGCCGATCTGAAAACGGGCCTGCTGTTGAGCGTTATAGTCAAACCCGCCAAAAACACGAACATTCCTGAGCTCGAAAAGAAGGATGGGTTTTACATAATTCCCTTTGATACTGTAAAGTCCATCTCAGATTACATCGTGATAGACAGAAGGCTGATTAAACGGAGGTAGTTAAACCCAAGCCGTAGAACCATGAGTTCAGATTACTTTTCAGACTATCTGTTTCCTCCACTCCTCCTTCCGTTCTTCCTGCTTTTCGTGATTCTGCCGTTTCTTGCTGTATTCTTCGTTCTTTCAACCTCTGAAGTTTTTCAGCTCGTTTTTGACATGAATAGAGCTCAGGCTCTCACGGTTTTTGCTCTCGCGATAATTGGAAGTTTTATGAATATTCCAGTTTACGAGAAAGAGGGCAGGCCTGTTGAAAGATACTACAGCTTTTTCGGGCTGATTTACGCAGTCAGGGAGAGGAGAAGAATCGTAATTGCTGTAAATGTAGGAGGATGCATAATTCCAGCAATACTCGCCCTGAAACTTTTATCCGAGCTGCCGCTGAATGCTTGGCTTTTATCCTTTGCAATCAGCACAGCCCTGATATATACTCAAGCAAAACCCGTTAGAGGACTTGGAATAGCCGTTCCCGTCTTCATTCCTCCAGCTGTTGCCGCCCTTTCAAGCTACATTTCCCTGACAGTTTTCGGATATTCCATATTACTGCTGCCAAAAATGGCCTTTTCCACAGGAGTGCTCTCTGTTCTTTTCGGTGCAGATCTGCTACACCTGAAGGATGTGGAAAAAATAGGCAGCGGCGTTGTCAGCATAGGCGGAGCCGGAACTTTTGACGGCATATTCCTTACAGGCCTTTTCTCAGTAATTTTTTCGCTGTTCCTTATCTGATGCACGATAGCTTATCCATTCAGCTTGTCCAGCTAAACCCTCATCATTTTAACTATATACTTTGGCGGTATTTCTTCAGCAAGAGCGATGTAGTCGTTTGCCATGATGATCCTGATTCCATCCCTGACAGCAGATTTTGCGTCAACTTCAAGTATTATCGGTTCATCCGTCCTGAGTCTGGCCACTTCCTCACTCTTTTCAATGGTCGTGGAAAGGTGAACGTACGTCTGATTTACAGGTTTTATACCAATTTCAAGCAATCTGTGAGCCTCTTCTTCACCTGTACCGTAATAGAGCTTTTCCCTGTCACATAGAGGATAGTCGGATAGCTTTACCCTGACGCTGTGCCCGTACCTCGCCCTGATTTTTCCCTCCTTCAGCTCATACCTTCCCTTCACATCGCTGTATATCATTGCCTTTATCAACCACTGGTTTGCCCACCTGTACTTTCTCCTAACAGCCCTGACGAGGTCATCGAAATTGACCCATCCGTCCTCATCCATTTCAAGCCTGAACCTGTCGGGAAAGTGTCTCAAAATTCCAGAAACGAGTCTGCCAAGCTTTTCAACTCTAACTTTGTCAAGGATGACTTCCCCAACATAGCCGCAGTGACACCTTTCACCCCTGTAATACCCGTGAGTCGGACACAGTCGTATGTCCTCCATCTTTGGTTTGGAAAGTTCACTCATCGCGACACCCCGCACCGGAGATCATGGTAACTATAACACCCATTGCAGTGCAGGTTTCGAGGCTAACGCCCCTACCAGTTACGTCCCAGTGATATTTTGCTTTTTTCATGATTTCTCTGGGAAGCCCCTTTCTGCCGAGTCCCATTAAAAATGTTGCGGAGCCAAAAGTTCTGACTTCCTTCAATCCAATTTTCTTTTCGGGGTTTGGTCTGGAAGTCGTTGCCACCACCTCTCCAAAGTGTGCCGGAATTTTCTCGAGCAGGTGAAACTTTCCGGAATCATTGAGCATTTCCAGATACTTCCCGCCCTCACCGATAGTCGTGTAGTCCACTACTTGTGAGACCACATCATCCTTCTTCTTCCAGAAAGGAAAGTCAAGAAGTGCAAGGTGAAGACCAAAAGCGTAGCAGAGAGGGGCTGCTCTCGCTATACTCCTCAGATGGATTTCGTGAAGTTTTAGCTTGTCGTACGTATTCACGAGGCACAGGACTTTCAAGCAAACACCTCCAGCGCTGATAGATTCAGACTGGTTGACAGATTCAGACTGACAGATTCAGAGAGGTAAAGGAGGTAAAGATTACCGGGAGCAGAAGATCAGGGTTACGAAAATGACGGCTGCAAGCATAAGCATAATAAGCACCGCAAACAGCTTAACCATCTTTAAAAACCTTTTTTTACTGTTCTCCGACATTGCCACAACTCTTTTCTTCACAGAACAGCCTTCCATCAGAGGTGTTCCTTCGAACACGACCTCCACCTCGTGCTCTCCGGAAAAGTCGGTTTCAAAAACGAACTCTCCAAATGTATTGGTTGTCGTCTCCGCTACCTCCACTCCATCAACAAGCAGTTTGACTTTCTTGTGTTCTGCCGGGATCCACCTCATCGTATCCTCATCGTACCACTGAAGGTAGCCAGCAATCCTCACCTTCTCTCCAGTAACAGGCCTTGCGTCGCTGAAGTGCAGACCGGCAATTCTCGTTTTCTTCATGATATACGGAATTCCTGCTTTTCTGCTTATTTACCTTTTTACCTGTTTTGCCCTGTTTGCCTGTCCATCTTTGCTGTTCATCAACCTCACACAACATCACCCATAACATCCCGGCAATAACAGCAGCCAAAAATCCACAGTCAGCAAAAATAAAGAACAGAAATTTAAAAGTCAGGAAACAAGATCATAAGCGACCTTCCTCGCCTTTTCAATAATCTCAAGCTCCTCCTCGTAACTCCTGTAATGTCCATCCACCACCAGTGGCTCCCCACCAACAAACGTGTAAACAACGGAATTGCTTGAAGAGTAAACTATGTCCGCAAGCAGGCTGTGACTGGGGCAGAAGGAGGGTGTGTTCAGATCGTACAGGGCAAAGTCAGCCAGATAACCTTCCTCAAGCTTTCCACCTTTCAGTCCAAGAGCCCTGTATCCGTTAACGGTTGCAGAATTGAAAACGTTTTCAGCCCTGAATTCGGGCATTGACCTGTGAACTTTCTGAAGTAAAACTGCAAACTTCATCTCTTCCAGCATGTTAAGGCTGTTATTGCTTGCAGCACCGTCTGTGCCAAGGCATACGTTAACTCCAGCTTTCAGCATTTCTGGATACCTGAAAACTCCAGAGCAGAGCTTCATATTGCTGACGGGGCAGTGAGCTACATTCACTCTCCTTTTGGCAAGCAATTCTATCTCAGCATCATTCAGCCATATGCAGTGTGCAGCTATCAGCCTATCGTTCAGGAAACCTATCTCGTCAAGTGCTCTGATAACACTCCTGCCATTTTTCTTTTCAAATTCCTTAACCTCACCTTCAGTCTCCGCAAGGTGAAAGTGTACCTTGGCATTGAACTCCATGGCAATTTCCATGGACATTTTAAGGCCATCAAGGCTCACTGTGTAAGGAGCGTGAGGGCCTACTGCCGGAATTATTCTATCACTCCCGTCTGAATGTCTCTTACAGCTATTCGAAGCAAGTTTCTCTAAATCGCTCCTGACCCTCTTCAGAGATTCTTCAAGGATGTCAGGATTAAAGAAGTCGAAGAAAGCAGACGATATGCAAGCCCTTATTCCCGTATCTCTCACCGCGCTGGCAATCGCATCAACATAGAAGTACATGTCTATAAAGGCAGTACATCCACTCTTCAGCATCTCAACACACGCAAGCTTTGTTCCTGTATAGACGTGCTCAGGTTTGAGCTTCTTTTCAAGGGGCCATATTTTCTCCTCAAGCCACTTCATGAGTGGCATATCCTCAGCGTACCCTCTGAATAGAGTCATAGCAGCGTGAGTGTGTGCATTAACGAACCCCGGAACAGCTGCAAAATTTTTCCCGTCTATAACCATCCCTGTCTTTCCAGACTTTACATCCCCCAGCTTTTCTATTATCCCGTTTTCGACAAGAATATCAGCTCTGATGACATCGTTAGCGGAGTTGCCGGAGCGAAGAACCTTAACATTTTTTACAAGCACGGGCTCATTCCAGACGGACAGAGAGATCACCTCCTTTGAGTTTTAATCGAGAGTTTTAACCGAGCAACCTTCTCAGGACTTCAGAAACTATTTCCAGACTTACCTCCGCACTGATTTTTGCTCTTCTGACAATCTCCCTGTAATCGACCACCTCTCCCCTTATGCCGTTGGCGTAGTTGTCCATCGTGCATATGCATGCGTAGCCAATACCAAGCTCCCTTGCAACTGTAGCTTCACTCCCTGCAGTCATGCCAACACAGTCAGCCCACGACGAAATAACCCTGACTTCCGCTCTCGTCTCAAGTCTTGGCCCCCTGCTCTGAAAGTAAACAGCTTTCTCAAGCAGGTTGTACCCCCTTCTTCTGCACACTTCCCTTGAAACCTCAATCAGCAAATTCCTGAGTTCCTCATCAAATCCGGGCGTTACGTGCTCAAGCCTGTCGTTTATCGTGGTTGCAGAGCTGAAGAAGTCTATGTAGTCGTGCGGTATCGCTATGGCCGGTAGCTTTACGTCCTCTCTCAAACATCCAACAGACCCCATTCCCACAACTTTTTTTACTCCGAGCTCTTTCAGAGCCGAGAAGTTTGCCGCATGGTTTATTCTGTGAGGCGGTATGTTGTTCTCAATTCCGTGCCTTCTGAGCAGAGCAATTTCGTAATCCCCAACGTACCCGACTTCCAGTGTCGCCTTTCCGAACTCGGTTTCCACTTCCACTACCTTAACTTTTTCGAGAACATCCAAGCCAAGTATGTTCGTCCCGCCCGAAACAGCAACTTCCATGCCACCAGAACGAACAACCTATATTTTTACACTGCCCCATAGTTAGCATGGGCAGAATGAAAGATCTGGGAGAAGAGCTGAAAAGAGAAACTTTGAAGTGGCTTGAAAGAGCCGAAAAAAGAATTAAAACGTTAAAGGCTGAAGAAGTAAGAGGCAAAAAGTTCCTCGAAAATGTAAATGCGTACATTCAGGATTCCAGATGGTTTCTTGAAAAAGGTGATCTGGTCAGAGCTTTTGAGTGTGTTGTCTGGGCATGGGCGTGGATTGAAATTGGAGAGGACACAGGCATACTGTCAGAAAGCTCGTTTGAGAGTCAAAGATACTCAGAAAATCAAAGTTATTCAGAAAACAGAAAAACAGAAACAAAGAAATAAAATAGCCAATTTTAGATTTCCGCCTCAAAGTCGCTTACAGCGTACGGGAAGTCGGAAATTCCCCTGTTCTTCAAAACTTCTCTTGCGAGCAACCAGTAAACGAGGGCAAGAGCTTTTCTACCCTTGTTGTTCGTCGGAATTACCAGATCGACGTTTGCTGCTGAGTTGTTTGAGTCGCAGAGAGCAACCACCGGTATTCCCACATCAGTCGCTTCTTGGACAGCCTGACTGTCTATTGCCGGATCCGTTACGAGCACAACGTCCGGTTCGGTGTAACACCTCAGCATCGGGTTTGTCAGTGTTCCAGGTACAAACCTTCCCACCCTGTACTCAGCTCCGGTGACCTTGGAGAACATCATTGCAGGTTTCTGTCCGTACTGCCTTGCAGAAACGACGAGAACTTTCGAAGGTTCAAACCTTGCAAGGAATTTTCCTGCAATCCTTAGCCTCTCGTCAAGCTGCCTTATGTCCAGCACATACAGACCGTCTGGCCTTACCTTGTAGATGAACTTCTTCATGTCTCCGGTCTTTACCTGAGTTCCAATGTGTACTCCAGCAGCCAGATACTCGTCAGGAGAGATTAAGTACTCGTAAACCTCCTCGCTCTTTCCCTCATCCTTATCCTTGACCATCATCCTTATCCCCCTTTAAAGCTCGAAACCCTCTCGGGCTTCAACATATTAACGTTTCCGTGGCGGTGGAGCGACTAAAACAGGTCGCTCCTTTCAAGCCACACAAACCTGTCTTTCCTCCTCTTAACGGTTATGGGGATTACACCCCTCTCAAACTCCTCTCTGGCTATTTCCAGCGGATCCGTGCTTTCGGTTTCTATAAGCACGGGAGCACCCATGGCTATCTGGAGAGCCCTTGCTCCAATAATTCGGGCCCTTTCAAAACGCGTGTAGTCAAATGGAAACAGCTTTTTTGAGGGTTTTTTTGATGAAACTGACGTGTATACCACCTCCGGAGGCTCTAAAGCGGCCCACATAAAAAAGTGGGGCCGCCGAGATTTGAACTCGGGTCACGGCGTCCCGAACGCCGCAGGATCACCAGGCTACCCCACGGCCCCTCTAAATCCGGCAAGCTCTTCAATCACGGACTTGTGCGTCAGAAACATTCTTCTGCAGCAGTACCTCTCAATTCCGAGTTCGTCAAGAGCCTCCTTCGGACTCTTACCTTCCTCAAGCTTCTTTCTGTACTCCTCCCACAGGTGACCAATCACAGCACCACACGTGAAACAGCGAACGGGAAACATGCGATCACCTGTAAGAGGTCTGCCTCCTCTTTCTCGCTCCCCTACCACCCTGTTTCTTGGGCTCCTTTCTCCTCACATCGTTGACAAGCAGTGATCTGTCGTACTCAAGGTAAACCTTTCTGAGTTCTTCATCTCCACTCCACTCAACAAGTCCCCTTGCTATGGCAGTTCTTGCAGCCTCTGCCTGAGCCATGAATCCGCCACCACTTACAGTAACGTCTATGTCAACCATCTCCGCCAGCTTTCTGGCCATTATAAGGGGCTCCATTATCACCATTCTTGCCATTTCAGGCTGAATTATTTCAACCGGGACCTTGTTTATCCTGACCCTGCCTTTCCCGTCTTTCACCCTCGCCCTCGCAACTGCAGTTTTTCTCTTACCGCTTGTAAGCACGATTTTCATTAAACCACCCCTTCAGATTCAGAAATTCAGATAAATATTCATGCCTCCACTTCTACCCTGTAACCGAGGTACTCGCTAACCTCACCAAGAGTTACATACTTTTCTGCTTTAGAAACTTTCTCAAGCAATGCCTGATCTACCTTCTCAGCCCTTGCATTTTTCAGCTTTTCTGGAACGCCAACAAAGACCCTGAGGTTCTTGAGAGCTTCCCTTCCCCTCCTGTTCTTTGGCAGCATTCCTCTGACAGTTCTCTTGAATATTCTCTCCGGATGGCGGGGGAAGTACGGACCTTTCTCCTTGCTTCCCCTCTCGTACTTTTCCCTGTATCTCTCGAAAACCATCTGCCTATCCCCAGTAATTACAACTTTCTCCGCATTCACAACAACAATTTTCTCTCCGTTGAGCAACCTCTTGGCAATTATGCTGCAAAGCCTGCCAAGGATGTGCCCGTCAGCATCGATAACCCTGTAATTCTCACCAAGGAGTTTCAGAGTTCTTTCAACGTTAACGCCCACAACCATCACCCCTCAGGCAATTATTCTGAACGGTCCCTCGCTTTCAGCAGCCTCCTCAAGTGAGAGGCACTTACCCCCTGCTTCTTCAATCTTCTTTCTTGCTGTTTCGGAGAACGAAAGGGCAGCCACCTTTACCGGCCTTGTTACCTCTCCCCCTCCAAGAACCTTTCCGGGTACAACTGCTATCTCCCCATCAAGGAGGTACTTTTCAATTTTGGAAACGTTTACCTGTGCGTAGAGTTTTCTTGGTTTTGCCAGCCTTTTAGCTATATCTTTCCAGATGGGTTTTTCCTTTGCAAGCAGCACATCGATAAGCTTGATGAGGTTCGGATCTGTCTTCCTCCTCTGCAGCTTTCTTACCCTGCTCATACCATCACCTCACAGTGAACGTGAAACCGACAGCCCGCTGAGTGAGCTGATTCGGTGGGTATTTAAAGATAACTGTGAAAGCCCGTCTATGCTCCCCGGGCGACCATTCCTTTATGTAATAACGGATGACAGGGTACATAAACACGTTGATGTTGCCAGACAGGCTCTCGAAGCTGGTGTAAAGGTCATACAGTACAGGGAGAAGAGGAAGAGCGGGAAGGAGATGTACAGAGAGGCGATGGAAATTGTGGAGCTATGCAGGAGTTACGATGCGGTGATGATAGTGGATGACAGGGTTGACATAGCAATGGCCGTTGAAGCTGATGGAGTTCACGTTGGTCAGGAGGATATTCCGTACGAAAGAGTGAGGGAGATTTTTTCCGGGATACTTGGTGTTTCTGTGAAAAGTGTTGAGCAGGCAAAAAAAGCAGAGCCCTTTGCCGACTACCTTGGAGCCGGAGCAGTTTTTCCAACGAAAACGAAGGACAGCAGTGTTATAGGAATTGAAGGACTGAAAAAAATAGTTGAGAGTGTTAAAATCCCTGTAGTTGGAATTGGAGGTATAAACGAAAAAAACATCACTGAAGTTGTCAGAGCGGGAGCATCACCGGCCGTCGTTTCTGCAGTTTCCCATGCCAGAGACGTCAAAAAAGCTGCGAGGAAACTTATTGAAATAATTGAAAGCTGTAAAGGTTAGAGGTGTAAAGGTTAGAGGCCTTGAAGTAACAGCGAGATAGCAGCCTGTAAGGCAGGTGTCGTAACGTCGTAAAAAATATTAATTGACAAGGTCAAACCGAACCGGTGGTTCGATGAAGGTCAAAATAGTTGACCTCACTCTTAGAGACGGGCATCAGTCTCTCCTCGCAACAAGGATGAGGACGAGAGACATCTTGCCCATACTCGAAACTTTCGATTCAGCCGGAATTTACTGCTTTGAAGTCTGGGGAGGAGCTACTTTTGACGCCTGCCACAGGTTCCTGAATGAGAACCCGTGGGAAAGGTTGAGGGAGATAAGAAAGAGAGTAAAGAACGCCAAGATCTCGATGCTGCTGAGAGGCCAGAACCTTGTTGGCTACAGGCACTATCCCGATGACATAGTGGAGAAGTTCGTTGAGAAGACTGCAGAATACGGGCTTGACGTTTTCAGAATATTTGATGCCCTGAATGACGTCAGAAATCTCATAACATCAATAAAAACGGCGAAGAAGTGTGGAGCTCACGTGCAGGGAACAATATGTTACACGATAAGCCCCGTTCACACGATTGAGAAGTACGTGGAAATAGCCAACGAGCTTGCAGAGCTGGAAGTCGATTCAATATGTCTGAAGGACATGGCAGGCCTGCTATCGCCAAAGATGGCTTACGAACTTGTGAAGACACTTAAGAAGGAAGTTGGACTGCCAATAGACGTTCACTCACACTACACAAGTGGAATGGCGTCAATGGCTCTGCTGAAGGCCGTTGAGGCTGGAGCGGAGATGATAGACACGTGCATGTCCCCCCTGAGCATGGGAACTTCCCATCCACCAACTGAAAGCATGGTTTACGCTCTTGAAGAGCTCGGATACGAGACAGGAGTAGATCTGGATGTTCTGCTTGAGGTAAGGGAATACTTCATGAAGATCAGGGAGAAGTACGCCGGTTATCTGAACCCCCTGTCCACAATCCCAGACGCAAACGTTCTCGTTTACCAGATCCCCGGTGGTATGTTCTCCAACCTGATAGCACAGTTGAGAGAACAGAATGCACTGGACAAGCTGCCTGAGGTGCTAAAGGAGGTGCCAAGAGTTAGAGAAGAGCTTGGATATGTGCCATTAGTTACACCGACGAGCCAGATAGTCGGAGTACAGGCAGTTCTGAATGTTCTTACGGGTGGAAGGTACAAGGTTATACCCAAGGAGACAAGAGATCTGGTGAAGGGAATGTACGGCAGAACTCCTGCACCGATAAAGGAGGAGATACTGAAGAAAGTACTTGGAGATGAGAAGCCCATAGACTGCAGACCTGCAGATCTGCTTGAGCCAGAATTCGAGAAGAGAAAGGCCGAGCTTGAAAAGATGGGTATAGAGGCTACAGATGAGAATGTGTTGCTTTACGCACTGTTCCCGCAGACAGGATTGCAGTTCCTTAAGGGTGAGCTGAGCGAGGAGCCATTCCCGACAGCAATCAGCTTTGAGGATGTGGAGGGAGAGTTCGAGGTAGAGTTCGAAGGATCCGTTTACAGCGTAAAGGTAAAGCCGGCCTGATTCTGCCATTTTTAAACTTTTTTACTGCAAATAGTTTACAATAAAACCAGACTAACTTCTGATGGTTTATTTTTACATCAGATTTTCCAAAATTTTCGAATTTTTAAAATTTAAAAAATTTACCGCGTTATTACGCAGAGCTTTCATCGTAAAAAACTGAATTAGCAAAACTAATATAACTTACAGCCATTCTGGCGGGTATGAGAATTGGTGTTCTCCTCTGCACCTGCGGAGGAACGCTGAATGAGAAAATAGACATGAAACAGCTCGAAAATTTTGCAAAAACCCTTGATGACGTAACAATGGTTAAAACTGTGGATCTATTCTGTAAGAATCCAGAGAAGGAAATTGGTGAGTTCAAAGGCAAGATAGACCGCTTTATTTTCGTTGGTTGTTCTGAGAGGAGTTCCCTCACGATGGGTGAGGACAGGCTGGCTGAGATCGTTGAGGGCATCGGTGTCAACAGGGCAATGATAGAGACCGTAAACATCAGGGAACAGTGTGCGTGGCTACATGACGATAGAGATGGTGCGACAAGAAAGGCAATGGATCAGCTCCTCATGAGCTACGTGAAGGTAAGAACAAACGTCCCGCAGGGTAGTGTAAAACTTGCAAAGAAAGCTCTGATCGTTGGTGCTGGAGTGGCAGGGATGAGGTGTGCATCAGACCTCGCAAAAGCGGGAATTGAGGCAGTAATAGTTGAAAGAAAACCGTACGTTGGCGGGCATACCTCTCAGATTCCGATGCTATTCCAGTGTGAGGGCTACGCATCACTCTGCACGAGCGACTGTATAGTTCCCGTGATGGGAAGAGAGATACAGAAAGATGGGATAAGGCTGATTACGAATGCAGAAGTTGTTGATGTGAAAAAGGAGAACGGTAACTTCAGGGTCAAAATAGAGAAAAAGGCTATGCTTGTCGATCCAGCGAAGTGCATAAGCTGTGGCAAGTGTTCAGAAGTCTGTCCGGTCGAGGTTGATAACCCGTTTGACTTCGGTTACGGAAAGAGGAAGGCAATAGACAAGGACTTCTCGCTCGCCATGCCAGATACGTACACAATAGACATTCAGGCATGCACAAAGTGCGGAGAATGTGTAAACGTCTGTCCTACAGGTGCCATAAATCTCGATGCAAAAGATGAGGAGATAGAGGAAACTTTTGGAGCCGTGGTAATAGCCACAGGATTTGAAGGATACGATATGGAAAAGTTTGAGAAACTGAACTACAGGCATCCAAAAGTCATTACAATGCTTGAACTCGAGAGATTGATGACAAAGGGTTTTGGCGGAGAAGTTCCTGACAGCATCGTTTTCGTACTGTGCCAGAAGGATGAGGTTGGTTACTGTTCCAAGCTGTGCTGTCCGATAACCGCGAAGCTTGCCTTCAGGCTTGCAAATCTGTATCCAATGACGGAAGTTACAGTTGTTTACAAGAATCTGAGAACTTACGGCAGGGCTTTTGAGGAGTTCCGCAGGAAGTGCGAGACTCTGGGAGTTGAGTTCGTTAACGCAGAGGTTGAAGAGGTCAGAGAGGAGGAAGGATCGCTTGTTGTGGTAACGGACAGTGAGGACTTCAGTGAAATAGAGGCCGACCTCGTGGTAGTGGCAGACCCGCTCATCCCATCTGCAGTGAGGCTAATGAAAATGTTCGGTCTGCAGCTCGACAAGTACGGATTCCCGATAGAGTTCCAGCCGAGAATAATAACTCCACTTGAAACGTATGTCGATAGAGTTTATGCAGCCGGAACTGCAAGGAGCTTCAAGGACATACAGGAGAGCGTTGAAAGCGGAAGTGCTGCCGCGATGAAAGTTTACGAGGCTCTGAAGGATGCCGAAAAGAAGCTGCAGAAGTACGTTTCATCGGTAAATCCTGAAATGTGCATCGGATGCGGAATGTGCAGAGATACGTGCCCGCACAACGCCATAGGTGTTAACGAGAACCTCAGAAGCGTTGTAGATCCCGGATTCTGCAAGGGATGTGGTCTCTGCATGTCAGTCTGTCCTACGGGTGCAATACAGGTTATGAACTTCGAGGACTGGCAGCTGCTCAAGCAGATGGAGGTTGCGTTTACGCATGCAAAGGAGGGAGAGAAGAGAGTTCTCGCACTTCTGTGTTACTGGTGCAGCTACGCCGCTGGAGACCTGATGGGAAGGTACGGGATAAAGCTACCTGCCAACTTCAGAAGTATAAGGGTCAGGTGTTCGGCATCTGTCAGCAACTACGTTTTGCTAAAGGCTATAAGTGAGGGGTATGCTGATGCAATACTTGTAGCTGGCTGTCCGCCCAAGAACTGCCACCACCTCTACGGAAACGAGATGGAGGACAGGAGAATAGCCTCGCTGAAGGTGGTAATGCCAGAGCTCGGGCTTGATGAGAACTCCGTCAGATGGGAATACATAGGCGTGGGAATGTGGAAGAAGCTTGCCGATGTTCTCAAAAAGATGAGCCAGTAGTTCGAATGTTGTCTTTAAATTTAAATTTTTAATTAAATTTTAATTTTAAAAGTCCGTTCACAGATAAGCTGTGATTGACTTAAGAGATCAACCTCGAAAAGCGAACCTCAAAAACATTTTATATTAGACTGATTATCACGTGGCATGGTGCTAAAGAAGCTCAGGCAGGAAGCTGAAATAGCCCTGAGACACCTGGAAGTCATGCAGGCCGTGATGGAACATCAGCCCATAGGTATTTTCAAGCTTGCTGAACTGATGGACATGCCAAGGCACAAAATAAGGTATTCTTTGAGAGTTCTTGAGCAGTCGGGAATTATAGAGCCAACACAGTATGGGGCAATAATCAGAGATGATGCAGATGGGATTATTTCAACGCTGAAAGAGGAGGTAAGGGAGGTAAAGAAGTTCGTGGAAAAGATGGAAGAAATACTTGAAAAACTATGAAAGTTCATAATTGGTTTGCGGGGCAGATGTTCTGAAGGGCAGAAGTTCCGATTAAAAAGTTTTATTAAAATTAATAATTAAGGAAGTGTGAGCTGCCAGCATAGCTGTCAGGCTGGTTATTAGTTAGATTGCTCCTGTTCGTATTAAATTTCCTTGCTTGTATTAAATTTCGTAGCTCTCTCCCGGTTTTAGAATTACGACCTCGCAGTATTTGGATGCAAGCTCTTTGAATTCTTCCGGACTGGCGTTGATAACCGGGAAGGTGCCGTAATGCATTGGTATGGCTACCTTTGGCCTTATCAGCTCAGCAGCCTTGGCAGCTTCCCTTGGCCCCATCGTGTACCATCCACCCACCGGCAGGAGTGCCACATCAGGAGAGTACAGCTCGCCTATCAGCTTCATATCGTAGAATACGCCAGTATCTCCTGCATGGTAGATTCTAACACCATCGAGCTCCACAACAAAACCCGCAGCACATCCTGCACTTACAATTCTCCCCTCAATCTCCACATCTGCAGAGTGAAGTGCCGGAGTCATTGTAAAGGCCACATCCCTGACGACAGCAGTTCCGCCGATGTTCATGCCAACAGCCTCAATTCCCTCAGATCCAAGTATTCTTGACAGTTCGTGTATGCAAACAACTGGACAGCCGTTTGCCTTCGCAATTTCCACAGAATCGCCAACATGGTCAAGGTGTCCATGAGTAACTGCTATGACATCAGCTTTCAGTTCAGATGGCTTAACAGGGCTGGAGGGATTTCCAGATATGAATGGATCGATCAGCACTTTTTTGCTGCCTTCCAGAAGAAAGGCTGCATGGCCAAGCCACGTAATTTTCACGCTCATGGAATTTACTTCTCTTCACAACGTATAACAGTTTTCCTGCCGCCAGATCGATTTCGCGGGTTATCCAGGCAGTTATTTTAAAAATGAAGTTATCTAAAAATTTCATCTGAAAATGTGTTTTCTTTCAACATCCATTCTGACGAGAGGTTTTGAAAGGTGTCTCCTTGCACACGGTGGAACTTCGTAAAATCCTTCCTCTATCTCCCTCTCAACTTTCACCTTAACCCTGTCTTCCGCTCTGGTTTTACACCTGCGACACCTGTAACCCTGCCCCCTACCAGCAGACTCCATTTTCTTCCCGCAAACCGGGCATACGGGATTTTCAAGCCTGTAAACTTCAGCCAGACTGATTATGTTTATTTTTTCAAGATTTACCGTATCTCTCTTAACGGAGCCGTAAACCTCCACAACATCTCCAATTTCGAGTTTTCTTATGATGTCCCTGAACTGCTTGGTTGGTTCAAAAGCCGCACATCTGATCCTGCCAAACCTCGTTTTGATGTGGAAAAACACATGTCCTCCTCTTATGTCGTACGGTTTCTCCACAACAGTACCCTTAAGCCTGTATGAATGGTAGTTTTCGAAAGATTTTGCCTCTTCCTCTGGGATTATGTGCATGTCCGTTCCCTGATTTGTTATAAAGAACTGCCTTCTATCAACCTCCTCCGTGACAACTATTTCGCTCGCCCTCTTTATCGCGTTCAGATCGTCCCCCCTTATGCCGTAGAGGACGGGATCAGGAGAGTTTGGAACGGCAACGACCACATCGTTATGCCAGTCCACAGTGTCCCAAGTTAAGGGATACGTCTCTTCATCAGCCCTGAAAAAAGATTCTCTGTCGTACTCTCTTTCACTACCAAACCTCTCCGGTTTTCTGTAAGCAAGCAGTTCCAGTGTATAATCACCAAGCTCAACTCCCACGGCAGCTAAAGCACCGATTAACCCCCTGCCAAGTTTCATCTTTATGTGAGGAAGCATGTACTTTCCAATTATGAATAAAGCCTCATCTATTGAAACAACATCTCTTATCGCCTTTAAAGCAAATCTGGGCAAGTACATCATCGCTTTGCTGTTAACATCTACAAAGACGGCCCCAGGATTCGTTTTTTCGTCCTCAAGCATCGAAAACTCCTCCATACACTCTCTGGTTATATCGTATGCTTCGCTGAGATCTCCGTTTACAAGGAAAGAAACTGCACCATTTCCCCTCGTTTTAAAAGGTATCGTGGGATTCAGCCTTATGAGCCTTGGAAATCCTTCCACCTTCATGCCTGCTCTTTCAAGTCTTTCAATCAGAACTGTGGCAAGATACGTCGTGCACATACCCTCAGCTGAATCAGTGTCGTCTATTCCGATCCAGAACCTCATCGAAGTTGCGTAGGACGTTGTTTATTCATAATTTTCCTCAAATCCTCACAGTACCGGTAAATTTTTGTATTTTCCAATTCCTGTAAACATTATGAAAAAGAAAAACTACTACATAACTTCTGATGGAAAGCTCAGAAGACATGAGAACACACTTTACTTTGAAAATGAGGATGGTAAAAAGCCCATACCTGTCAACTCGATATATTCCATATACGCCCTCGGATCCCTCACACTCACTTCAAAGGCAGTTTCCCTTCTTGCAAATAACGGTGTGTGCATACACTTTTTTAACAGAAGAGGTTACTACATTGGCTCATTCTATCCAAGAGAGTCTCTGGTTTCTGGAGACCTCATAGTCAAACAGGTGGAGCACTACCTCGACAGAAGTAAAAGATTATATATAGCAAAAAAATTTGTCGAAGGTGCTATGCGGAACATGTGCAGGGTTGTATCGTACTACAGACTTGAAGATGTGAGGGAAGAGATAGAAAGAGGATTTGAAAGCCTTTCAAAAGCAGAGAACCTTAATGAAGTAATGGGAGCTGAAGCTGCCGCAAGAACAGCTTACTACTCATCTTTTGACAACATACTCGAATACATGGAGTTTGGTGTGAGGAGCAAAAGACCTCCAGAAAACGAGGTAAACGCCATGATCAGCTTTGGAAACTCCCTGCTTTATTCAACCGTCCTTTCCGAGATATACCACACGCAGCTAAATCCTACAGTTTCCTACCTGCACGAACCTTTTGAGAGAAGATTTAGCCTTGCCCTTGATTTGGCCGAGATATTCAAACCGCTGATAGTTGACAGAACGATATTCAACCTTGTAAACAGAAAGGTAATAGACAAGGACGATTTCAGACGAGATCTTGACGGCGTTTTGCTGAATGATGAGGGGAAGAGGAAATTCCTGAAAGCATACAACGAAAAACTTGAAACAACGATAAAACACAGAAAACTTGGCAGAAACGTCTCCTACCAGAGATTGATAAGGCTCGAATGCTACAAGCTCGTCAAACATCTGCTTGGAGTTGAAAAATACGAGCCATTTGTTATATGGTGGTAGAATGTATGTGATTATTGTCTACGATGTCAGCGTTGACAGGGTCAATAAAGTTAAGAAATTTCTGAGGAAGTATCTGTTCTGGATACAGAATTCCGTTTTTGAAGGGGAGCTGAGTGAGGCTGATTATGAAGAGGTCAAAGCTGGATTAAAAGAAATAATAGACGAAGAAGAAGATATGGTCGTGTTTTACAGGTTTAGAAGTGAAAAAATCGTTAAAAAAGAAGTAATGGGATTCGACAAAAGTAAAACCGGTGAAATATTGTAACAGAAATATTTAAGTACTATTCAGTCCATATAGCTATGCTGTGAGATTAAAAATAACCATGAAAGTTAAAGACACGCCAGCCTTCCTTGATTTTAACCATAACTACTGGCTGGCATCTGCAATATACAGGGCGGTTGAGAGGGCTGATCCAGAAGTATCTCTTGAGCTGCACAAACCTGCAGGTTTCAAGTTTTTCACGTTTAGCAGGCTTTTCGTAAAGAATAAAAAATTCAGAATAAACAACGGCAGGATGGAGCTGCTGACTCCTGAAGTTTACTTCTTTTTCTCCAGCCCCCGGACGTATCTCTGTGCCTGTCTTGTGGACGGGTTGATGAAGAGGGGAGATGTTAAGATTGGTGATCTGGAGTTTGTGGTTACGAATGTGGAGGTTGTAAGGGAGAAGGAGATAAAAAACAGGGAGAGGTTCGTTACGCTCTCACCCATAAACGTAACAACGGCGGAAGGGAGAAATGGAAAGCTGAGGGCTGTTGACCTGTACCCAGATAATCCGAAGTTTTACGAGAACCTGAAGGAGAACCTAATCAAGAAGTACGTGGCTTTTTACGGGAAAAGGCCCGAAAGTGAGGAGCTTGAAGTGAAGGTCGTAAAGGCGAAGCCTGTCAGAATAAAGGTGAAGGATACTTACCACAGGGCATCTCTCATGGTTTTCGACGTTAAAGGGGATAGAGGTCTGATTGAGATGGGCTACACTGCTGGATTTGGCTGCAAGACGAGCATGGGTTTTGGGATGGTGAAGGCAGTAT
>CAZUMR010000065.1:0-32909 GCA_964622075.1 uncultured archaeon | reverse complement strand
CACGGTAGCGCCCTTCTCATCAAGAGTGACGTCGAGACAGGGAATTATGCGTTTTGCAAGCATGAGTCAAGTAGCGTTACGTTGTTTTTTGTTTTTACGTTTTCAGGTTTGCAAATAGGTACGTTTACGAATAAAAATTGTATAAAAATTTGGAAATTATTTATTTTTACTGTATTATTTTGTTATCTGAGCTCATCGAACCTTCCGCCACCTCTCATGTAGAGCAGAACTGCAATTATTATTACGGCTATGATGACCCCTCCAATTATTGCCAGTGTTGTAGGTGAGAACTTTATCGAAGGCAGGGCATTCTCTGATGATGGTGTGGAAGTCGGAGTGCTTGCTGGAGCAGAAATCTTGCTTTGGAGTGTTGTCAGCAGAGAGTTTGCGTCGTTGTAAACTTTTTCAGCATAACTCAGTGTGTTGTTTGCTCTTGCAATGGCATCATCGTACATTCCGTTGTTTATGGCAGCTTTTATTGCGGAAATATCTGAAATCAGTGTTGAATAGTCGTTCTGAATTTCTTTAAACTGTGCCTTTATCTGTATTTTCTCGCTTATAGGCATTTTTATGGCACCGCTATCTATTTCGTCAACGTAAGCTGAGATCTCGTTTATCATGTTGTTTATTTCGTTGGCCTTATCCTGAATTTCCTTGCACATGTACTCTGCCTTAACTTTCTTCAGGTCGTTCTCTGCCTTATCAAGCCAGAACTCTGTTGCGTTCAGCTTTTCATCTGCCTTAATGTAATCTCCATTGCTGAACAGCGTTTCAGCTGCAGTCAGGTTGTCTCCTGCCTTTTTCAGGTCACTGCTCAGTGCGGAGGTATCTACCTGTCCGAGATATTTGTTTAGCTCAGACTTTAACTGATCGTACTTGCTCTTTACCGAGTTTATATCGCTCTGGAACTTTGCCTTGTTGACGACCGGTATAACTACTGGAGGTAAACAGTCTGGTGGAGCTCCCTGAACCTCCACGCTTAAAGCTTTGAGCCTTACAAGTCTCTCGTTTGGAGAAGGTATTTTACCGCTGACAGTTATGTTTATCTCACCGTATCCGTACTCCCACTGGTCAACTCCCGGCAGATTGAGAGTTACGCTGTCGCTTCCACTGACTATTGGATAGGCTGACATCAGTGTGTTTTCGCTGCTATATCTGAATGCGTATGCATCTATTGTGTTATCGCTCAGCTGCGTTGTTATGGTATACGATCTGCCTGCTATAGTCGTACCCTCACTAGTTGAGCTTGGCTCTATCACATAAACTATACTGACTTTCTCTCCACCATAACAAACATGGTTCACAAAAAGGACACCATTCTGCAGGTTTGGATGAATTGTCTGCCCATCGATCGTAACTGTAACGCTTGGAGGCTGTTTGAAGTCATCCTTTGTTACGTCGTAAGCAAGCGCTGGAATCGTGAAGACTACGAGTAGCAGTAAAGCAAAAGCTATCGCCGCCACCGCTTTTTTCATTCCTTTCACCTCGCGAAAAGTTGAGGGGAGAATTATATAAGAGGTTCGATATCCTCATCAAAGAGCGTGAGAGTTTTCTCTATCCTCATCCTTTCAGCGTCCTCAGCCTCCTCCTTGGCCTCTGCAGCCAGTCTCTGCAGCTCCCTGACTCTTGGAACCTCGGTGACGTTTGCCAGAACAACAAGAGCTGCAACGTGCTCCGTCTTCCTCGTTGGATAGTCTCCAGCCCTAACCTCTACACCGGCAATCAACTCTTCGAGCCAGAGTTTTGCCTTTTCAAGTCCCTTTCTGTCAAGCTGCTCAGGCGGCCCTGCCACAAGAACTAATGCCCTTTCAGCACTCTTTGGATTGCACGGCACTGAGAGCCTTCCGAGAGTTGCCCTTCTGACAAGGGTAGCAATCTTTATAGCCTTG
Organism: uncultured archaeon; assembly: GCA_964622075.1. Classification (GTDB taxonomy): domain Archaea; phylum Halobacteriota; class Archaeoglobi; order Archaeoglobales; family Archaeoglobaceae; genus WAPX01. The sequence goes on along the minus strand of CAZUMR010000065.1, from coordinate 31,020 downwards.
TCATCTTCCATCAGGGTATCCTTCTTCTTTCCAAACGGGAGCAGTCTTTTCTTTTTCTTGGACTCAGGCTCTGCAAGTGAAGTGGCATAACCTATTGAGGATATACCTCCTCCCCTGAGCGTGTTTATGACTTCTGAGCTATCCACAACCATCTCTCCAACCATCCCTTCCTCAACAGGCTCTCCAGCCCTTGCAAGGAGTGCAAGTCTGACAACAATCTCCCTGTTTATTCTGTTAAAGCTCTCTTTAAGACTGAGTCCTTCAAACTTCCAGGCTCCATTATCGATCAGTATCAGGTTGTCAACGTACTTCAGAAGGGATATCATGCTCCTTGCCGCATTTAAGGAGTATAGCTTGCCCTCCTCCGGAGCTGGCAGAATTCCTATGGCATAAACAGGCTCGGAATACATCTCTGAAAGATATTTGGCCAGAACTGGAGCTCCTCCACTGCCCGTTCCACCACCAAGCCCCGCTATTATCAGGAATGCATCTATTTCATGCGTTCCCCTATTATCTATCTCGCTCAGGATTGTCTCTATATCTTCCTGTGCAATTTTTGCTCCAAGCTTGTTGTCAGTACCAACTCCATGACCCTTAACTATCGTCTGCCCAATCAATATTCTGTTTTCCTTTGGTACATGCTTGAGACCGAGCAAATCCGTTCTTGCAGAGTTGATCGCGAGAGTCTTGACCTCTATTCTGCTTCCTACTTTTTTCTCTCTTTCAAGGAATAAGTCTAATATTTTGCCTCCTGCCTGGCCGAATCCCACCATGAAAAATCTCATTATTTACTCACCCGCTGAGAATTTGTTTCTTCGGATTTAAGTCTTTCCATAACACCTTAGAAATTAAAAGATTGTGTCCATTTCGTAGCTTTCCCAGCTCCTCTTACCCGTCAGAATCTCAGCTTCCTGAGGGGAAAGGACAGGACAGCCAAACCTTTTCCAGTCGTCGTAAGCTATTCTTGGACAGGCGGTATTGATGAGGCAGTCGTGAGGAAAGTTTTCTGGGTTTACCTCGTCGAAGTAAACAAGGTAGCTTTTTTTGCCAGCAATGCTCAGTTCTCTGCTTATATTCATGGCAAGCTTCAACCTCTTCTGACCCCTTTTCGAGCTTGCGAGAACACAGAAGACTTCACAGTCCATGGCCTTGGCTATCAGGGCAAACCTCCTTTTAAGAAAATCCTGAACTTCCTTCTCACCAAAAGTTTTGAGTTTTCTCTCAAGAGGGGATATTGCATAAACCTTTTTACCTGAATATATTGCCGCACCCCTCGGATGGAATGCCCCATCTCCTATGAACACGACAGCCTCAGCTCTCTTATCTATCGACGTAAAATTGCATCCAAGGACTAGCCCCTTTTTGCTAATCCTTTTCGAACCTTTTTTTAAAGACACATAATATCCGGCCTTTTCAAGTTCTCTCTTCAGCTCATCCAGTTTGTGAATGTACTGGGATGTTGCTATCAGGGAGAGCTTGTGCTCATCTATCTCACTTGCCATGTCCAAAATTGCACCGACATCATAGTCGTACCTATAGGGTATGAAGACAACCCTATCACTCACCTCTTCAACTGGCTCATGAGCAAAGTGGAAGAGAACGTCAGCCTCTTTCATTAACTCCTCGTCAATATCGCATGAACCGTAGCTTGCCCTTCCTGAAATTATCGCTGTTATACCCTCCTTTTCAAATCTTTCAGCTATATCTGCAGAGTAAACTTTCAGCCCGTCAGGAAGCTGAATCCCCGCAATTTTAACGTTCCTTTTCTTTGCTATGGATAGAGCAATTTCCATGGCTTTTTCGAACATACCTCTCTCATCTTACAGCCGGTAAATTTACCACTTTCGCTGGAAAATCTTTATATTGAACTACAAATCCACTGAAATCTGGAGGTGATATTGTGGCAAGTGAGATCAGGGAGATTACAAGGTTTGAAAGGGTGGGTGCTCACTCACACATAAGAGGGCTTGGACTTGATGAGAATCTGAGAGCCAAACCTGTGGCTGACGGGCTTGTTGGGCAGAAAAAGGCAAGAGAGGCTGCAGGAGTAATAGTCAGGATGATAAAAGCCGGAAAGATGGCTGGCAGGGGTATACTGATAGCGGGGCCACCCGGCACAGGAAAAACAGCGATAGCGGTGGCAATAAGCAAGGAACTTGGCAGGGATATACCATTCGTACACGTTTCTGCAAGTGAGTTTTACAGTACGGAAATGAAAAAGACTGAAGCACTCATACAGACAATAAGGAAGGCAATTGGTGTTAGAATAAAGGAAAGAAGAGAGGTGCTTGAAGGAGAGGTTGTTGGACTTGACTACAACATGGTTCCAAATCCCTACAATCCAACTCAAAAGATACCCGAATCGGCAACCCTGACTCTTGCAACCAAAGACGACAGAAGGACGTTTACGATCTCCGGAAGGCTTGCTATGGCATTCATGTATCAGGGAATAGAGGTTGGGGATGTGATAGTTATTGATAAAGAGACCGGCAGAGTTGCCAGACTTGGCAGAAGTGAAAAAGCTGAGAAGAAGTACGATATAGGTGGAGAGGAAGTTGTTGAGGTTCCATCTGGCAGTGTTGAGAAAGAGAAGGAATTTACCTATGTTGTCACCCTGCATGATCTGGATGAAGCAAACGCAAGGAGTGGTTCACTGCTCTTCATGTTCTCAACGAGCAGAGAGATAGATAACGAGGTGAGAAATGCTGTTGATGAGAGAGTTAAGAGGTGGGTTGAGGAGGGGAGAGCAGAACTCGTTCCGGGAGTTCTCTTCATAGACGAAACTCACCTTATGGATATTGAGCTGTTTACGTTCATGAATAGGGCAATGGAGTCTGAGATGGCACCTATAATTATCCTTGCTTCAAACAGGGGATTTGCGAAAATCAGGGGAACGGATATAGTAGCACCACACGGAATTCCTCTTGACCTGCTTGACAGATTGCTCATAATAACCACCGAACCCTATGGAGAGGATGAGATAAGGGTAATTCTCGAAATCAGGGCAAGTGAATCGGGTATAGTTCTTGAAAAGGAAGCTCTTGAGAAGCTCACTGAGCTGGGAGTAAAGAACAGCCTTAGATACGCTGTCCAGCTTCTTGCCCCTGCATACGAATTCTCGAAGCTCAGGAATGCGAAGAGCGTATCTCTCGAGGATGTTGAAAGGGCTGCAGAGCTGTTTGCAGACGTAAATCAGAGCTCAAGCTATCTGAAGAAGTGGGAGGAGAAAATGCTCTCGATGTAATTTTAATTGTAAATATAAATTTATTTTTACCCAAATTATTTCGACAATTTTTAAATAGTTTTAAAATCCCTTTTCGTTATGGACGCTGGTTTTGACTCAAACACTGATGAGGTCGTGGATAGGGAACCGGACTATGATGGACAGTCAAAACTGAAAACTCTGAAGGAAATTGTAAAGAGGGGTGAGACTGAGGACAGAATTTTAAGTCCGTGGTGGATTGCAGTAATACTGTTTCTCGACTTTTTAACGACAGTAGCCTTTCTTGCTTACGACTGGGCGAAGCTTGAAAGCGGATTTGAAGGGTACTTCATAAGCAGAAAAGTAGGATACGGACTTGAAAGTTACAGGAGTTACGGATTTTATGTAAACCATGCACACCTTTACTATGTTCTTGCAGGAATAGCGTCTGCTGCTCTCTTAATCGTGATGATATACGTATATATTAATTTAATTTCAAGAAGAAACAAACATTTCAAGAGGACTGCTGAACTATACAATGCTCTTGCAGACTATCTGGAAAGCATGGGCGGGGATTACAGAGAAATTTCGTGGAGAATCAGGGAGATTGCTAAGAGGTGCGAAATCGATACGGGCACAAGAAACGTTGCCGGATGGGTTGTTCTCAGCGTTCTGCCAGTTATAAACGCATTTGCGAAACCTTACATCTTCCACTTCCTCACAAGAGACTACTACAGGCACGAGAGGTATGAAGAACTGATTTTGAAGTGCCTGAGCAGCAAATTCCCCAAACTTCAGCTCGTAAATTTTGAATATCCTGACAGGGATACGGTAATGTACTTCCTGCTATCAGCTATTACAGTGGGCATATTCTGGATATACTGGATGTACACTCTCTTCTCTGACCCCAACAGGCATTTTAAGGAGCACAGGGTTTTTGAGGAGCTTCTCCTTGAAGAACTTTCCTGAAACTTTTTTTGTAGAATTATTCACATTCTCTGATTTTCAAATCCCACGATGTTTCAAATCACACGATGCCCGGCTTATTCAGAAGGTTGAATGCAGTAACTATGTTACAAAACTTCCGATTTTAAATTTTAAAAGGATTTTAAAGGCACAACTGCCAGATAGCATCATTTGAGAGTGCCGGAAAGTTCAAGTTCAATGTCGAGTTCTGTTTTTATTCCAAGACTGTGTAAAGCTTCATTGGCCTCTTCTATGCTCTTACACCCCCTGACAGCTTTTGCCATGGGGTTTAACTCATAAACAACTTCCGATCGAACGAAAAATACAAGAGCGTTCAGGATGGAAACCGAGATAACGCTATCCCATGACTGGTAGTCCCCAAAGTAGCCTTTTGCAGCAAGCAGCGGTATTTTTGACGCCTGAGTTTTTACCCTTTCAGCTTTCTTTATCACATCTTCCGCAAGCTGTTTTGGTATTAAGTATGCTCCTATCAGACCATCACGCTCTGCTATTTCGCTGAGGTACCTTTCAAGCTCGTTTTTACTGAGCTCACAGTCGCTCCCGAATCCAGCAATTGCGAGTGGGGCTTTCAGCTCTGCAAGTGCTGATAGCATTATGGAGTCACACAGCGGGCTTACAACTCCCCTTTCTCCACCCCTTGCAAGTATATCCCCTCCAGCATCAACGCCAACAGGTGTCAGGTTATTTTGCATGCAGAATTCGCCTATTGCTTTTGATAGTTTGTTTGGTTGAGTTATGTCAACTCCAACGGCATCTCCAGCGATCTCTGCAACCTCCGCAACAGCTGGGGTAATATTTCCAATTCTTGCTCCCCTCATCCAGCACAGGCACTCGTTTATTCTTCTTGCATTTTCTATTTCATCTATTCTCCTTGGTCCCGGTTTTCTATCTATTCTGAATCTCTCCCACACAACACCACCGCAGATGAAATCTGCGTTTTTCTCGGATTCAAGCAGCTTTCCAACAACGTAGGCGCTGAGGACATCGCCTCCACCCCCTGCGCCGATTGTAAACAATCTGAAGAGTTTCATCGAGTTTTTGAGGATTTGAAGGGTTGAAAGAGTTAGTGGTTTCTTTGAGTTATTTTTTTTGTTGTTATTGCAGTGGTATCAGGTCAGGTTAATGATTATTGAATATTAAAATCTAAAATCTAATCTGGCTCTAATAAATACCAAACTAAAGCAAAAAACTAAACAAAAAACAGGAAAACTACCCCTTGGCAACACCAAGTGGCAGCAATTTGGCTACAAGCCTTGAAAGCCCAGCCCTGTGGACAACATCAACGACATCATCGCTCCTCTTGTAGGCCTCTGGTGCCTCCTCAGCTAAAAGAGCTCCATGAGTAGCTCTAACGTAAATCCCCCTCTTTTCAAGCTTCTGCTTTACGGCATTACCTCTGAGCTTCCTCTTGGCAGCAGCCCTGCTCATAACCCTGCCACTTCCGTGGCACGTTGATCCAAAACTCTCCTTCATTGCTTTTTCAGTTCCCACGAGCACATAGCTTGGAGTACCCATTGAACCGGGGATCAGTACTGGCTGACCAATTTTCCTGTATTTCTCCGGTATTTCTTTTGTATTCGGCCCAAAAGCTCTCGTTGCACCCTTTCTGTGAACGCATACAAGTTTCCTCTTCCCGTCAACTTCGTGCTTCTCAAACTTCGCTATGTTGTGTGCAACATCGTAAACGAGTCTCATTTCCAGATCGTCCTCGCTCATGTCGAAAACTTTCTGAAAAGTCTCTCTGACCCAGTGAGCAATTATGTGCCTGTTACACCAGGCAAAGTTGGCACTTGCGGCCATTCCGGCAAAGTAATCCCTTCCCTCCCTGCTGTTTATCGGTGCACAGGCAAGCTGCCTGTCCGGTAACTTTATCCCGTACTTTCTCACAGCCCTGTCGAGAACTGTAAGGAAATCGGAGCATACCTGGTGTCCCAGTCCCCTGCTTCCGCAGTGAATCATCACTGTAACCATGCCTTCTTCAAGACCCATGACCTTTGCAGCTTTTTCGTCGTATATCTCAGCCACATACTGGACTTCTAAAAAGTGGTTTCCACTCCCAAGAGTGCCGAGCTGCGTCCTCCCCCTGTCCCTTGCCTTCTTGCTTACAACTTCCGGCCTCGCACCGTCAAGAGCACCATTTTCTTCACAGCAAATTCTGTCCTCCTCACTGCCAAACCCATTCTCTATAGCCCATTCAACCCCGGAAACGAAGACCTCATCAAGTTCTCTGTCGCTTAATTTCAGTCTTCCCTCACTTCCAACTCCTGAAGGGACTGCCACGAACAGCTCGTCTATCAGCTTTCTTATTACAGGCCTTACATCGTCAACTTTGAGATTGCTCCTGAGGAGCCTGACACCACAGTTTATGTCGAAACCAACACCTCCGGGGCTGACGACTCCCTCCTCCACATCGAATGCCGCAACACCACCTATGGGAAAACCATAGCCAACGTGAACGTCCGGCATAACGAGGGAAGCAACCTGAATTCCGGGCATTGTGGCTACATTAGCTGCCTGCTCTATTGCGTCTCTCTCAAGTATCTCCATAAGCTTTCTGTTTATGTAAAATATTGCGGGCACCTTCATTCCCTGCTTGTAACTTCTGGGTAACTCCCATTTGTAATCGGTAATCTTCCTGAGCAAACTTTCCATTGCCATGATATCACCCCCAGTTACTCAGATTTCGAGGTTTGCAAACTCATAACTTTTTCGTGCAGTTCCATAAGTATTCTCTTTCTATCTTCCATAAGCACGGCATCCTCGTCTCCCATCAGGTATATGTTGAACGAAAACGGACTTGGAGATGGAAGGTGGACTATCACTACTTCTTTTTCACCACTCTCCACTCTATTTAAAAAGTCTATCGCCTCATCGATGTGCATGGCATCCTCAACTATCTCCCTGTACGTTTCCTTTAAAACTGGAAAGTCAGGTATTTTCTCCTTTATCAGCTTTAACAGCATTTCGGCGTTGAGTTGCTGCCTCCAGACGCTCTTCTCTCTACCCATGTACTTTCTGAGGATCATGAAACTCCTGACAGCTACATGCCTAAATCTCCTTTTCAGAATTTCTGTCTTCTCAAGAGAAGCAATGAGATCTTCTCTGAAATTCTCTGCAGTAAACAGTTTTTCAATGTCTTCATCATCCAGTTCAGCTCTGAGCATGAATCCGTTGTCGTTCAGAGCGATTCTAACGTTTTTTCCCGTAATTTTTCCCGCTCTATACGCAAAAACTCTTGCCAGAGCATTGTTTGCTCTTCTGCCAACGAGCGTGTGAAAAACTATCCCTCTGCCGTCCTCATCTTCAAAAACTTCAACGACAACTTTCCTGTCCGTAGGTATTACTGAGAAACTTCTCTGCATTTCAAAGTACCTGACTATTGCCAGCGATGCATCTTTTTCGAGGTTGTACTCCTTAGATAGAAAGTCCGATGGGTCTATTTTTGATGATTCTGAAACCTCCAGCATTTTTTCCACAATTCCTCTGAACTTCTGTATTCTGTTTGCCAGATCATAGCTGAGAGGCAACTGCTCAGAAAACCAGCTTGGCACCGTTGGTTTCTCACCTTCAACTTCTTCCACCACAAGCTGCAGACCTCTCGACCTCAAAAACCTGAAAGTTCTCCCGGCGAGGACGAAAATATCACCACTCACAAGTCTCTCTGCGAACTCTTCCTCGACCTTCCCCACAACTTTTCCGTCCTTCGTAACGACCTTTATAGCGACCTCATCAGGTATTGTCCCGACATTCATGTAGTAAATGGGCCTGACAAGTCTGCCTCTCCTTCCAAACTCCCCGCTGTCTTCATCGAGCCAGATTTTTCCATAAACGTTTTTTTCCTCAAGTATTCTGTATTCACCGGCCAGATACCTTAAAACGCTCAGAAACTCCTCTTTTGTGAGATTTCTGTATGGATATGCTGATCTTACAAGTCTGTAAGCTTCGTCGATCTTCCACTTTCTCTCTATGGCCATTCCAACCACATGCTGGCATAGAACGTCAAGCGGTTTCTGGGGGATTCTTATTCTGTCAAGCCTTCTTTCCATGGCCTCTCTGGCCAGAACCGTGCATTCCACAAGATCGTCCTGATCGACCACAACAATTCTTCCAACACTCACCTCATGCAATCTGTGTCCACTCCTGCCTATTCTCTGCAGAGCCCTGTTTATGCTCTTTGGAGAACCGATCAGAATTACAAGGTCGATGTACCCTATATCTATTCCAAGCTCAAGACTTGTGGAGCTAACGACGCACTTCAGTTTTCCCATTTTCAGCTCTTCCTCGACCTCCAGCCTAACCTCTCTTGACAGAGACGAGTGATGGGCCTTTATAGCGTTCTCCCACTCCTTTAACCTCTTTTTCAGGTGAAAAACGACCCTTTCGGTGGCACTTCTGGTATTGGTAAAGATCAGGGTGGTCTTTGACTTTCTGACGAGTTCTGCTATCGTTTCGTAAAGTTTCTCACTTGTTTCTTCTGCGGTGGTTGAAAAGAAGTCAGTTACAGGAGAAATAACCTTTATGTCAAGTGGTTTTGCAAATGTAACGTCTGCAGTGGAACATTCCCTCGGCCTTTCCCTTTCCACATCATATCCAACCAGAAATGCGGCTACCTCATCTAAGGGAGCAATTGTAGCTGACAGGCCTATTCTGATCATTTTTTCTTCCTGCAGATTTTCAAGCCTTTCCATAGACAGTGTCAGGTGAACTCCTCGCTTGTTCTCTGCGAGTGCATGCACCTCATCGACGATAAGGTACCTTACTTTCCTGAGCTTTTCAGAGAACTTCGGGCTCGAAAGGACTATTGCAAGAGTTTCGGGAGTAGTTATCAGGATGTGTGGTGGTTTTCTTAGCTGCCTGCTTCTCTCTTTGCTATCAGTATCACCCGTCCTGACAGCTAATCTCACATCCTGCAGTTCAATTCCCTTTTCCTCTGCAAGCTCGTAAATTTCCCTTAATGGCTCCTCAAGGTTTCTTCTTATGTCGTTGTTTAAAGCTCTGAGTGGAGAAACGTAAACGACGTAAACTCTGTCCTCAAGTTCTTTTCTCTCAGCCAGCTCAATCAGCATGCTTATTGCCATGAGAAAAGCTGCAAGTGTTTTTCCGCTTCCAGTTGGCGAGGAGACGAGGACATTTCTACCTCTGGCTACCTCGGCTATCGCAAACTTCTGGGGAGGAGAGAACTCCCTGTATTTTGACGAGAACCACTCTGCCACGAGGGGGTGCAAAAATTTTAGTTCTCCTGACATGTCTCGATTTATTTCAATTTTATTTTCAATTTAAACTTCAGATCTCAGAAAATATTGGATTATCTTGAATACGTTACAACCACCTCATCTTCCTGCAGAACGTGCCCGTTCATGGCTCTGTAAAGTGAGTTCGCAGTACTTCCGGGACTCAGGTTAAGGTAGCAGTTGAGGGTGTAAACCCTTATCACATACCTGTGCGTTCCTGAGGGCGGGCATGGCCCTCCATAGCCTATGAAACCGAAGTCGTTTCTTCCCTGAACAGCTTCTATCGGCTTGTGTATAACAGGCTTATCCGGAATTCCTGCGGGTATCTCGCTAACATTTGCTGGAATGTTCCATATAACCCAGTGCACGAAAATTCCCTTTGGAGCATCCAGATCGAGCATGACTATTGCTATGCTCTTTGCTTTTTTACTCACGTTTTCAAGCTTCAGCGGCGGGGATATATTGGCTCCATCGCAGGTGTACTTTTTTGGAAACTTCTTGAACGGGACAATTACCCTTAACCCACCTTTCTCTTCAAATTTTTTGATTTTCAAACTGTTCGTCAGATTTGGAGAGGCGCAGCATGAGAGCAGAGCTATGGCGACTATTACAAACAGGTACTTCTTCACGAACATCACCTTTTATTTTCTGAATTTTCTGAATTTTAAATTTCTTTTTTAAATTTCTTTTAAATTCTGTCTGCCTATGCGTATGGCGTATGATTCCTGTATCTGATATTTTGACGTTTTGGCTGTTGCGGGAATTGAGATTATCATGCTTGTAATGTGGTGGCTAAATATTTTAGCTGGCAGATAAACAATTTAGGTTAAAATTAAGCAAATTAGGCAGGAACTGAAAATGTAAACAGCAGAGTTAAAAAAATTCGAAAACTCTTTTAACATCTGTTAGATGTAAAGTTAACGATGAAAAACCTCTCAGAGGCACTCAGGGCTATAGCAAACGACGGTAAGTTGAGTATTCTGAAGTGCCTCGTTGAAAGTGATATGACGCACAATGAGTTACACAGAGCTCTGGGTATCTCGTCCTCCACGCTTTCGAGAAGTTTAAAATCTCTGGTTAACTGCGGAGTCGTGAGGAAGGTTGGAAGGTATTACTCTCTAACAGGACTCGGACACTTCTTAACCCAGTATCTGTGTAACCTTGAGGAGATTGTGGACTGTTTTGACATTTTGAACAACTCAAGGTTTGCCAAGGAAATTCCGGTAGAGCTGAAGCCGGGCATGGTCAGGCTGAAAAATGCTGAAAAATTCGACAATCCGTACGATGCACTGTTCAGAGCTTTCGACGACTTCAGGGAAATGAGGGTTTACGGTAACTTCATAGACGGAGTTGTTGTTGACGAGCTCATAAAGTACGTCTGGCTAAAGTGCGCAGAGGGTGTCAGAATAAAGTCACTCGTATTTGGAAACGTTCTTGAAAGAAAAGCTCTGGTTGGGGCAAGAGTGCTATGCAGGATGTGTGAGAGAAGAGAAGATTTTGAAGAAGTGTTTTCAGCTCTGAGAAAGAATCTTGAAGTCAGGGTTTCAGAGCCGCCCGTCCAGATTGCAATAATTGACGGCAGAATCCTCTACCTGCAGATACTTCCTGATGAGACTTTCGAGTCTCCGGTGTTCGTCAGCAAGGATAGAAAGTGTGTGAAGTGGGCGAGCTGCATTTTCGAACATTTCTGGGAGAGGGGAGATGAAGTTGATTTCGTCTCCAAACTTGAAAGCTACTGTGCGCCCACGCTGAAATTGTAAAGTGATCTTCCCTTGGAATCCATTCCAACAACACAGGGGCCAAAATCTCTAACTCTCAGAACGTAAACGGCCTCAGCCATTCCAAGATCTTCCCAGTAAACTTTTTCCACTTTCTCTATTTTCTCAGCTGCAAGAGCTCCAGCTCCTCCGGGAAATGCAAGGTAAACTCCTCTGCCTGAAAGATACTTCATAACTTCCTCACTCATTCCACCCTTTCCTATTATCACGGGGTTCGGGATTATCTGCAGTATTTCTGCATATCTGTTCATTCTTGCAGAGGTCGTTGGTCCGGCAGAAATTACCTTCAGCCCTTCCTCATCTTTCTTAACAAGAGGGCCGCAGTGGTATATCGGGCATGAAAGGATTTCCGGAATCAGATCTTTCAGAATCTGGTCTTTTTCCTGCGAATTTTTGAGTGCCTCTACAATTCTCATGTGTGCCCTGTCTCTTGCAGTTACGATCCTTCCCGTAAGATAGACAACATCTCCAGCTTCAAGCTCTCTCACAGTATCTGAGATATCATCCAGCTTCTCAAACTCAAGTCTGAAAACTCTCATTCTGTTCACCTTTCTAACAGAGGGCAGAGTAAAGATTACTAATAGTCAGCCTACAACAGCAAAAGCCTTTCTGTTTGCCCAGCACTGAATGTTAACGGCAAGAGGTAGTGAGGCAGTATGGCAGCACTCTACTTCAACCAGTACTGACAGAGCTGTGGTTTTGCCACCCAGCCCCATGGGCCCTATTCCGAGAGAGTTTATCTCCCTGAGAATTTCAAGTTCGAATTCGTTCATTTTTCTTGCGTCTCTAAGAAGAGCTCTTTTTGCAATTAAAGCACTCTCGTCAAAAGTTCCCCCAATTCCAACACCGACGAAAACGGGTGGGCAGGGCTTTCCTCCAGCCTCCTTAACCACCTGCACGACAAAATCCTTTATTCTATCCGAATCTCCCGGCAGAAGCATCATCTGTTTTGAAACGTTCTCACTGCCTGCACCCTTTGGCATGACGGCTAACCTTAACTCATCGCCCTCCACAATTCTGCAGTGAACTACGGGTATGTTTCCTGCATTCTCCCTCGTTAACGGATGCACGGAGTTCGGTCTCAGGGGAACTACTTCTGTGGCTATTTTTACAGCTTCTCTGGAGGCGTCGTAAATGTCAAAGTTAAGCTCAGCATCTCTGCCAATATCCACAAAAATGACGGGAATTCCAGTATCCTGGCAGAGTGGAACTCTCTTTTCTTTTGCTATTTCGGCATTCCTGAGAAGAGACTGGATTATCATTTTTGCATGTCCGTCCTCTTTCCTCTCAGCCTCCCTGAGTAACTGTATTACATCATCACCAAGCTCCGTTTCAGCTTTTTTTATTAGACTGACAAGAGTTTCCACGAATTCATTCCTGCTGACCATGCCTTCAATCGTGCTGGTGGTTAAATTGCTTTTCCTCTTTTCGGCTGGGGCTTTCCTGTAGTTTGAACGGTTATCACGACTGTGGCGATATTGGTGTACTCTCCGGGTACTGAACCCAAACGTCTTGGGGATTTACCTTTTTACAACTCAACTCTGCCTGCCAGACTTTCACTGAACCATCTAAATTCGGACTCAAAATTGGATTGAATTTAGTTATTGAATTCAGATTGAATTCAGAAAAAGACTAAATATTACGCAGTCGTAATTATAATGGAGGTGGTGATTTGAGAGGCCCCAGATATTTGAAGCCGGTGGTGAATAGAATTGCCGAGGTGAGAGTTAGCAGGGTAACCGGTATCCGGGTGTCGAGAGCTTTTGATAGGGAGGAACACGAAGAGGAATGAGATTTATGGGTAAAATTTCAGATTCGGCTAAAATCTGTTTCGCTTTCGAGGTTCACCAGCCTTACAGGCTCGGTAAAAGTTTCGAAAACTGCAGGTTCGACAGGTGGTTTTCCACCTCTAACAGGGAAATACTCACGAGGGTTGCTGAAAAGTGCTACATTCCTGCAACCCGGATCATCCTTGAAAACCTCGATTCAGGTTTTAAGTGTGCTTTCAGCCTTTCCGGGATTGTGGTGGAGCAGCTTGAGAGGTGGAACAGAGACGCTTTCGAATTGTTTGTGGATTGTGCGGAACACAGAAACTGTGAGTTTCTTGCCCAGACGTACTTCCACAGCATTTCAAGCCTGTTTAGAGATAAATCTGAATTCGAAAAACAGGTAAGAATGCATGCAAGTATGCTTAAAGAGAAATTTCATGTTAAGCCAGAAGTTTTTGAAAATACGGAGCTGATATTTGATAGCACGATAGCATCTCACGTCAGGAGGATGGGTTTCAGGGCAATTTATGCGGAAGGGTGTGATAGGCTTCTCAGGGGAAAAAGCCCGAATCACGTTTACATGTGTAACGGAATAAAAGTACTGGTTAGAAATTTTCAGCTCTCAGACGATATAGCATTCAGATTCTCGTGCAAAGAATGGGATGAATGGCCGTTAACGGCTGAAAAGTATGCTGAATGGTTATCAAAAACTCCCGGGGATTGTGTGAATATCTTCATAGATTACGAGACATTTGGGGAGCATCACTGGAAGGAGAGTGGAATACTTGAGTTTCTGAGGTGGCTCCCTTACGAGTGCGAGAGGAGAGGTCTATCCTTCGCTCTACCATCTGAACTTGCGGAAATGAAAGTTGCTGGAGAGATAGAGGCAAAGGAAACCACAAGCTGGGCTGACGTGGAAAAAGATGTTTCAGCGTGGATTGGGAACGACATGCAGAGGAGTGCCTTCCTCGCCGTAGAGTTAGCAGAACCCTACGCAAGGAGAGACGGAACGAACAAAAGAATGTGGAGACTCCTGCAAACGAGCGACCACTTCTACTACATGGCCACAAAGAGTGGCTCCTCCGGGGAAGTTCACAGTTACTTCAGTCAGAGTGAGCCTTTCAGAGCTTTTTACGAATACATGGAGGCGATAAGCAAGTACGAGGAGTGCTGTATCAGGAGAATGAGGAAAGATGCTGCGTGGAAACTCAGAACTGTAAAGCCAGATCTGGCATTCCACTTTTACTCTGACGGAAATTATGTAACTTCTGCCCACTCGATGCATGAATTTGCCCTGAAGTTGAGGGAAGTTGAGGAGGAGTGTCTGAAACAGCATTACATCAGAGGAGACTTTGAAAGATGGGTTAAGGACGTTCTAAACGACGAAGAGCTTGCCCGCAGAATGAAGGAAGTTTCGGAGCCATTCAAGACGAGACTGGCTGAGGTTGTTGAGGAGAGGGTGAACGAGTTATGGAGTCTCTTAAGATAGCCTTCTTCTGCTGGGAAAGTCTGTACACAGAGAGGGTAGGAGGTCTTGCAAGAGCAGCCACTCACCTTGCAGAGGAGCTTGCAAAAGAGCATGAAGTACACTTCTTTACAAGGGGAGCTGAGTCATGCACGATAAATAATGTTCACTACCACTGCTGTTTACCTCAGGGAGCAAACATCGTTGAGTACTGCAGAGACATGAGCCTGAAACTTGTAGGTAGATTTATGGAAGTTGATAGAGGTGGGGAATTCGATGTAATACACTTCCACGACTGGCATGTGGTGGATGCTCTTCACGAGCTGAGGGACAGGAGGACTGTTTTTACATTCCACTCCACAGAGTACGGCAGGAGTGGTAACAGGTTCGGTGACTGGTGGGAGTTCAGGGAAATATCCGGTAAGGAGTGGTACGCTTCGCTCATAGCTAAAAAGGTGACCACAGTTTCGGGAGTTCTAAAGAATGAAGTTATGTGGCTGTATAACGTTCCGGACTGGAAAATAGAGGTGATACCGAATGGAATACATCCCGAGGAGTTCTCTATTGAGGTCGATCCGGGTGAGGTGAAAAAAGAGTACGGCATTCACCCTCTTGCTCCACTGATATTCTTTGCAGGCAGACTCGTTTATCAGAAGGGGCCTGATCTGTTGCTTGAGGCCATACCAAAGATGCTTGAGCACAGATGGGATCTGAAATTTCTCTTCGCGGGGGATGGGGATATGAGGAACTACCTTGAAAACAGAGCAAGGGAAATGAATCTGCCTGTGAAATTCCTTGGCTATCTGCCGGATAAAGAGTTTGTAAGACTCCTAAACTCAGCTGATATAGTTGTGATACCAAGTAGAAACGAGCCTTTCGGACTTGTACTTCTTGAGGCGTGGAGTGCCAGGAGGTGTGTCGTTGCCACAGACGTTGGAGGACTGTCGGAAAACATAGAGAACTTTTACGATGGAATTAAGGTTTACCCGAACCCTGACTCAATAGCGTGGGGTGTAAACTACATAGTGGACGATGCGGAGGGCGTGAGACTGATGGGTGAAAGGGGCAGGAAAAAGGTTGACGAAAGGTTCAGGTGGAACGTGATAGCCGATAGAATGCTGAAAGTTTACAGAAATCTCGTTTAATTTTTTCGTTTAAATAACTTAAATAACTTTATTTAACCTTTAAATTTAAATCACAAGGCAACTTAAATCATAACAGCACGTTCAGAAAGATCGCTGACTTTGCTGTGGGGTAAAAACTTAAGGTTAGAAAACTGGAGGTCAGGAAAATGAGAATTCACGTATTTGTCGATGAATTTCCTCCTTTTTTGAGAGGAGGACTCGGGACTTACGCGATGGAGATGACGAAAAAGCTGGCCAGAAAAAACAACGTCTGCGTTTTCACAAGAGGTAACGATAAAATTCCAAGGTTTGAGTGGTGGCATGGAGCGGGAGTAATCAGAGCTCCTAACATATCTCCAGACTGTTATCCTTCCTTTTTGCCACCTCACGTCAGGATGTGGGATCGCAATGGTCAGAGATTTTACGCTGAAACCCTCTTCTACAACCTTCTTTCTGCGAGCCTTTCAATTCAGCTTGGAAAGACCGAAAAACCGGACGTTATAGCAGCACACGACTGGCTATCTTTTCCAGCAGGAATAATTTCCTCAGGCAACGTGGGAGCTCCACTGGTTGCCCACTTTCACTCAACAGAGTACGGCAGAATTGCAACACCCTCTCCTGCTGTCTGCGAAATAGAAAAAGAGGGTGTGAACAGGGCAAAAACTGTGATAACTGTTAGCTACGCAATGAAAGAGGAAATCGAGAAGTACTATCAGGCTAAAAACGTTGAAGTCGTTTATAACGGCGTGGATGTGGATAAGTACTCACCTGACAGGTTTGACAGAGAAAAAGTCGAGAACTTCAGACGTAGATTTGCCAGAGAGGATGAGAAAATTGTGCTTTTTCTTGGCAGGCTGACGTGGGTAAAGGGAATAGACTCGCTGGTAAGGGCAATGCCTGAAATAGAGAGGGAATGCGGTAACGTCAGGCTGATAGTAGTCGGAAAAGGTGAGCTTGAGGAAGAGGTAAGCAGACTTGTAAGGGATCTGAAGCTGAACGCCTGTCTGAGGTTTGAATACGTTAGCGAAGAGGAGAGAATACTGCATTACCTCTCATCAGACGTTGTTGTGATCCCCTCAAGATACGAGCCTTTCGGGATAGTCTGTACGGAGGCCATGGCACTTGAAAAACCTGTAGTTGTCGGTGCGAAGGGGACTTCTGGCCTGAGAGAACAGGTTATCAGTGGAGAGACGGGCTATCACATAAATCCAGATGATCCGCACGACATAGCCGTTTACACCTCAATACTCCTGAACGATGATGAGCTGAGGAAAAAGATGGGAAAAAAGGCGAGAAAGAGGGTTCTCGAAAACTTTACCTGGGATGTGTGTGTAGAGAAAACTGAAGAAGTTTACATGAGGTCGATATTATGATATTCTCAAAGCCCGATCTGAGTTACGATTTCGCTTGCAGGAAGGAGTATCTGCTCGTAAGTGGAGATTGCTATTCTTCTTCAAGTCTTGCTGGAAATACAAGGAAGTATCACGGAGTGCTCGTAAAGGACGGGTACGTTCTGCTATCAACAGTGGATGAGATCGTGGATGGATGCAGAATTTCAAGGGCGATATACAGAGATGCCGTGGTATGCCCGGATATCTACTCTTACTTCCACCCTGCAAGATTCTGTTACTGGGTAGATGGAGTGCTCGTGGAAAGGAGAGTGGAACTTGGTAAAAACACTGCCAGAATTTTTTACAGGGCAAGTGATCGTGTTAAATTTGAATTACTGCCCCTTCTTGCCATGAGGAGTGTGCACTCGGTCAGAAAGGACTTTGAAGACGTTAAGAGGAACATCAGCAGTCTTGATGGCAGTGAGTTTGTGGCTAAAGGCCTCTACAATCTCAGACTTAAGGTGAGAGTGCACGATACTGGTGAGCTGAGGGATAATGGCAGTGAAGGAGATAGAGGTGTTGAAAGCAGGAGGGTTGACTACATCTACTACGACGTTTTTTATCCACGCGACTGTGAGAGGGGTTACGAGTGCTGTGAGAACCTGTATTCACCCTACCTGTTTTCTGCAGTGTGTAAATCCATTGAACTGATTGCGAGCGTTGAGGGTTATCCGACTGAAAGTGAGGGAGATAAGGGGGAGTGGAAAAAGGCAATGGGAGAAAGGGTTTTGAGAGTTTTTACACCGGAATCCATGCTTGAAAGAGCCTGTGATGCCTTTTTAAGAGATGAGACAGTTGTTGCTGGCTATCACTGGTTTACGGAGTCGTGGGGAAGGGATACGTTTGTAAGCCTGCCGGGTTTGCTGCTTGAGAGGGGCATGTTCGGGCAGGCAAGGAAAGTTTTCCTGTACTTTGCCCGGAGAATGAAGGATGGATTAATTCCGAACAGGATTGGGAGGGAAGTAACTTACAACTCAAGCGATGCGAGCCTGTGGTTCATCTATGCACTCGGGAAGTACATGGAAAAGACCGGTGATAAGGAGTTTCTGTACAGAATAAAAGTGTACCTTGAAGAGCTGTTCAGCTCCTATCCTGAGAGTGATGTTGCAGAGCTGAAAGGAAAGCTGATAAAGGTAAAACCACAGACAACCTGGATGGATACAGTCTTTACTCCAAGAGAGGGAAAGCCTGTTGAAATTAACGCTCTCTGGATAAATGCCCTTGCCTTTGCCGAAAGGTACGGAATAGAAGTTGAGCAGGACTGGAGAGAAACACTGAAAGAGTTCTGGAAGACCTTCTGGAATGGAAGTTACCTGAACGACCTTGAAAACGACTCCTCATTCAGACCAAATCAGGTGATTGCTCTTGCAATCATCACAGGCATTCTGAAAGATGCTGGCAGTGATGTTGGAGATATGAGAGAGGAAATAATCGGCAACTCTGGGAGTGTAATTGAACTGTGTGATAAGAAGTTGCTAACTCCCTTTGGTCTGAGAACTCTTTCCCGGGACGATGAGAATTACGTGGGTAGGTACTGTGGAGACAGAAGCTATCACAACGGCTGCGTCTGGCCGTGGCTTATTGGTTTTTACTTCGATCTAAGAAAGAATGCTGGCATGAGTCTGGACAGATCACTTCTGAACCCTCTGCTTTCTCATCTCTACGACTGTGGAATCGGATTTGTGTCAGAAATTTTTGATGGAGATAAACCTTACAATCCAAACGGATGCATAGCTCAGGCCTGGAGTGTTGCAGAGCTGTACAGGGCTCTGAAGATGTGCTGAGCTTTAAAATAAAAATTTTTAAAATTTTGCTGTCTGCAGATTGCGGAATTATTGGAATGAAGAGCAGAAGTGAAGAAATTGAAGAAAAAATCAAAAATTTAATCATTCAACGTCTATTCCCTTCAACCACGGCATCATCTTTCTGAGTTCCCTGCCAACCTTCTCTATCAGGTGTTCCCTCTCCATCCTGAGCAGCTTGTTGAAAACTGGCCTGTTAGCCTGATTTTCAAGAATCCACTCTCTTGCAAACTCGCCTGTCTGTATTTCCTTCAGTATTTTCTTCATTTCTTCTCTAACGTTTTCGTTGATTATTCTCTTGCCCCTCGTCATTCCACCGTACTTTGCAGTGTCACTCACACTGTACCACATTGCGTATATTCCACCCTCGTAAATCAGATCGACTATAAGCTTGAGCTCATGCAGGGCTTCAAAGTACGCAACCTCTGGCTGATAGCCTGCCTCAACCATTGTCTCAAAAGTAGCCTTTATCAGCTCGGTAACTCCTCCACACAGATCGACCTGTTCACCAAACAGATCAGTTTCTGTTTCCTCCTTGAACGTTGTTTCTATAACTCCAGCCCTCGTGCATCCTATACCTTTGGCGTATGCAAGGGCTTTTTCCAGAGCCTCTCCACTGTAGTTCTGCTCCACTGCAACAAGAGCTGGAACACCCTTTCCTTCTGCATACATTCTCCTGACAAGATGTCCCGGGCTTTTAGGTGCAACCATTGTAACGTCAACGAAGTCTGGAGGGACTATCTGGTTGTAGTGTATGTTGAAGCCGTGAGCGAAAAGAAGCATGTTTCCCTCATCAAGCCCGCCTTTGACCTCTTTCTCGAAAACTGCTGGCTGAATTGTATCTGGTATTAGCATGGCAATAACGTCAGCCTCGTTGACAGCCTCTTTAACTTTTTTAACCTTCAATCCCTCACTTTCAGCTTTTTTCCAGCTTTTACTTCCCTCGTAAAGTCCAACGATGACGTTAACGCCGGAATCTCTCAGGTTTAGAGCGTGTGCATGCCCCTGACTTCCGTAGCCAATCACTGCCACAGTCTTGTCTTTTATATACTTCAAATCTGCATCACTATCATAATATATCTTTGCCATGGATTCTCCAGCGAAGAGGGAAAATAAATACGTTCCGCTTCATAGCCTGTTCCCATGAACCCAGAAAACACCAAGAAGTTCTCAACTGTGAAGGAGAGGCTGATAGACGTTCTGCTGAAAAATCCGGGAAGAGCATTTACTGCAAAAGACCTGTGCGAGCTGCTTGAGCTTGAGAGTGAAAGTGAAGTTTACGCTCTCTTAAAGCAGTCAGCCAGAATTCTGAAGAGGAAGGGAGTAACTCTTGCATTTACACAACCTGTTTGCAGGAAGTGTGGCTTCGTCATGAATAAAATAGATGCCAAGAAATGTCCAAAATGCGGGTCTCAGTGGATTGAACCAGCAAGGTTTACGGTTCTGAGGTGATGTTCTGAAATGATTCCAATGATTCCGGAGTGATTCCGGAGTGATGAAGATAAACTTAAGAAAAAGGTGAAATTCATGAAAGTAGAGGTTGTATCTCCAGCAAGCATAACCTGCATGTTTACGCCGGAGAGGAGCGATAACCCGAAACTTTCTGGATCCTACGGTGTGGGTATCGCCCTGAAAAACGGTTCTCGGGGAATTTGCGAGGAAAATAACGAATTCAGACTCATCTTTAAAAACTGCGGGGAGGTCAGAACTGTAAAGACGGCAATTTCCATGCTTTGCAGGAAAATGAATGGGGAGGATGCATCGCTCCCAGCATCAATCGTTCTCGAGCCAGAGTATCCAGTAGGGTGTGGTTTCGGAATGAGTGCTTCTCTAACACTTTCAGCCTTAATAGCTGTGTCGAAGCTACACTTTGGGCTGGATTTAATCAGTCTGGCTGACATTGCTCATGAAGCTGAAGTTCTGAGCTCCACGGGGCTTGGAGATGTTACAACCCAGCTCCACGGAGGAATCGTTTGCAGGCTGAAAGCTGCTTCTCCTTCACTTGCAACGGTTAAAAAGGTCGATTTTCCTGTCAGTACTCTTGACATACTCGTTCTGGGTGAACTTGACACAAAAGAGGCGTTAAAGGAGTACGATTTCTCAACCGGCATGCTCAGAATGAAGGAGTTTCTGAAGAAACCGGATGTCAGGAACCTGTTCCATCAGTCCAAAATGTTTGCTCTGGAGAGCGGGGTTATGGACGATGAAATTCTTGACGTTGTTGAGGCAGTTGAGGCCGCTGGAGGTCTGGCGTCCATGGTCATGCTCGGTAAAGCCGTTTTTGCCGTTAACGGCTTCGAAGCTATGAGGGAGTTTGGAGAGCCATTCAGGGCAGAAATAGATTTTAACGGACTTTTCCACGGGATTTTTTGAGATTCAGCATTACATCAAACAGCTCTTGGTAAATTCTCTCAAGAAGACTGTAGCGTAGCATCCTTTGGGCAGGAAAAACCTGAAAACGACGCCATCATTTTCAACTTCGTAGCTGAACTCCGAAAATGGCAGTTCTGCCAGCCTGTACCCGCCTCTGGATGAAAACTCCTTGTATTCCTGCCTGAAGTTCTCAAGCCCGATTCCATCTTCTTCAAGAATTTCCCTAACAACCTCTCCAGCCCATCCCTTAAGCCTGCTTTCGTATCCGGGAAGAGGTAATGCAAGAGCACACCTTTTCATCTCAATAAGAAATTTTACTCTCTTCAATCTCCACTCTACCGGCGAAAAATCCTCCTTTATGCCGTTTCTGTCAAAAAATCCAACCACATCATCTCTCTCTACATGTCTGAGACTTTCAAATTCCCTTATTCTCTCACTCAGCGTTCTATTAAATACGTAGGATTGATACGCGTGTATGAACATCAATTTTAAATTTTTTGGCAGAATTAACAGAGCTTCTTCCTCACTCTTACCCTCCCTCAGAGCCTGCAAGAGCATTTTTTCGTATCTGAGATAATTTGGAAATTCTCTTAATCCCACAACTGGATCTCTCGTTTCCCAGAGCTCCTTTCTTATCTCCCTGACCTCCTCGCTCTCCCCTTCAAAAGGCATGGCCACGTATATCCAGAAAGCCTCCTTATAATTCCCCCTCAAAATTTCAAGACCAACCCTGTGTGTTATGAATCTCATCGTTCCAAATCTCTGAAGACCAAAAAAGTTTGGAGCCCCCTTTTCTAATAGCTCTCTGAGTGTTTCTGGAACGGGTTCGCTTTCAGCATCTCTGACCCTGACAAAAAACCTGTTTCCTGATAGATCTCCAAGGCTGATCCTGCTTCTTGATTTTCCGAGGACTTCTATTTCAGCATCCTTTATCTTTAAATTCTTCAGTTTCTCCACCTGCTCATCACACAACCCGTATATGCTGAAGTACTGAATGCTTACGGCTTTTTTGTCTTTGGTTCCCGCATATTCTATTCTCCTCTGGCTTATCTTCAGCTTTTTTGCAAGTACTCTGACGAAATTCAGGGTGTCCCAGTTAACCTTTCTGACCCTGATTACCGTGAACTGTCCATCCTCGCTCAGCTTTAAATTTGCAACCTCTTCTACAACGAAATCCTCCGGTCTCTCCTTCACTCTTCCTCCCGTGCCGGGAGTTGTTGTTGCGTAAACCTCAATACCCACGTTTCTCTCTATCCAGTAGTTCGTTTCCAGATAGCCAGCTTTACTCATCCTTTTCAAGGCGAGTTTCATCGGTTTTAACCCTTTTCGTGTCCTCTCTGAAAGGTGATGCTGAATGAAAGGTGTGCTGAAATATGGCTTCAAATGTAAAAACATTAAATAACCTGAATGTATTTTCCGCGACATGGACAGGCTGATGGCCGGTATAGTTACAGTCATCCTTGCCGCTGTTGCAATCCTCTCTGCAATGATATACAAGCTGGGTTTAATAACAACCCTGAGGATCGTGCTGGGCCTGGGTTTTGCTGTGTTCTTCATACTACTGCTGCTGATAACACTGCTGTTTGCTTACGCAAGGTCAAAGTATGCAATTCTTCTGGCTCTTTATTCCATTCCCGCTGCATATGCGGCCTATATATGCTATGCGTGGACAGAGCCTATTTACATAGTCTATGTGATCATATTCTATTCTGTATCCTTCTTGCTTGGCATCTGGTGGATTTCCGAGCCAGATATGAGTATTGGAGAGAGGCTGAGGAGTGCATCTTCTCTTGAAAAGTCCGGCAACTTCAGAGCTGCTGCAAGGAAATACGAAAAAGCAGGAAAATACGAAAAAGCTGCTGAATGCTGGCTTAAAGCTGGAATGAAAGAGAGTGCGGCATGGAACTATGAAAAGGCTGGAAGGTATGAGGATGTCGCAAAGCTCTACGAGGAGCTTGCAAGAGAAAATAAGGAGAGTTACTACTGGAAAGAAGCCAGTGAGTTTTACAGAAAGGCCGGTAAAAAGAGAGATGCTGCAAGATGTCTCGAAGAATATTCAAAAGAGGAGCCATGGTACTGGGAGGATGCAGCGAAGCTTTACGAAGAGGCTGGGGATGTGGAAAATGCAAGGAAGTGCTGGGAGAAAGCTGTTGAGTACTATACGAAAGAAGCTCAGGAAGAGGGCGTATTCTGGGAGGACGTGGCTAGAATCTACGAGAAGATTGGAGAAAAGGAGAAGGCCAGAGATTGCTGGAGAAAGTATCTTGAATACTGCCTGAAGGAAGCTGAGAAGGAGGGGAGCTGGTGGAAACACGTTGCTGAGGCGTACGAGAAACTTGGCGATCTCAAGAAAGCTGAAGAGGCGAAAAGAAGGTACGAAGAGTTCAGAAAAAAGAGGTGAGAGAATGAACAGAAACCCTGAGGACTGGAAAACAGGGAGTGTAATGGAGCGTATGGAGTGTATAGAGTGTATAACGTCTGAAGAAATGGCAGCTCTCGACCTGAACTGCGAGTACTTCGGGCTTTCAAGACTGCAGTTAATGGAAAACGCGGGAATGGCTCTTGCAAATGAGGTGTTGAAGTTAAGGCCATCTAAAGTCACTGTTTTTGCGGGACTTGGTAACAACGGTGGAGACGCGTTTGTGGCATCAAGAATTCTCTCATGCCGGGCGGATGTGGAGGTTATCCTGCTTGGAAGAAGCAGTGAAATAAAAACGGAAATAGCGAGGAGAAACTTTGAACTGTGCAGACTTTCTGGAGTGAGAATCGTTGAAATAAGGGACTCTGAAGAGCTTAAAGAGCTGAAAGAGAGGCTTGAAACAGACTGCATTCTGGATGCGATGCTTGGCACAGGAGTTAAGGGTAAGCTGAGGGAGCCGTACTCAACAGCCGTTGATGTGATAAATTCATCTGACTGTGTAAAAATCGCTGTGGATGTGCCAACGGGGCTAAATCCTGACAGTGGCGAGTTTGACAAGGCAGTTAGAGCTGATGTAACTGTTACTTTCCACAAACCAAAGCCCGGATTGCTGAGAGAAGAGGCAAAAGAGTGTGTTGGAAAGCTTGTGGTCAGGGATATCGGCATTCCTGAATCGTTCGAAAAGCTTGCCGGTCCGGGAGATGTAAAAATAACTCTCAGAAGAGATAGGTACGGACACAAGGGAACTCACGGCAGAGTTTTAATTGTTGGAGGAGGACCATACACGGGAGCACCCGCTCTGGCCGCAATGGCTGTTTTAAAGGCCGGGGCCGATCTGGCATTTCTTGCCGTCCCTTCAGGTATAAGGGAAACGGTGTCCTCCTACTCTCCGGAGTTAATAGTGAGCAGCCTTGATGAGGTTGGAAGGCTGGCTGAGAGGTGTCATTCTGCAGTAATAGGGATGGGGATGGACGAAGAAGTTGCATCAGAGGTCGTCAAGATTGTTTCAGGAAAGTGTGACAGAATAGTTCTTGACGCTGGGGCTCTGGGGGCTGTCGATGCTGCTGAATGCGATAGCATCGTTCTTACACCTCACAGAGGAGAGCTCAAAAGGTACTTCGGGATCGATTGTGTTGAGGCTGCTGAGATTGGAGAGGTGAGTAATCTTGCAAAAGAGCTGAATGCAACAGTACTGCTTAAAGGAGCTGTGGACATTGTAACGGATGGCACCAGATTAAAGTTCAACAGAACCGGAAATGCGGGGATGACTGTGGGTGGTACAGGTGATGTGCTTGCCGGTGTTTGCGGTGCATTCCTTGCAATCTCTTCAGATCCATTCAGATCAGCAACCTCTGCATCCTTCATTACGGGACTTGCTGGAGATATCTGTTTTGAAGAGCTCGGCTACTGTTTTACGGCGATGGATCTGATTGAAAGGCTGCCACTGGCTGTGAAGAAGTGTACTGAGTTGCGTTGAGATTTTTCGAATGTTTTATATTTTAACAAAAATCAGTAAAAACATAATGAGTGCAATGATTTTCTTGCCATTCTTGATAATCGTAGAGTTGATCGGATTTATTACATTTCCACTAGTAGCGTTTCTGTTTGATAATTTTAAAGATTGTGGATATTCAGTTTCGAAACAATTTGGCATAATTATTGTAGTTTATATTACTTGGATACTTTCGAGATTAAGAGTACTTAGATTTGATTTTAGTATTATCTTTGCCTTACTTTTCCTACTCGTACTTTCACTGTTAACTTTAAAACGCAATCGTGTAAAACTTAGTAGAGATATTGTTCTACAAGAAATTATATTTATTTCAACTTTTTTTATTTCATTAGTATATTTAATGCACAAACCTGAAATTTATTTTGCATATTCAGAAGATTTCATGGATTTTGCTTTTCTAAAATCGATTTTAAGGTCAAATTTCTTTCCTCCCCCAGACCCATGGTTTGCTGGAAGAAGTCTGTCTTACTACTACTTCGGACATTTAATTGCTGCTATTCTCATTAAGATTTCTGGAGTTAAAGCTGAATACGGTTATAACTTATCCGTTGCTACGTTCTTTTCTATGGCCGTGCAGTCTGCTTTTGGAATTGGATATAACCTGTGTGGGAAAAAACTACATGGATTGACAACGGCAATCTTTACCTGTTTTATGGGCTTCATATCTGGATTGTTCCAGCTTTTGGCATACGTAACTGGAACAAATATACTTAACTATAGACCTTTCAATGGTGGATTTATCAACTGGATCCAATCATTTGATTTTTCTTCAGCTACAAGAATAATTCCCCACACAATCAACTTCTACCCGTTTTTCACCTTTCTGCAGGGGGACATGCATGCTCACTTCATGTCAATTCCTTTTCAGTTAGCATTTATTGGAATTTGCCTTGCAATACATCGGAAATTTAACATGATTTCGTTCATATCAGCATTAGCATTCGCTTTATTCTTTATAGGAGTTAACACATGGGACTTTCCAGCATACCTGATTTTGCTTATCACAACAGCCTACCTCGCAACGAAGAATAGGGGATTCTTAATTCTTGGTGTAGTAATTGCTGCAGCATTTATCTACTCGCTTCTTAGAGGTTATATTGGGTTTGTTGACGAGAGAACAAATGCAGTAGACTTTCTTCAGATATTTGCCGTATTTAGTTTTATAACATTAGCATATCTTGCAAAACATAGAGTAGCTGTAATTCTCTTATCTATAACCAGCATTCTCGGTTTCTTGTTAAACTTTCAGTTAGCTTTTTTATTGGCTTTAATAATTTTACTACTGCAGAACAGAAGAAAAGAAACAGAGTTTCCAGTTATCTTAGCACTAATAGCCATACTCTTACTCATCTTCTGCGAGCTATTTTACGTAAACGATGCCTTAGGAAAGCCATATGAAAGAATGAATACTGTGATGAAGATATACTTAGAAGTTTGGTTGCTCTGGGGTGTTGCATCAGCTTTCTTTTTAACAAAATTACAGAAAGCTGCAAAAGTTATTTCTATAATACTCATTGCTGCCTCACTTATTCATCCTCTTGCATCTGCAATCTCAATGCCAAACAAAGCCTTTATGGGTGAAACAAAAGAGCTAACACTAAACGGGATGAAGTGGCTTGAAGAGTGTAAACCTGATGAGTACAGAGCGATAAAATGGCTTGAAAACAAAAGTGGGGTGGTTCTTGAAGCCCCAGGAAATTCGTACAGTTATTCCTCAAGAGTATCAACTTTCACGGGATTACCCACAGTTATTGGTTGGGTTGGCCACGAGGTTATGTGGGGCAGAGGATGGAATGCCGTAAATGAGAGGGTAAGAGACGTTGATTTGATTTATCTAAACGCATCTAAAAATTTGGTTGAAAAATATAGGATCAAATACATCTTTGTTGGAGAGGTTGAAAAGAAGAGGTATGGGGAAAAAATAAGATTGAAAGAGTGCAAATGGTTAAGAAAGGTTTATAAAAATAGAAATGTTATAGTGTATAAGGTAATTAATTAGAAAAGACAATCAATTTAGCGAAGTGTAAGCAGAAGCATCGTGTAAGTAATTAGATTTAGGAATATTTTTTATTTTAATTACTCTATTTTAACAAAAATCAATAATCAGTAAACAGAACTTGGAAGCAAGACGGTCGGGAAGAATAATGCGAAACCGGTAGCAAAATTTTTTAACGCTAGATGCAATTAGGGTAGAGGTTAGGGTAGAGGTGGAGCATGAAAAGGTGGCTCGTTCTCGTACTGCTCGTTTCAGCTCTGTTGCTGGGCTGCACACACCCATCCACGAATACATCCACTCATGCATCCAGCCAGCCGGGTAAGCAAGTAACACCAAAAACCAACCAGATACAGGTGTTTTTCTACTACGAAACGGGGTGTCCAAACTGCAGGAAAATCGAGCCGTATATGGAGCTGCTCAGAAAAGAACTTGGAGATAAAATAGACTTTCACTTCTGCAACTGGGATAACCATACCAGATGGAGCAGCCTTGAGAGGAAAGTCTATGCAGAAACGAATCCTTACGGATTCCCGGCAGTTGTCGTCATCAATGGAAATGAGAAAAAGGTTTTCATTGGCTGGTGGGCGATAGGGGAGAACTTCACAAAATACCTTGAAGAGCACGGATACAGACCGCCAAAGGTCTTTTACAGGAACTCAAGCTACAGTGCTGCTGAGTGTCTGAACTGTCATGCAAGAAAGAACATACCGCCCCCAAGCAAATATAACTGCACCTACTGCTGCCACATGGCAAACGAGACCGGATGACTGGAGGCAAAACATTTATTTAATTTTTTACGATCAGAGTACTGTGGGCTCGTAGCTCAGGGGCAGAGCGCCGCCTTCGCAAGGCGGAGGCCGCGGGTTCAAATCCCGCCGAGTCCACTTTTATTGTTCTGTCATCATTCTGTCATCCTTCAATCATCTGCAGTCGCATTCAGGAGAGAATTGAAGAAGAGAATTCAGAAAGATTGCGAACAACAGCAAAAAAGCATTACAACCTCAGCCACCTCAGATAGCCGGATACGTTTGGTATAACTATGGACATTATCAGGGATGCAAAAATCAGATAGGCAAGGTATTTTACCACGCTGCTGGCTATCCTGTCACCGCTTTTGATTCCAAGCCTTTCAAGAAATGCTGCAAGGACTTCGTAAAAAACCCTCCCTCCATCGAGCGGTATTGCCGGCAGGCAGTTGAAAAGCCCCACGTAAAAGTTCACCCACCCGATCCAGTAGAGGGATGTAAGAATGACAAACAGCTCCTTGCCAAGCACCTTTGGTTTGAAGTACTTTTCAGTCTGGCCTATAAAGCCCTTGAAACCCATAAGGGGCATTGCCACGAAGTACAGCCACCCCCTGATGTTCCACAGGTTGTATGGCAGTGACTTTAGCTGATTGAGCAGAATGCTGCTGTAACCAAGCTCCAGCCCGGATATGTACTCGTAAACCTCCACACCAAGAAATCCCGAGTTCGAATACGGAGATTTTGCAAGTTTGATCCTGAAAACCTCAGTGCTTCCATTCCAGTAAACGTGCAGGGTTAAAACCTCTCCCGGCTTCGTTTTGCTCATAACCTTCTCAAAAGATTCGAGAGTTGGTGTGACTGTGTTGTTTACCTCGTATATTATCATGCCAACTTTCAGTCCAGCTTTTTCTGCAGGATAGTTTTTGTACAGGCCGACAATCTTAACACCATATATTGCAGGTAGTTCGTACTCTCCGCTGTCCGTTGTCAGCTTTAGCTTCCCACCAAACGGTGTTTTGAGCAGAGCTTCTGTCACATCAGAAGGTGTGGAAACGTTAACTCCGTTTATGGAGTATATTATTTCACCCTGATGAATGCGGGGGTTGTACGAGTATGCCACAAAAACGACAGGACTCAGGAAGTTGAGCAGGAGTATAAAGATTGCAAAAGCGATGCTTGCCAGTGCGAAGTTGCTGATAACTCCCGCTGAAAATATCCTGATTTTCTGAGCTCTTGTGGCCTTTTTCTCAAGCTCTTCTTCATCCGGTTCAGCAAACCCGCCTACCGGGGCTATTAGCAGTAAAAGTCCAAGAGATTTTACCTTAACACCCTCAACTCTGCAGAGTATGGCGTGACTGAACTCATGAACGACAAGAGTAACGACGAGTCCGATAAGCAGATAGACTGGAGGGAAGAGTGTGTTTACCCACGGAATCAGGAGGGCGTTTCTTGGTGATGTGACGGGGGAGGGGGGAGGAGGCGACTTTATCATCACAATGTCCATCAGTATAACGAGAGCGAACATGAAGGCCATTCCCGCAAAGACTGCAGGAATTCCAGAGGTGGCGAAAAACCTCCAGAATCTTTTTGGCCTGGATATTTTTTCAAGAAAGCCGAGGCCTTTTTTTGTCCTGACTATCAGAAGTGGGCCATACGCATTCAATCCATACCTTTCAAGTATCCCTCTGTTCTTTAAAGCCTCAATCAGCGCCCAGTAGATTATAATGACTATCAGTGCGATGCCCTCGGGGGACAGTGAAATCATTGATTATGCTGGGCTACTCAGCTTAATTAACTTTTGTTCTGGTTGTTCTGCTGGAGGTACGGGATTGTTAAAGTTTTGTGATTGTCAGGTTGTCGTTGTTAAGGTTGTTGAGGTTTGTTAAGGCTGCAGGGGATAGTAAGGATTACAGTCCAGAAGCCCGGAAGTAAAGAAAACCAAAGGGGAAGCAATTTAAAACGGCACTCATTAGTGAGTGCATGGGAGTAATGGATGCAAAGACAGACATAACGTTCGTTTATGTCACATGCTCAAGCCTTGAGGAGGCGAGAAAGATCGGCAGGAGGCTCGTTGAGGAAAGGCTTGCTGCTTGTGTAAATATCTTTCCCGTTAACTCGATATACTTCTGGGATGGAGAGGTTAGAGGAGCTCTTGAGTTTGCTGTTTTAATAAAGACGCTCAGAGAAAAATACGCTGAAGTTGAGAAATTTGTAAAGGAACTTCACAGTTACGAGAATCCATGTGTGGTTGCATTAGACATCTCGGACGTTTCAAAAGATTTTGCTGGATGGATTGAAAGCGTAGTAAGAGTATGAGGCCTAAAACTGCAACTTACGGATGTAGAAAGGAAGTAAAGTACACTGAAGAAAGGTGGGAACTGCTTAAAGAAAAGAGAAAAATTGCACTGAATCTGATGGAAAAACTCTCCCGCCTCGGATTGCCCTCTATAGTTTACGGTAGTGTTGCAAGGGGGGACGTAAGCGAAAAGAGCGATGTGGATGTATTCGTGCCGTGTAATGTGCCTTCTTACAGAATTGAGCTTGCGGTTGACTGGATAGATAGAAGGATAGTCCAAGCCACTCCAAACTATGCTATAAAGGGTGAGCTGATTGTTGAGGAAGGAGTAACTGTCAGCTTTCCTCTTGTGAGGATGAAGGACAGAGAACTCGACTTCTACAGATTTGGTGGTTGCCTAACTCTCGAACAGTTGAGAAGAAACATTAGAGTTCCGGGGGTTGACAAGAGACTCGTGCTCATCCTGCCTAAAGAGGACGGGCATGAAGAGGTGCCGATTAACGAAATGCAGCCGAGTGAGGTTGCAAAAACTCTTGGAGTCTGTCTTGAAATCGTTCTTGAAAGGATGAGAGTTCTTGAAAGGAGGAGAGAAGTTGGAAGGACGGGCGTTTTCCTGCTACACTCTGTACCCTCGGATGAAAGTTTCGAGTCCGAACTCGTGAACATTGCAAAGAAAAATCCTGCAGTCAGGAAGTTGATAGAGAGCCGGTCGTGAATTGATTTTTAAAATTTAATTTTAATTTTTCTTAGGTAATAAAAATTTTAAAGAAAGAGAAAATATTCGCTAACTTATCCCCAATAAGCCCACCCCACACAACCTATACACACCCGCACAGCCCAAATTTAACCTATTGTTAGTGTTAACAAAACTTAAACATTTATTTTAGAATATTTCCCAGTTTAATATTTTTACCCATTGAAAAATGTA
>CAZUMR010000064.1:0-61959 GCA_964622075.1 uncultured archaeon | reverse complement strand
CCCTACTACCAAAACAACGAGCCACCAGGAGACTGGCATAATCCAAATCCAATATTCTTCCTGACCGTTCCTGAAGGCATAGTGTTCCAATTCGCCATAGCTCCAAGGGACGAAAGAGGTGTATGCCTGCTCGACAAAGCCAGGGACATTCTCATATCCGCTCTGGAAGAGTTTGGAGTGGGAGCAAAAACCGCCCTTGGCTACGGCCGGTTTAAACGCTCAAACAGCAAAGACAGCAAAAATCAAACCAACCAACAAAAACCCTAAAATAACATCACAGCCAGTTTCGGGCGGTGCCGAAAGAGAAGATTGGTTTCTGGTCAGCCGTAGCCATAGGAATTGGAGGAATGGTTGGGGGAGGTATTTTTGCCGTTCTTGGTCTGGCAGTTCAGCTTTCAGGAGGTGCAACACCAGTAGCGTTTTTCTTTGCCGGTATTATTGCCCTTGTAACATCATACTCCTACGCAAAACTCTCAGTATCTTTTCCAAGCCAAGGTGGAACAGTTGAATTTTTAAACCGGGCTTTCGGTACGGGTATTTTCACAGGTTCGCTGAATGTTCTGCTGTGGATAAGTTACGTTGTAATGCTTTCCCTCTACTCGTACGCTTTCGGGAGTTACTCTGCAAGTTTCTTTCCTCACACTCTCCAGCCCTTTTACAGACACGTTTTCACAACGGCAATCATACTCGCCCTGACAGCCTTAAATCTGATGAGTGCTGGCGTGGTTGGAGAAGTTGAAGAGTACATAGTTGCGTTTAAAGTTGCGATACTGATGTTTTTCGTGATTGCAGGCATGTGGAGCATAGACCCATCAAGGTTTCACCAGCACATTCCCGGCATAGATAAGCTGATTGCTGGGGGAATGATAATATTCCTTGCATACGAGGGGTTCGAACTCATTGCAAACACAGCCAAGGAAGTCGAGGATTTGCAGTTTTTACCCAGAGCATACTACACTGCAGTCGGATTCGTCGTTTTCCTTTACGTGGCTGTTGCTGCAGTTACAGTAGGTAACCTGCCGTTTAAAGAGATAGTTGAGGCAAGAGATTACGCTCTGGCTGCAGCAGCAAAACCGTTTCTTGGAGAGGCTGGATTTACTCTGATAGCAATAGCAGCTCTGCTTTCAACGGGATCAGCCATAAACGCAACCCTGTACGGATCTGCAAGGGTTAGCTATGTAATAGCAAAGTACGGAGAATTGCCAGCATTTCTTGAGAAAAAAGTGTGGAACAGACCGGTAGAGGGACTGTTTCTGACTTCAGCCCTCACGCTAATAATGGCAAACACACTCAACCTGTCAAACATCTCAACTCTTGGCAGTGCGGGTTTCCTGATAATATTCTCAGCCGTAAATCTGGCCTGCTTCAAACTCAGAAAAGGGAATGCTGTTATTTCCCTAACCGGTGCTGTTCTCTGTCTGCTTGCACTTGCAGAGCTGCTGAGTGTAACCGTCAGAAGCCTGACTGACGTTGCTGTACTTTCGGCAATGATTGGCGGTTCTTTCGTTTTTGAAGTGCTTTACCGGGCCTGCAGAAAGAGGGAAATAAAACTGCAGTAAACTATCGAAACAAATAATAAAAAATTCAACGATTAAAGAATTCCTCTGTAATACTTTGTTGCGGGACATCCCACGCATCTTTCAGTGTTGAATCTCGTACAGCTACCGCAATGCACCCCACAGGGGGCTGTTTCAAGTGTTTTTTCTGGTATGACGTTTATGTCAAAGTATGGGCTGTAGTAAACATCCTGAACGGGGTATATCTCGAACCTCCTTATGCCTTCCTGATTTCTCAGTGAGCACTTCTCAAGGCTTATGCTTTCAAGGGTTCCGTAATCTTCTGCGATTATTAGGGCAAACAGATTGTAGGATCCTGTTGTCACAAAGAACCTCAGTACTCTCGGGCATTCTCTGAATCTTTCCACTGCCTTCTCTATTGCTTCAGCACTTTCCATTTCGACAGCCAGTATCGCAAGCTTTATTCCAAGTTTCTCCACATTGAGCATTGACCTTATCTTCAGAATTCCTTTCTTTTCAAGTTTTTCAACTCTCTTCTTAACACCCATCACTGAGAAGCCCACTGCTTCAGCTATCTTCGAGAGCGGTGTCCTTCCGTCTTCCTGAAGCATTGAAATTATTTTTCTATCTTTCTCGTCCATTGTTTACTTTGTAAACCATTGAGGAGATAAATTTTTCTAAATTTGTTCGTTCAGTGTCGATTACTTGCACAGTTTTTTGAAATACACTTTAAAAACCTCAAGGATAAATTAGACGTTTAACGTTATTAGATCCAAAAATCCTGCACCCTCTTTAGAATTTTTAATAAGTTTCACCTTATTCACAATAAATCATTTAGTTTTGACCAGAATGACAATGTTCGAAAAAGATATATAAGTTGAAAATCTCGAAAAAGAATTTTTAACCTGAGTTTAACCAGTTTAACCGGGCCTAAAAGGAGCTGGCAGAAATGACGGTTGTGGAAATCTGCGATAGGTGTCTCAGAAGGCTTGGAGTATTAGCAGGGGAGCTTGAAGCTATGCTTGAAGTCAATTCCTGTGCCAGCAATGGCAGTAATGAAGTCGGGAAAGTTAAGAAAGTCGAAGAAGAGGAGTGTATTTACTGCTGCGGTCTTTTCAAAAGAATTCCAGAAGTTGCAGAGAAAATAGCCGAAAAGCTTGGAAATTACGAGCTGGAGAGCATTCAAACCGGATGCATTCTGAGGGGAAGTATAAAGGAGATAGACAGATTTTTTCTTGAATCCATATTCCCCGATCAAAGCGAAGACAGGTTAAGGAAGCACAGCATAAAGCAGGAGGTTAACGATTTTCTTGCTGAATTTCTCTCAAAAACGCTGAATGTCAGGGATGCAAGGAGAGAAGAAATCGGAGATGCCACAGTAACAATAGATGCAGAAACACTTGAGTACAGCATCAGAATAACTCCTATCTACATATACGGAAGGTACATCAAAAGGGTCAGAAATATACCCCAGACAAGGTGGATATGTTCGGCGTGTAATGGAAGGGGCTGTCAGGTCTGCGGATTTTCAGGTAAAAAATATCCGACTTCAGTTGAA
This sequence comes from uncultured archaeon, assembly GCA_964622075.1. Lineage (GTDB taxonomy): Archaea > Halobacteriota > Archaeoglobi > Archaeoglobales > Archaeoglobaceae > WAPX01. The sequence continues at coordinate 58,884 of CAZUMR010000064.1, read as the reverse complement.
GAACTTATAGGCCAGACTTGTGTGGAATTAACCGGGGCAGAGGATGCAATTCTGCATGGAGCTGGAAGAGAGGACGTTGATGCAAGAATGCTTGGAAACGGAAGGCCATTCATTCTCGAAATTGTAAATCCAAGGATCAGAAAAATTGACCTGAGAGAACTTGAAAGGAGGGTAAACGAAAGTGCCAGAGGTAAGGTCAGTGTAAGGTTCCTTGGTTTCGCAAAACCAAAGCACGTTCCAAAACTGAAAACTTCTAAGTTCAGAAAGAAGTACAGGGCTGTGGTGGAGTTTGACAGGCCCATTGATGAGAAAGAGCTGAAAAAAGCTTTGGAAGAGCTCAGTTACAGAACAATAGAGCAGTTCACTCCGGAAAGGGTTGAGCACAGGAGGGCAAACATACTCAGGAAGAGGAAAACCTACGGAATAAACCTGCTGCTGCACAGGGGTAAAAAGGCTGTTATAGAGATCGAAGCTGATAGTGGACTGTACATAAAGGAGCTCGTCAGCGGAGATAAGGGAAGAACCAGGCCAAGTTTGTCGGAAATTTTAAATAGCCCGGCAAGGGTTGTCAGGCTTGACGTAATTGGAGTGCTTGGAGGACTGAAAGAGTTTGAAAATTAATTCATAAGGGGGTAAAAAAATGGGCTGGAAATCTCACGGGTTCAGGTTCAAGTCTGGCAGAAAGCTCAGAAAAGGTATTAGAGATAAGGGTGTCAAGATCAGAAAAGTTCTGCAGACGTTTGAGATCGGGCAGTACGTGCACATAGACATAGAGCCAGCTGTCCACAAGGGAATGCCACACCCGCGCTTTCAGGGAAGGACGGGAGTGGTAATAGGGCAGAGAGGGAGAGCTTACCTCGTTCAGGTCAGAGACGGAGGCAAAATGAAAACACTGATAGTAAGACCGGAACACCTCAAACCTCAGAAGACTTCAGAGTGATTTCGACTTCTAATTCTATCGCTGCGATTCAAAATCAAAATTTTAAAATTTTAAAAATTTTAGCAATTCCTCCAAAATCAGGCTGAAAAAGCGGATAAAAGGATAAAAGGTGAGTGGTGTGGCATTCAAGGAAGTTATTGAATTTCAATACATAACAATATCAGAGGCAAGGGAGATAATGGAGAAAATAGTTGAGGAGAGAAAGAACATTTCGGACCTGACTTTTGAAACGAGGAGAGCCATGAAGCACTTGAGGCTGTTTTCAAAGCTCCCTGCAGATAAAGCAAGAGAACTTGTAGAAGAGCTTGAAAAGCTCCCGCAGGTAAAGAGGAGAGAGATAGCAGTAAAGCTGGCAGATATAATGCCAAGGATAAGAGATGAAGTCAGGATAATATACGCCAAGGAAAGAATGACACTAACACCGGAGCAGATAGATGAAATTCTGGAGGTTCTGAACAAATACAGAGAGCTTGAATGACATCTGCGATTTCCACGATTTTTTTAAGACTTGAATACCTCTTCACACACATAATCCCGGTACTTATTCTTGCAATAACCCTCGCAAACATTCTGAGCGAGTTTGGGATTATAGACAGAATATCCTGGGTAATAAGACCGCTTGTAAGGTTTGCCAACCTGTCTCCAGAATCTGGACTGGCAGTAATAACGTACATTGCAAGTGGAAATGCTGGAAGTGCAATGCTTGCAGGTTTTTACGAAAACGGGGTAATAAGTGAGAAGGAAACAATAATCGCTTCATTTGTCAGCAGTTTTTTCAGTTTCCTGAACCACGTCTTCGTTTACTTCATACCCGTGGTAATACCCCTGCTCGGGATACAGGCAGGAGTTCTGTATATTTCAGCAAGGATGTTCATAAGCCTCTGCGTAACAGTAACAGCAGCCGTGGCAGGGCACTTCATGCTGTCAAATCACTCTGGACGATTTTCAGACAAAGAAAATAGCTTTTCAGGTGGAAAAAATAATGAAGATAAAAAAGATAGAAAAGAAAACATAAAGAAAACAGGCAAAAATGAAGATGAAATAAAAATAGAAAAAGCAAAAAAAGGTGTCAGGAGGTCGGTAAAAGTTCTCAGAAAGATTCTGCCAAGGCTAATAGCTGTTTACACGATTACTGCTGTACTGATAGCGTACAACGCATTTAAACCGTTAGAAAATTTCAGAATTCTGAGTCTGCCCGGTCAGGCTTCGGCAATAGTTGCGGCAGGAATAGCAGACACAACATCCGGATTTGCAGCTGCAGGATCTCTGCTTGCAAGCCACGCAATAACCCCTGTTCAGGCAGTTGCCGCACTTCTGCTGACGAGCATAATATCAATGTCAGTGGTCTTTGTAAGACATTCCTTGCCCGGGAGAATTGCTTACTTCGGTGTCAGACTTGGCCTAAAAATTGCCCTGATTAGTTCAGCTCTGAACATATTCTATACGGCAATAGTCCTCGCGTTGCTGCTGCACTGATTTCTACTTATTTACTTCTACCTATTTACCTACTACCTGTTCACTACTGGCCAACTGGCAAACCGGCTGATAACCTGATTACCTGATAACCCGATTAATAACCTAAAGGCTGAAGACCAGCTGATAACCTAAAACAGGTGACAGAATGAAAAAGCGAATAAGAAAGCCCGCACACACAGCATACGCCGTAACCCTGATGGGGGTTATGGGCGTTTCAGCCATAACTCCTGCATTACCCGAAATAGCCAGGGCTTTCAGCATTTCAAGACAGGAGGCAGGGCTGCTGGTAGTTTTCTTCACATTACCGGGCATAGTTTTCTCACCGGTAACAGGTGTTGTGGCAGACAGGTTTGGTAGAAAGGTTGTTGTATCCATAGCAATATTCCTGTTCGGTGTTTCTGGATTTCTCTGCACTCTTGTAAATTTCAGAACGATGCTCTTGCTCAGATTAATTCAGGGATCATCTGCGTCATCTCTCGTTGCACTTTCCACAACGATAATTGGAGATGCGTATGAGGGAAGGGAGAGAGCAAAGATTATCGGATACAATGCAAGCATTTTAACGATCGGTATTGCTCTCTACCAGCTGTCAGGTGGATACCTCGCCAGCCTGTGCTGGAAATATCCATTCTACATGTTTCTGCTTGCCATACCCGTTTCAATTTTTGTTTTGCTCTCCCCCTTACCGGAAGTGAGAAGTGAGAAAAGTTTTTCAGAGTACTTCAGAAAGGTTGGTAGCACTTTCAACAGAAGGATGTACGTGCTGTTTCTGACAGGTATGATTGCATATGCCATTCTTTACGGAACATTCCTGACGTACCTCCCCTTCGCCATCCAGAGTGCCGGAGGATCGAGTGTAAGGATAGGAGAAATACAAGCTACAATGTCCCTGTCCACAGCACTATTCGCAGCCAACCTTACAAGGATATCTGACAGAATAAAGAGGGTTATACCCGCAGGATTTACAGCTTATGGGATTTCTCTGATTGGAATTCTGATTTCATACCTCCTGAAGTGCGAACTCTGCTTTTTCATCCCGGCTGTAATATTTGGTTTTGCACAGGGAACTGTTCTTCCAACCCTGCAGCACGAGATAGTATCGATGACGGAGGCGGAGGGAAGAGCAGCTGTCATGTCAACCTACGGATCCGTGTCAAAACTCGGGCAGACAACAGGTCCTGCGTTTTTCGGTCTGTTTTCAATTTCCGGAGTTTACGAGGTGGGCAGTGTGCTTGCATTTTCTATAGCATTTCTGCACTGTCTGCATCGCTCTCATCTTAATAACTCTCAAAACCCCCACATTCCCCACATTCACCGCCAGAAAAACACTGGCGGAAAGCTTTCAGAAAGTGGAACAAAAAAGAAAAAAATTTAACCTATCCTCAGTCCGCTCTGCAATGGACTGGAAGTTAGCTGTGCTGATAGTCATTTTAATTGGCTGCTTATGCGGCTGCACAGCTCAGAGCCAGCATCCTTCAAAAATTCCTTCAAAAATTAACGCAGAAGTTAACGCAGTGGTAATGAAGTGCGAAAATGGTTCAAAAAACTGGTGTCTTTACGTCACTCTAACGTTGCCCCAAGAGTGCATGGTAGAATACAGAGGAGTAAAAATACTTGGAGATAGTGTAAACGTTTACTTCTCCTGCTCTAACTGTATTAACAGTACTCAGGGAGATTACAGACACGGGGAAAAGAGCTGTGAGATTACTGAGGCTATCAAAATTAAAAACTACTCGAAGAAAGTAATGCTCCCGGTAAGAGGAGAGTACACACTGAACATATACGTAAACGGTAAGTTAAAGTCAAGCTTTCACATCAGAATTCCTCCGGGTTGATGCTGTTAACCGAAATAAAAAATCTAACCGGGATAAAAAATCAAAATCCAGCATCAAACCTCTCTCTTCTGCCGGTAAGTTCTTCGTAAAGTCTGTAATGCTCGTGAGCAACACTTATCCACTGGGTTCTCGCAGCGTAGGCGTAGAGTTCGCTCATGTAGGAAACCGTAAATTCATAGTTGTTTTTGAGCCATCTAACCCTTTTTGCCAGTTCCTCAGCGTTGTTTGGAGGGATTGTCATGAGAGGTGCAAACTGACACAGTTCCACGAGTCTTGGGGATCTGCTGCCTATTATCGGCTTTAAACCACCCATTGAAAGGTGAAGAATTCCGCTAACCGCATAAGCACCTTTTCTATCCTTGTAAGGCAAAACTATAGCGTCAGCAAGAGCGACCACCCTCAGAATTTCATCGCTCGAGAGGTAACGCTCTATAAGAACTGTTCTTGACTTGAACTCCTCCACCATCTCTCTGATAAACTCGTCCCTGGGCTCTCCCGCAAGCACGATTGTAAATTTCAAATCGTCCATGTAATCCAGAGCTTGAAGTAGGATGTCAATACCCTTATCCTTCCTCATAAACCCGGGAATTGCAAGTACGAGACCGCAGAACTCCTCCTTCAGACCGAGACTTCTGGCAAGAAACTGCTTGGTGTAACCGAGGTAAGGGTTTATCAGTGTCCCGTGGGGTATCTGATGCAATTTCGCAACATCCAGTCCCTGCGTTATCAGCTCGAACTCCTGCAGATCGCTGTGAACGACTATAGCATCAGCCATAGACAGGCTTTTCTGAAACTCAAAAACTTCCGGTCTCGCGGTGTATGGATGATCAACTGTGTGAGTTGTCACTACTGTAGCCTTTACGATTTTCTCCTCTTTGAGCTCCTTAAGAGCTTTCAGTATCTCGTTTCCAGATCCGAAGATTCCGTACTCGTGCTGAACATGCAAGACTTCCACTCTGTTTTCGTTTACAGCATCAATCAATCCGGAATAATCCTTTTCAAATCTGCTGAAACACGGTATTACTTCAGCACCGATTTCGTCAACATACTTCTCTTCGCGCGATTCGTTCGTCGTGAAAACGGTAACTCTCATTTTGGGATTTAAAGACCTGAGAGCAGAAATGAGAAACTTTGAGTACTCCGCAATGCCGCAGTGAGTTGGAGGGTACCTCGTCACGAACCCAACAGATTTCATAAAGAATATTGAGAGAGGTGATTAATAACCTTTGACTTTTCTGTCCGTGATAGCTGGAACAGTGATGAGTCCAGATGTCTAAGAACCAATCATCCAAAGGTTTTTAATTTCACGAATTTAGCGAAAGTTTATGGAGTCTTTGAGAGTAATTAACCTTGGCGTAGAAACTGGAGGAAAGAAAATACTTGAAAATGTAAATTTATATATCAGGGAAGGAGAGACCTTCATTCTTTTCGGTCCAAACGGGAGTGGAAAGTCATCCCTGCTATCGACAATAATCGGCCACCCGGGCTACAGAATATTTCAGGGCAGAATAACATTCAGGGGTGAGGACATAACATCTCTTCCAACAAACGAAAGGGTCAGAAGGGGGATTGGCATAGCTTTTCAGAATCCTCCAAAGGTGAGTGGTGTCAAGCTCATCGATATTCTGAGGTTCTGTGCGAAGGTAGCCGGAATGAGTGAGGAGGAAGCTGAAAAGAAGATAGAGGAGTACTCCCGGTTCATGGGCATGGAGGACATGCTGAACAGAGCTGTAAACGATGGATTCAGCGGAGGAGAGGTTAAAAGATCCGAACTTTTGCAGCTGATGATGCTGAATCCAGACTTCGTAATGCTGGATGAGCCTGACAGCGGAGTTGACCTTGAAAACATTACAATAGTCGGTAAGGCCATAAAGAGAATACTTGAGAGAGACAAACCAAAGGATGAAAGAAAGAAGTCGGGAATAGTGATTACGCACACGGGACACATACTTGAGTACATTGACGCTGATTACGGGGTTGTTCTCTTCAACGGCAGGATATCCTGCATCGGCGATCCATACGAAATTCTTGAACACGTTAGCAGGTACGGTTATGAGGCCTGTGTAAAAAAGTGCGTGGATGTGCGTGAGGATAGCGGGAGGTGACAGCGTTTGACTGAGAATGTTGAGAAAGAGGTAGCAGATAGGGCGAGAGAGGTCGGAGTTGAGTTCGACTCCTCCAAGAGAGCCGCAAGCTTTCTTCAGGTAGATCAGGAGACAGTTTTCAGCTACGGATGGCTGGAAGGAGTAGAGGTAATGAGCATAAAGGAAGCAATGGAGAAGTACAGCTGGGTTAAGGATTACATGTGGAAGATAGTAGAGAGGAGTGAGGATTACGATGACTTCAACGGTTACTTCATAAGAGCGCTGCCTAACTGTAAGATAGAAATCCCTGTAGAAGCATGTCTTTATCTCAGGAGAGTTAAAGCTCAGAAAGTTTACAACCTTGTAATAGCTGAGGAAGGGTCTGAGCTGAACATAATATCCGGATGTACATCTCATCCCGGGTCTGCAGGTATGCACCTTGGAGTTTCTGAGTTTTACGTGAAAAAGGGAGCAAAGCTGACCTTCACAATGATACACAACTGGGATCCCGATGTGGAGGTAAGGCCAAGAAGTGGAGCAGTCGTTGAGGAGGGCGGAGTCCTGATAAGCAACTACGTTCTTCTGAGTCCAGTCAAGTATGTGAAAAGCTATCCTGTAGCATACCTCAGGAAGGGGGCAAGAGGATCATTTACGAGTCTCGTTGTCGCATACGAGGGTTCCACAATAGATCTGGGAAACAAAGCTGTGTTGAAAGAGGGGAGCAGTGCAGACATAATTTCAAGAGCGATAAGCAGGGGAGGGAGGATAGTTTCAAGAGGACACATATGCGGAGAGGGTAAAGGCTGCAAGGGACACCTTGAGTGCAGGGGGCTAATGCTATCTGAGAAGGGATCAATACTTGCAATTCCCGAGCTTGAAGCGAGGCATCCCGAAGTTGATCTGAGCCACGAAGCTGCAGTTGGCAAGATAGCAGAAGACGAAATCTTTTACCTGATGGCAAGAGGATTGAGCAGGGATGAGGCAACTTCGGCGATTATAAGGGGTTTCCTTGATGTGGAGATAAAGGGACTGCCGGAGTTCCTCAAGAGGGAGATAGACAAGGCAATAGAGATGGTCGGAGAAGACCTGATGTGACTGGTGGCTTGTGGTGGGTGGAAAATCCAGAACCATTAAATTTTATTTAACGAACAGGTCAAGCTCGTAAACTTCCAGCTCACCGTCAAGGCAGAGCTCGACTTTCAGCTTTCTACTAACAACCTCCACTGACATGGCAGATGGAATCAGAGATGCGTTTCCACCTCCCCACACTCCCGTGGCCGACCCGGGATTTAGTATTATCACCTTTCCAGAGTAAACATCGTGACAGTGGGTGTGTCCTGTAATAAGCACATCTACACCCATCTCAATGCCGATGTTCTCAAGCTGCTTTCTGTCTCCCCTTGGATAGACACCGTGTCCATGCAGAAGTCCGAACCTTACTCCAGAAACTTCAAAAGTCTCCCTGATCGGGAGAGGCAAACTGTCCATGTTACCCCTGACTGCGTAAACTCTGCTTGCTTTACTCATTTCAGTCAGTTTTACAAGAACACTCTTAGCAGTCAAATCCCCGGTAAATGCGAGAATGTCGTAACCTTCTTTCACGAACTTCTCGACTGATTCAGGAATTCTATCTGCCCTGTCCGGTATGTGCGTGTCACCAATGGCAAGTATTCTTGCAGACATGTTAGATAAATCGTAAAAGGGAAAGATAAATGTTAGGAGCCCTGTGAAAACAGTCACGCATGGCATTAACATGATGGAAGGAGACGGGAGAAGCCAACAGAGGATCCAAAACCCAACAGAGAATCCAAAACAGAGAAACAAAAACAACAAAAAACAAAATAGGGAGAACTTCCCAACTACTTCAGGCCTGCTTCTTGTATTCCTCAAGAACAGCGTTAACTATCTTCTCCCTCGCTTCCTTACTTGCGGGGTGAAAGACATCCTGGAAAGATCCATCCTTCAATCTTCTGCTCGGCATGCTAACCCAGAGGCCATTCTCCCCCTCAAGCACTTTCAAGCCCTTGACAACGAACTCGTTGTCGAGGGAAACGGAGGCATACGCCTTTACAGCTCCATCTCCTCTTGCTTTATATATTCTAACTTCCGTAATTTCTGCCAACTCAAACTCCTCCTTGCGTGTATTTTCCGAAAATCTGAGCATGTCTATTTAAGCTTTGTTATTGTTTCCTGTAAGCTGTTACAAACTTGATAATCACAAAGGCGACTATTGAGCACACGGAAATTTCAAACAGAGCTGTGTTGAAGTCGGGAAGTCCTCTGTTATACAACCACAGCACACCATTAATGACGCAAACGACAAAAAACGTCGCAAAAGATGAAAGAATTGCTCCACTCACAAACAAATATGGAACCTCCACCCCTCTGTGCTCAAGGAGGATTGAAAAAAATATGTAGAACAGGGCAAACAGCAGAGCCACATACTGAGGATAGAAGAAGATTTTCATCGTTTTAAAGATGCCGTAAAGACCGTAAGCCCAGAGAAGCAGGATCGTTCCGAACCCGAAGGATAATGCGAAATGCATAATGCACTTTTTTCCAAAGTCTTCTTCAAACATGCTCACCGGTTTGCACGTCAATAAAAACGTTTTACGGTTTTTGATTTTGTAACATTCCTGTCTTGTAACATTCCCGTAACAGCTGTAATTGTGCAGGAGTGCAGACCAAAAATCTCAATAAAATCGGAAGTAACAATGCAAAAATTTCGAGGAGAAACCCGTTTTATTGAGAATTTGGGAAAAAGAAGGAGGAGAAAGCACATAGGAAAAGATATTTATAAAGATGATGCCATCCTGAGCTGGTGATTCCATGATAAATCGTGTCAGTGTTACAGACGGTAGAGTTACCAAAGAAATCCAGGCCTGCGCCGTTTTTGGTGTCATGGATAGGAGCGGCCGTAGATTTGACGGAAAAATGATAATAGAGGCCATGAAGAACATGAGGGTTAGGGGCAACGGTCTTGGAGGTGGTTTTGCCGTTTACGGGATATATCCCAAATACAAAGATTACTACGCCCTTCACGTGATGTTTCAGGAAGACGATCCCGATTTAAAGCAGGAAGTTGACGAATTCCTTCACAGGAATTTCGATGTCGTGCACGATGAGGAGATACCGACAAATGAAGAAGCAAACGTTTCTGACCCGCCCCTTTTCTGGAGATACTTCGTAATGCCACAGAAGAAGGGAGAAGACAAGAAGCTGAGCGACGACGACTACGTTGTGAAGAAGGTGATGTACATCAACACGTGCATAGACAACGCCTACGTTTTCTCCTCTGGAAAGAACATGGGCGTTTTCAAGGGTGTTGGATTTCCGGAGGAAATAGCCGATTTCTTCATGCTTGAGAGTGAGTACAAGGGCTACATATGGACTGCCCACAGCAGATTTCCAACCAACACACCCGGATGGTGGGGAGGAGCTCATCCATTCTGCATACTCGACTGGACAGTTGTACACAATGGAGAGATTAGTTCCTACGGCACGAACAGGAGATTTCTTGAAATGCACGGATACTACTGCACTCTCTACACAGACACGGAAGTCATAGCTTACGCCGTTGATCTGCTGATGAGAAAGCAGGGTTTGCCGATAGAGGTTGTGGCGAAGATATTCGCCCCACCAATGTGGGATCAGATAGACAGGATGGATGAGAAGAAGAGAAAGTTTTACACAACTCTCAGAATGGTTTACGCTCCTCTGCTCATAAATGGGCCTTTCACGGTGATAATAGCTCACCACGGGGAGATGATTGGTCTCACCGACAGAATAAGGCTCAGGCCAATAACTGCAGGAGAGAAGGGAGATATGCTATTCGTCTCATCAGAGGAAGCAGCTATAAGAGCTGTATGTCCAAATCTTGACAGGGTATGGACTCCTCACGGCGGAGAGCCCATTATTGGAAGATTGAACAGTGTTGAAAAGAGGGTGGTCGAATGAAGATGAAGTCCCATCTGCTTCCCGAATTCATGGTTGAGAGAGATACTGAGAGGTGTGACAACTGTAAGGTCTGTGTGAAGCAGTGCCCGTTTGGTGTCCACTACTACGATGAGGAGACCGGGAGAGTTTATTCAAGAGAGGAGCTGTGTGTTGGATGTCAGAGGTGCGTTGTTTACTGCCCAAAGAATGCAATAAAGGTAATTCCATACCCGGGGCATTACAGACCCAACGATTACTGGCATGAGGAGTACATCAGGGATATTAAAAAGCAGGCTGAAACCGGAGGTATAATCCTTACAAGCTGTGGAAGTGCAAGGAAGGCAAAAGTTTACTGGGATCACATCCTGCTAAACGCCTCTCAGGTGACGAATCCATCAATAGATCCGCTTAGAGAGCCAATGGAGCTCAGGACTTTTCTTGGAAGAAAGCCGGACAGGCTTGAGATTGAGCTTGACGAGAATGGAGATGTTGAGATAAAGACTGAACTGCATCCAAACCTGATGATAGAGACTCCGATACTCTTCGCAGGAATGAGCTATGGAGCAATAAGTTACAACGCGTTCAAGAGCCTTGCCATGGCTGCCAAGAGGTACGGGACTTTATTCAACACAGGAGAGGGCGGAATGCCAAAGGACATGAGAGAGGAGTTCAAGGACTGTGCAATAGTGCAGTGTGCGAGCGGTCGTTTTGGAGTTGATCCCGAGTACTTCAACTACTCTGCTGCTATAGAGATAAAGATAGGTCAGGGAGCGAAGCCGGGAATTGGAGGCCATTTGCCGGGAGAGAAGGTTACGGCAACAATATCTTCCACAAGAATGATTCCGGAGGGGACAGATGCGATATCTCCCGCACCACACCACGACATCTATTCAATAGAGGATCTTTCCATGCTCATATACGCTCTCAAAGAGGTTACGAACTATGAAAAGCCCGTATGCGTAAAGATTGCAGCTGTGCACAATGTGGCGGCAATAGCAAGCGGTATGGTGAGAGCTGGAGCGGACATAATAGCCATAGACGGTTTCAGAGGTGGAACCGGTGCTACGCCGAAGATAATGAGGGAGCACGTGGGAATTCCTGTAGAGCTCGCTCTTGCAGCAGTTGATCAAAGGCTCAGGGAGGAGGGAATAAGAAACAAGTGCTCAATAATTGTGGGCGGTGGAATCAGGTGTGCAGCTGATGTTGTCAAGGCAATAGCTCTTGGAGCCGATGCAGTTTACATAGGTACTGCAGCTCTGATTGCCCTTGGATGCACGATGTGCCAGCGCTGCCATACAGGAAAGTGTGCATGGGGAATCTGTACGCAGGATCCGGAGTTATCGAAGAGGCTGAATCCGAAGGTGGGGGCGGAGAGAGCGTACAACCTGCTTAGAGCGTGGAGCCTTGAGATAAAGGACGTACTTGGTGGAATGGGTATAAACGCAATAGAGAGCCTGAGAGGAAACAGAGACCACCTGAGAGGTATTGGACTTGAGGAGTGGGAGCTCAAGGTTCTTGGCATAAAGGGTGCTGGGGAGTGATAGCCTTGGCAAGGCTTAGAGACCCGTTTATGGATTGGGCAAGAAAGATTGACGAAATTGTCGATGCCGTAAACTTCGAGGGTAGGATTGCCAAGATTGATGCAAGAGGTCTGACACACAAGGAGCTGAACGACCTGATAAGGCTGTGCGTGGAGAAGGGGGCGGAAAAGATAATCGTGAAGAACGTGTGTGGACAGCGTTACATCGGTACGAGACTTTACTTCCCCGGAAAGAAGGTAGAAATAGAGATATTCGGAGTTCCGGGAAATGACCTCGGAATGTTCATGAACGGACACAGGATAATAGTGCACGGAAACGCTCAGGATGGCGTGGGCAATACCATGAACGAGGGAGAGATCGTCGTTGAGGGGAGAGCTGGAGACGTTGTTGCCATGTCCATGAGAGGGGGTAGAGTTTTCATAAGAGATGATGTAGGATACAGGACAGCCATTCACATGAAGGAGTACAGGGAAAAGGTGCCAGTCCTTGTCGTGGGCGGCACATCTCAGGATTTTCTTGGAGAGTACATGGCAGGAGGAGTCGTGTTGCTACTCGGGTTAAAGGGTGAAAAGCACAAAGCAAACTACATAGGAACGGGAATGCATGGTGGAGTGATATACATAAGGGGAAAGGTTGAACCGTACCAGTTTGGAAAGGAAGTGGGAATAGTCGAAATGGAGGAAGAGGACTACAGGAAGGTTGAGGAACTTGTAAAAGATTACCTGAAGTACTTCAGAGGTAAGGGAATTGACGAAAAGCTGGAAGTTGATGAGATCATGGGCGGGAAGTTTACAAAACTTGTGCCCGTGAGCAAAAGACCGTACGGAAGGATTTACGCGTACTGATTGTTTTTTGTTTTTGTTTTTGGTTTTACGTTTTTGTTCTGGATGTTGACGTGTAACGTGTAATTTGACGTGTAATGTTCACACACCTTAACCATCTCTGCTTGCTTTATCTGCCTCATCATTCATGCTGTCAAGTATTCTCTCGAAAATTGTCTTCTCCTCCCTGTTTCTGGCTTTTCTGTACATTTTTTCAATTATAAGCTCAGGTGTGCTTCTACCAAGCCTGCCAAACACGGGCTGTCTGTCCACTATCAGGTTGAAGTTCTCATCAAGACCTTTTGCCTCGATTCCATCAACCCTTGCAAAGGGCAGTTTCTCCTTCAGCTCCCTGCCCAGATGACTGACTATAACGACGTAATGGCCTTTTTCGTACGCAATCCTGAGAAGCTCGGCGATTATAGAAACTGCAGCTCCCGGCTCAGTTATTGCCTCGAACTCGTCTATCAGTATCAGGTTTACCCCGTCCGATGAAACTGCCTTCACAAAACTCCTCACAGCACTCTCAAATGCACCGGCACCAGCAACGCCTTTTTTCTTTCTGAAAAAGTATATACCATCAAAAACCCTTATCCAGGCCTTCTCAGCATTAACGGGAAGGCCAATCTGTCCCATTATCTGAATCTGTGCTACAAGTTCCAGCAGTGAAGTTTTACCACCGCTATTCGCTCCTGTCAGGATTACTATTCTCCCCTTTGCTATTCCGGAGTCTCCAACGCTGTAGGTAACTGGCTGGGGATTTTCAATGAAAAGGTGTCTTCCCCTAACGAAACATGTATAGGTTGTTATCAGCGGAAATGTATTGCCAAGCTCACGCACAACGCTCGAAAATTCCACATCTCTGGCAAGCTCGATTTCTGCCATAACGTCATCAATTCTCCCGGTAATGGCACGGGCAACAGATTTGCACCTCTCGTACAGCTCAAGCTTCGCCTCCCTTTCCGCCTCCTCAACTATTCTCTCAAGCCTCTTCTCATCGACTTCAACAGGATATTTCGGGTAAAAAAGACCGGTAAAATCAACCCCTGTCATTTTTTCAAGTTTTTCCTCACTTTCCATAACCTGCTCGGCTATGAAGTTCTCAACCTCCTCAAGCCCTATACCTGAAACGTCGCCTCTCATCACGTCAAGTATGTTTTTTCCCCTTATCGTCACTTCAAAGTCAGAAACTTTCTGCTCTATTCTCTCGTTTAATCGCAGCAGCTCTCCAGCCACAAGTTCTTCAATCATCTCCACTTCTCCAAGCCTATTGAAGTATTCCTCTGCTTTCTCAGCCTCAGATACGATGAATTTTATTGCTTCAGCATCTTTCCCAGCTTTTTCAAGCATTCTGGCCACTGATAGAAGTCTGTTCTTTTCCTCAATTACCTTCTCCACAACCTTCTCAGGACAGAGAACACTCAAAACACCGAAATCGTTTCCGGAGTTCAGGTATTCCTCCACCTCGTTCGAAGAGTCAATTCTGACAGGAAAGCCGGAAATCGAAACACTCAAACCACGTTCGTCCGTTTCAACTATAAAACCGAGATTTCTGAGCTTATCGCCCCACCTCTCTCCAAACTCCCTTTCAACGTAAACTGCCCTCCCATCAGCCCTTACAGAGAGTTCCGGCTCACTTAGCGGAGAACGACCCGAAATATACGGGAGGGATTTCAGCCAGTTCTGAAATCCCAGAATTCCCCTTTCATCTCTCAGTTTCAGCAGAGATACCCTGCTCTTCCCTATGCTGAGTCTGCTCTCTATCTCCCTCACAATTTTCCTGTATATCTGTCTGGCATCTCCTTCAAGCCTGATCTTCCTGACTCCCGACCTCATTTTTATGGATTTTTATGTTTTTATTTTGTTTTTATCTGTTTCATTTATCAATTACCTTCATTGATCTTAGCAGCTTCCAGCAGCTCCGACTTCAGCAGCCTGTAAACTCCATCAAACGTATATTCCTCGGGCATTACACACTTAATTCCATGCTTCTCAAGCTCTCTCCTTGTAGGCGGCCCTATTGCCACAACCACACACCTGCTGAGCACTTCCCTCACATCCAGCCCAAGTTTTCTGCACATCTCAATAAAGCTCCTTGCCATCATCCTGCTCGAAAACACCACGCAATCAACATTACCACTGGCAATTTCTTCAATTACCTTTTTCTGTTCTTCGCCGTGAGAGAAATCTATGCTGTAAAGCCTGAACTCGTCAGAATCGCCAACTTCAAGCAGAACAGGATCGCCCTTATCGCTCCTCAGTAAAGCGACCCTGCCACTGAGCTTTCCCCTGAACTCTCTGACAACACTCTCGGAGTCAAACTTTTCCGGTATTTCGCACTCTATACCCATTTCCCTCAGCTTTTCTGCCGTTTTATTTCCAATTGCAACTACCTTTTTACCTCTGAGCTTGTCTATCAGCCCATGCTTCTCAAGAATTTCAACTGCTGTTACACTCGTAACAACCGCTGATTCGAATTCAGCCATACTGAACCTTTCAACTTCAGATTGCCTCTCAGAGATCTTTATGAAGGGTACATGTATAACCTCAAAACACTCTTCAAACTTTTTCAGATCTCCAGCTCTGTTTTCGGGTCTGAAGAAGGCAACTTTCGTCATGCCACCACCTTCCACAGGCTAAACGTTTTAATCCCGCAAACAGTGCAAATCCTCATGATTCTCGACAGCCTGAAACTGACGGTAAAGAACATAGGGCTCATGGCCTTCCCACTAGCCTCCCTCTTTCTGCTGTACCTTATAATGGTTTTCGCAGTATTTACCGCAATGCCTGCCGGGGAGATACAGAAGATAACAAACGTGAGCAGAGAAAACATGAGCAACGCCACGAAGTACGTGGAAAATGTAGAAAAGGAAGTAATGAGCTCATTGAAAAAGAATATTGGAAAGACCATAGCCGTTTTCCTCCTGTTTGGTCTCTTTGGACTTTTCGTTTACGAGTACTTCAGTGCATCGTTAATAGTCGCTTCAAAGTACGTTGTCCTTTCAGGCAGCTTTTCATTCAGAAGAGCACTTGAGGAAGGTATGGTCTACACAATTCCTGTTCTTATCGTGGATTTCATATGCAGTCTTGGTGTCATTGCATTCTTTATGCCTTTTTACCTCGTATATTACATAACAGGGTTCAGCGGAATTGTTAGAGTCGCTCCTCTTGCATACCTCTTTGTAGCACCGCTGCTCGTCATGCCCAAATACATTGTGGTTGTTGGAAACGAGTCCACACTGAACAGCATTCCAGCAGGATTCAGGGTGGCTATAAGAAACTACCCGGCAGCATTTTCAGCTTTTGCATTATGCACACTGATAGTTCTGCTGTGCTCAGCAGTCCCCCCGCTCATGCTTTTTGGCATACCGTTCGCATACTCACTGCTCAGCGTGTGCATGTGCTCGATAGTAGAGTCCGATTTATCCTTACCCAGTCCCGATTCGATCTTGTAAAGGGGGTGAGATAATGGAAGCTTACGGCAGATTTTACGCCTGTGGTGAACTTTACGAGGGATTTTTTGAAGTTGACGGAGAGAAAGGAGAGCTAAACTTCGAAGGGTTGAAGTTCAGGCTAAACGCCGTGAAATTTCTGCCACCATCAAAACCTGAGAAAATAGTATGCGTCGGTCTAAACTACATTGACCATGCCAGAGAGTTAAAAATAGAGATACCGGATGAGCCCGTAATCTTTCTCAAACCACCTTCCTCACTTATAGGGCATGAGGATAGAGTGGTAATCCCGGATCTTCCTCCAGAACTGAGCAGAGTCGATTACGAGGGGGAGCTTGCATTTATAATCTCGAAAAAATGCAAAAACGTATCTTCAAGCGATTTTGAGGATTATATTCTTGGCTACTGCTGCTTCAACGATGTAACTGCAAGGGATCTGCAGAGAAAGGACGGGCAGTGGATAAGAGCAAAGAGTTTCGATACTTTTGCCTGTGCAGGCCCGTATGCCGTAAAGCTCGATTCAAAACCCGAAAACCTGAGAATACAGACAAGACTGAACGGAAATGTAGTTCAGAATTCAAGCACATCAAACCTGATCTTCGGAGTTGGAGATCTGATAGAGTTCATATCCGGAATCATGACCCTGAAAAGAGGAGATATAGTTGCAACAGGTACACCTGCCGGAGTTGGAAGGGTTAGCAGAGGAGATGTCGTCGAGGTGGAGATAGAGAAAATAGGCATTCTGAGAAACGAATTTATTTAAAATATTTTAATTTTGACATTCTATGTCGTTGAATTTGCCTTTATTTGCTTACTGTCTTTAACCTGCTTTTTCTTCTCTGCTTTCCGGAATTATCAGGAAAACGATATTTCAGTTAACAACTTTCATCCAGTTTAGAAAATTTAATATTAACAGGTCGTTGAGAGTTGGACGTGTCAAGTGGAGTTGAAATGTGGATAAAACTTATACCAGTATCATTCGTTACTTCGATTGTCGTCGAAGTTCTGACTGCATACGTTGTTGCCTCAGCCATAGATATCAGCAGAAGCAAGGTCTGCAAAGCCGTCTCTGTTGCCGTGATTGTTTCATACCTGCTGATACCGGTAGCGGCATTTTCCTATCCGAACATTGATCCGGTATCGTTCTTTTTCGTAATGCTACTACCAGAAATACTGTTTGAGAGTGCAGTGATATCGTTTGTGGGAGAAATCGACGCCGTAAAAGCTGCAGGAATAAGCTCCATTGCAAACTTTTTCACTTTCCTCGCCCTTGCCTCCATCGCAAGGTTCATGGGATTCTAAGACTGGGACTCCAAAACTCTAAAATCTAAAGCAGCCCTTCAATTTCCCTTACACTTCTGATGTCCTTTGGTCTGAATATCGGGCAAAGTTTGCATACATCGCATCCCGGATACGTTTTACCGGTCCTCGGAAAGCTGACACCACCATACTCAACAGTTCTTTCGAGCATTCTTTCCACAAGAGCCCTGATCTTGTTCCCCGGGATAAAAACATTAACCTCTCCCTGTTCCGTTTTCCCGGACGTCTTGCTACCGCTGCACATTGGAGTAATGTTCAGTTCTCCCGTGTTGTAACACCACACAGCCCCTGCACAAACCGCAGAGTTGACGGTAAAGTTTGGTCTGAGGGGATGAACGTTAAAGGCAGCCATGTAGTCGTTACAGAGGTGATACGCCTGCAAAACGTCGCAAACGATGTAAACAACATCGGGCTGAAAGTCAACTTCATGAAGGGGTGAGAGAGCAAAGTACTTCATACCCTTCCTGAGTCTTGGCTTTGTTTCGGCAAAAAACCTTGCTTGCTGATCGTTTTTCGCATACTTCCTATGTCCCTTAATTTCTTCATCATCAAAGTCCTTCCAGTTGAAAACGTACATCGCATTCGTGCAGCCCATCGTACTTTTAAAGCCTGCCAGCTTAACACCTTCCTGTCTTGTAAAGGCAGCATACTGGCAGAAAGTAAAGTTCTTTCCTGCCGTTTTATATTTAAGCAGAGATTCCAGATCATCAAGAGTGAATGAAAACTTTATCGCTACAGGCAGGTACTTCAACCTGAGCAGATTTCTAAGGCATAGCACTATATCCGCCCAGTCAAGCTCTCTTGAGAGCATGTACTCTGCGAATTCTCTATCGTTCAGCATCGTTTTCGAATTAAGTTCTCTACCAGTCATCCACAACACCCACACCTAACAGCTACTGCTGAAAAGATGACACCAAAAGTTTTAAAACATAACCGAATAAGCAACTCAGCACTTGGGAAACCGAATTCCAAGAATTCGTTGGAGATCCGATGAATGATGACTCTGAAGGAAGGAGGTGTAAAATATGAGCGTGTACGTCAGGTTTGATGTTCCTGAAGAGGTACAGAACGAAGCACTGGCTCTGCTTGAAAAAGTAAGAGAGACAGGCAAGGTAAAGAAGGGTGCAAACGAGACAACCAAAGCCGTTGAAAGGGGAATTGCAAAGCTCGTTTACATAGCCACAGACGTTGACCCGCCAGAGATTGTGGCACACCTGCCACTCCTGTGCGAGGAGAAGAACATTCCGTACGTGTACATCAACGGAAAGAGTGAGATCGGAAAGGCTGTGGGAATTGAAGTTGACTGCTCGGCTGCAGCAATAGTAAACGAGGGAGAAGCAAGAAAGGAACTGAACCAGCTCGTGAGCAAGATTGAAGGATTGAAGAAGTAATTTACTTTATTTTAATTTAACCGGGAGGTTATGCTTATGGCTGAGGAGGAGGACATTCAGCCTGCGGAGGTTATAGAGATAGTTGGTAGAACCGGAATGCACGGAGAGGCCACGCAGGTAAAGGTCAGAATTCTGGCCGGAGAAAACAAGGGAAGGATAATCACAAGAAACGTTTTTGGTCCCGTAAGAGTTGGAGACGTGTTAATGATTAAGGAGACTGCAAGAGAAGCCAAGAAGCTGCTCGTAAGGTGATGGCAATGGAGAAGAGAATATGCTCTTTCTGCGGGAATGAGATAGAGGTTGGAACCGGAAAGATGTACGTCAGGAGAGACGGAAAGGTTCTGTACTTCTGTTCCCGCAAGTGCGAGAAGAACATGCTTGAGCTGAAGAGAAACCCGAGGAAGCTAAAGTGGACAAAGTACTATCAGAAACAGTGAGGGATAGGGTATGGAGAGAACTTTCGTCATGGTCAAGCCGGATGGTGTTCAGAGGGGGCTTGTTGGAGAGGTAATCTCAAGACTTGAGAGGAAGGGGCTCAAGATAGTTGCAATGAAGATGCTTTGGATTCAGGAGGAGCTTGCAAGAGAGCATTATGCAGAGCACGCTGAGAAACCATTCTTTCAGGCTCTTGTGGATTACATAACCTCCGGCCCCGTAGTAGCCATGGTTGTCGAAGGTAAGGAGGCTGTAAAGGTAGTTAGAACTCTCGTGGGAGCTACCAATCCTGTAGAGGCATCTCCCGGAACGATCAGGGGAGATTTCGGAATGGATATAGGTAGAAATGTTGTTCACGCTTCAGACTCCCTCGAATCTGCAGAGAGGGAGATTTCTCTCTTCTTCGACGCTGATGAAATAATTGAATACTCAAAGTCCGGGGAAGAGTGGCTTTACGAGTAAATTTTTTCTTTACTTTTTCTCATAGCTGAGCAGAGAACACCGGTGGTACAATGGCCAAAAAGAAGGGCAAGAAAAAGAAGGGCGAGGAGCCTAAAAATCTGAGAACTCCAATAGTCTCCGTTCTCGGTCACGTTGATCACGGTAAAACCACACTTCTTGACAAGATCAGAAACACAAGAGTTACTGCAAAGGAGGCAGGCGGGATAACCCAGCACATAGGAGCAACAGAAGTGCCGATAGACGTTATAAAGGAAATCTGCAAGGATATCTGGAAGGTCAACGTAAAAATCCCGGGACTGCTGTTCATAGATACCCCCGGACACAAGGCTTTTACGAACCTCAGAAGGAGAGGAGGAGCATTAGCCGATCTTGCAATTCTGATAGTCGATATAAATGAGGGATTTAAAGAGCAGACAAACGAGGCAATCTCAATACTCAAGACGTTCAAAACTCCTTTTGTTGTTGCTGCAAACAAGATTGACAGAATTCCGGGATGGCAGAAACATGAGAACATGCCCTTCGTCAAAACTTTTGCAAAGCAGGATGACGTCGTTAAGAGAAGGCTCGAAAACAGAATTTACGAGCTCATAGCCAAGCTGTACGAGTTTGGATTCAATGCAGAGAGATTTGACAGGGTGAGTGATTTTACAAGAACTGTTGCAATAGTTCCGATATCGGCAATTACCGGAGAGGGGTTGCCGGAACTGCTGATGCTGCTTGTTGGTCTGGCTCAGAAGTACCTTGAGGAAAATCTCAGACTCCATGTAGAGGGAAAGGCAAAGGGAACGATACTTGAGGTGAAGGAGGAGAAGGGTCTTGGAATAACCTGCGATGTAATACTCTACGATGGAACGCTGAGGGTTGGGGATACGATAGCAATTGCCGGAAAGGATGATGTAATAGTAACAAAGGTCAGGGGAATACTGAAGCCAAGACCTGCCAGAGAAATGAGAGTGGAGAGCAAATTCAGAGGAGTGAAGGAAGTTACAGCCGCTGCTGGTATAAAGCTTGTAGCTCCAAACCTTGAGGGGGTTGTAGCTGGTAGTGAGTTTGAAGCCGTTGAAAGCGAGGAGGACATCGAAAAGTTCAGGGAGAGGATAAGAAAGGAGTACGAGGAAGTCGTGATCAGAACAGATGAGGAAGGGGTCGTATTAAAAACAGATACACTTGGCTCCCTTGAAGCACTGATTAACGAGCTGAGGGAGCATGGGATTCCGATAAAGAAAGCAGAAGTTGGAGATATTGACAAGAGAGATGTTGTGGAAGCTTCTGCAAACAAGGACGAGTTAAACAGGGTAATCGTTGGATTCAATGTAAAAACCCTGCCGGGGGTTGAGGAGGAGGCAGACAAGTACGGAGTTGTCCTGTTCATGGACACTGTAATTTACTCCCTCATAGATAGAATTACAGAGTGGAGAGAAAAGCTGAGGCTCGAAAGAGAGAGAAAGAAAGTAGAGGCCTTAATAATGCCGGGAAAAATCAAGCTGCTGAAGAACTTCATATTCAGAAGGAGCAAACCTGCAGTCATAGGTGCGAGGATAGTTGCTGGAGAGGTGAAGAAAGGAGTCAGGCTGATAAAACCCGATGGGACTGTTGTTGGCACTATCAGGAGTATGAAGAAAGAGGATAACTTCCTGAACGTTGCTGGCGAAGGGGAGGAGCTCGCCATAGCCATAGATGGGGCAGTTATCGGGAGAAATCTGAGTGGAGATGAAATCCTTTACGTTGACGTGCCTGAAAGGCATGCCAGAATAATAAAGAGAGACCTCTACGACTCCCTGAGTGAAGAAACGAGAAAGGCTCTTGACGAGCTCATGGAAATAAAGAGAAAGGAGAAGCCCCTCTGGGGCAGATAATTTTCATCGGGATAAATCGGGAAATTTAAAAACCCGGATAAGAATAAAAACTTCATGTCTCTCACCTTCCGGGAGTTCGCTCAATTCTGTGATGTGCTGGAGAAGATATCCTCAACTCTTGAAATGACTGCAAAAATTGCAGGATTTCTCAGGAAAATAGAGGACGATGACGATCTGTATAACGTTGTTCTGTTTATAACTGGAAAAGTTTACCCGCCATGGGATGAGAGAGAGCTTGGAGTTGGTGTCGGGCTCGTTTACGAGGCTTTAAAACTTGCCACTGGAGCTGAGAGATCAAGAGTTGAAGAGCTGCTAAGGGAGACAGGAGACCTTGGAAGAGCTGCCGAGATTCTGATAAGAGGAAAAAGGCAGATGACGCTGTTTCAGGAGGAGCTCACGATAAGGAAGGTGAGAGAGGTCTTTGACACAATGAGCGCTCTAACGGGCGAGGGCAGTCAGAAGAGGAAAGTCAGGCTTCTTGCAGACCTGTATGTTTCAGCCACACCAGTGGAGGCAAGGTATCTGACCAGACTCGTGCTTGGGGAAATGAGGCTTGGTGTGGGTGAGGGGATTGTTAGAGATGCAATAGCAAAGGCCTGGGGAATAAGCAGTGAGCTCGTTGAAAGAGCTTACATGATAACCAACGACTTTGGCAGGGTGGCGGTGGTTGCAAAAAATGAGGGGAAAGAGGGGCTGGAGAAGCTCAAAATCCAGCTGCACATTCCGGTAAAAATGATGCTTGCTCAGGTTGCCGAGAGTGTTGAGGATGCTGTCAGAGAGATGGGAAAGGTCGCAGTGGAGTGGAAGTTCGATGGTACGAGGGTTCAGATTCACTGGGGCAATGGAAGGGTAACGATTTTCTCAAGAAGACTCGAAAACGTGACAAAAGCACTTCCGGAAGTTGTGGAGGCTGTAAAGAATTCTATTAAGGAGGGCGTAATACTTGATGGCGAAGCTGTTGCAATGAAGGAAGGAAAACCGATGCCCTTCCAGCACATACTCAGAAGGTTCAGAAGAAAGCATGAGGTCAGCAAAATGGTGGAAAAAATACCGATAAAGGTGTACCTCTTTGACATACTGTTCCACGATGGAGAGGAGACAATAGATCTTCCCCTGAAGGAGAGAAGAGCAATTCTTGAGAGTGTCGTAAACGAGTCGGACGTTATAGTTGTCGCTGAGCAAACAGTTACCGAGAGTGTTGAGAGGATAGAGGAAGTTTATCACTCCGCACTCGATGCAGGACACGAAGGAGTTATGATGAAGAAACCCGACTCGCCCTACATCCCTGGCAAGAGGGGAAAACTCTGGCTTAAACTCAAGCCGGTAATGGAAAACCTCGATCTCGTCGTGGTGGGGGGAGAGTGGGGTGAGGGAAAGAGGTCACACCTGATAAGCTCTTACGAGCTTGCCTGCCTTGACGAGCATGGAAGACTGTTAAGGGTTGGCAAGGTGGCGACGGGTTTTACGGATGAAGAGCTTGAGGAGCTGACTGAGCTTTTCAAACCTCTGATAGAGTATCAGGAAGGAAAGAAGGTGAAGTTCAGACCGAAGTACATCTTTGAAGTTGCATATCAGGAAATTCAGAAGAGCCCCAAGTACGAGAGTGGTTTTGCCCTCAGATTTCCAAGGTTCGTCAGGCTGAGGGAGGATAAGAGCATTGATGAAGCGGATACTATTGAGAGGGTAGCAAAGCTTTACGAGGCACAGTTCAAATCCAAGAAAGGGCAGTAGTATCGTGAATGCTTAAAAATTTTTAAAACGTTTTTAGCTCTCCGTTAATGACCATTTCAGTTATTCTGGTTGTATCTTCAAGCCAGCTTTCTGCGATTTCCGTAACTTTGCCCTTCATCTTCTCGACCTCGTAACCCTTCTTTGGAATTATCTGGATGCTCAAAGCTCTTGGCTCGTTTATTGGCTTTCCAATCTGGCTCAGGATTCTGACGTAGATCTCCTCAATGCCCTCCACATTTTCCACGCACTCGTTCGCTATTAAATTCGCAAGCAGGTTGTAGATTTTGCCAACGTGATTTATTGGATTCTTGCCACTTGTGGCCTCCATGCTCATTGGCCTGCCGGGTGTTATCAGACCGTTGCACCTGTTGCCCCTTCCAACACTACCATCGTCACCGTTTTCAGCAGAAGTTCCCGTAACAGTCAGGAAGTAGCATCCGGTCTCATAACAGTCTGCGGTGTTAACGTAAACTTCCACTTCCCTTTCAGTGTAATCACCAGCTATATCCTCCACCCAGCTCTTCAGCTCATTCTTGAGGGAATCGTACTCCTTTATGTCAGATAGATACTCACCTATAAACGCACACGCTATTGTGAGTTTTATCCTGTCCTTCTCTCTCAGCCCCATTACCTTTACGTCCTCACCAACTGCCGGGTTCTTCTTTCTGAACTCGTAGTATATCTTCCTCTCCACGTTGTAAACGAGTCTTTCCGTTTCGCTGAGTGGAGCATAACCGATTCCAAAAGAGGTATCGTTGGCGAGGGGGATTTTACCTCTCCTGAAAACATCCTGCAGATCTGTGCTGCCCTCTCCAAGCCTGACATCAAAAATAATCTCGCTCTCCACATCAAGGTGATGCATGCTCCACTTAACGTAGTTCTTTGCAGCTTTCAGAGCTATTTTATCGGTTGGAATGTACGTTCCATCGAACTCCTTTGTAGCCCTGCCAACAAGCAAAACGTAAATCGGCTGAATTACCTCTCCACCACCAAACTCCGGTTTTGCCCTGCCTGCAACTATCTGCGTCTCATCCGTGTTGTGATGAAGTACTGTGCCAAGCCTTTTCATGTACTCCTGACTCAGAGCCCTGCTCATCGCCTCAGCTATTCCATCGGCAAGACTGTCAGGGTGTCCTATGCCCTTCCTCTCTACAATCTCCACATCCTGCTTTTCCACCGGTGTGTGAACGATTTCCTCGACAAAGATGTTCTTTCCCTCGTTTGACATTCTTTCACCTTTTCACTTGATTTTCACTCGATTACTTGTAGTCCTCGTCAACTACTTCCACGATTTCAGCCTTTATTCTTGCCCTCCCACCGGTCGGCTCTGCAAGAGTTCTGCCACAAACGAGACATTTTACAACGGTGGAGGCGTGATCAAAAATTATCTGCACGTTTTCGCAGTCAGGGCACCTGACCTTGACGAAGTGACTTTTTTTTCTATTCAGATTTTTCTCCACAAGCACCACCCCTGCCATCGATACCACCTAATTTTTAACTTTAAACGCCTTAAACGCCTTACTTCTCAACGAGCTCGAATCTCTTTACTCTCCACGTCGGGCGGTGGTGGGCCTTCTTGCAGACAGTGCACCTGAACCTTATGTTTACTCTCTTGGTCGGCTTATCCCCACCGGGTACTTTGCTGAACTTTCCAAGGTTACCGACCTTGCCTCTCCTCTTTTTCTGTCTGTTTATCCACCTCAAAGAGCTCTGCTTGCCCTTGCTGACCTTCTCAACTTCGTGAACCGTATGCCTTCCGCAGTACTTGCAGTAAGTCTTAACTTTCTTCGGATACTTCATCCTTTCACCTCTTTATTACCTCTTTATCTCGATAGTCTCAGCCAGACCACCCTTTATCAGGGCGTTAGCGTTAAGTGAAGGAAGTGCAACCACATCTTCTTTCCTCAATTTATATGTTTTTCCGTCAATTCCCTCAAATTCAGCACTGTCAAGGACTCTCACGACAACGTAACCTGTATCGAGGCTTTCCTCTACCTTCTCCTCCTCTTCGCCTTCTTC
This sequence comes from uncultured archaeon, assembly GCA_964622075.1. Taxonomy (GTDB): domain Archaea; phylum Halobacteriota; class Archaeoglobi; order Archaeoglobales; family Archaeoglobaceae; genus WAPX01. The sequence continues at coordinate 33,585 of CAZUMR010000064.1, read as the reverse complement.
TTCCTTTCCACTCAGCCCGAACAGGACTTCATCTCTGAAAGAGGATATAAGAGAGTACAGATCCCGGTAAAACAGTTTCTCCTTTTCGGTTAAATTTTCCAGACCCTCTATCCCGCTAACAGTTCCGCAGACCTCCGCCCAGACAGCTCTTATTATCTTGCCCGTTCTCTCCTCAAACAGCTTTCTCTGTATTCTCCTCAAAGTTCTGAGTTCATCGTCTATTCTGAGTATATCTTCGCTCAGTTCAGCGTTCCTCCTCATCTCCTCAAGTTCCTCTATTCTCTCCCTTATCTCGTCAAACAGCGTTTCCTCAATAACCTGAATTGCCTTTCTGCTCTTCTCAACGAGTATCATGAGCTCCTCAATATCCATAGAGTGCCATCCCCCTGCACATCAGATAGATTGCAGCATATTCGGGTACTTTTGCCTTTTCTCCAGCCCTGAGGTTGAGATTAACCTCCCCGATTTTCAACCTTGCGTGCTTGATGCACCTGACTTTAACGCTTTCGCTGCCGAAAGCTATTGCATCCCTGTAGGGCTCAAAGTCTTCGAGTTCGTCAACTTCAAGAGGTTTGACTATGAATCCCGTCTTGCCGTGAAGAGAGTTCGGCAGTCTTATCAACCTGTGAGTGTCGGATGTTACAGGTTCATCTATATGTATTCTCAGCTTCTCCACACACTCCCTGAAACACTCCTCAAAAAACGCTTTTTCTCTCTTTCTCAGAGATTTTGTATCACACCTTGAAAGGGCCTTTAAAGTTGACCTGTTCAGCTTCCTTTTCAGACTCTCCAGAAGTTTTTCACTACCGGCATTTCCAGATTTAATTTTCAGAAGCATCAATCTGGAGGAGCACCTGCACACTCTCAGTCTCTGGGTTGAAAGATGTTCTCCAATTCTGTTCAGGGTGAAATAGTTTACAATCTCCCTTCTTTCAGCAGATCCAAGAGTAAGATAGTCCTCATCGTAAACGTGAATGTGATAACCTCTGCTCCCGGAAAAGACGATTTCCATATCTTTAATTCCAAAATCTTTCTCAAGCATTTCGTAAAGTCTCAGTATCTCTTTTCTGGCAAGTTTTAAAGCCCTGAGCATACCCTCAAATGTGTTCGTATCCTTTACAGGCAGGTGATCTGCATCTATATCAAATATCAGGTCAGCTTTAATCCAGCCCTTGTCCTCCATCCTTTCTTCTCCCGGTCTTTCGTAGTATGCTGAGGAATAGTAGGAATGGAGTGGCGTGTTATTCAGCACATACGCCTTGAATTCGTCCTCGGAAGAGAAAGATATGTGCCTGTACATCACGAAGTCAGGGAAAGTTTTCAGAGGTGAAAATGCCCACTCTCTCCTTTCAAGCTCCCTGACTTCAGGTTTCATTTTGAGGTAGTATTCTCTAAATTTTTTCTGCAGGTAAATTCTTGTTATCTCCAATGTTACCACCGTCTGCAATCTGCTGCAATCAGCAAATACAGTGAAATATGCTGATGAGATAATACAGTTGTGGAAGCGGAAAGCAGGCTGAAGGAGATGTACATAAGAGGAATTCAGGTAAATTACTACTACATTTGCAAAACAAAACTATGGCTATTTTCCCACGGGATAACCATGGAAAAGGAGAGTGATCTCGTAAAACTCGGTTCACTCCTGCACAGGGAGACCTTTTTAAGAGACGAGAAGGACGTTATGATCGAACCAATTGCAATAGACGTTGTCAGAGGAAAAAACGGAGAAATTACTGTGGTGGAGGTAAAGAGATCAGAAAGAATGGAGAAAGCACACATATTTCAGGTTGCCTACTATCTGTACTTTCTGGAAAAGCTTGGAATTAAAGCGAAAGGACAGATAAGCTATCCAAAGAAGAAAAAGGTCGTTGATGTTATTCTTGACGAGAAAATGAGGGAAGAAGTGGAGAAAGCCCTCAGGGAGATTGAGGAAACTGTAAGAGGAGAAATTCCAAAACCTGTTTACAGGAGTTTCTGCAGGAAGTGTGCATACTACGAGCTCTGCTTTTGCTGAGCGATACTGCAATGCACAGGCTACATTCTAATCCCGAGGAAATTGGATTTTTCTCTGAACAAGTCGAATTGAGAGGAGATAAAAGGTACAGGAGGCAGGATAAAGGGTCGTTGATGTTTTTATTCGTGAGAAATATTGTTTAAAGTTATTTTATTTACTGCGAGAACTGAGAGAATGGAAGGTGTGGAGAGGTTTGTTGATGGAGTAGCATGATTTAACGGGAGTAATTGGTGAATAATCTGATTTAATGGTGGATAAAGGGAAATAAAGGAAGATGTGCCAGTCGTCTGATGTTATATACTGGTAGCATTATCTGAGGTGGACGATTAGAGGTTGTGAGAGAAGCAATCAGAAAACGTTATATACGTTCAGGAGGGAAAATTACCAGCTGATAAAATCAGACCAGAATGGGATTGAAAGTCAACATTGTTTATAAGATCTTTTGGTGTTTCGCCTGATAAAATCAGACCAGAATGGGATTGAAAGTCATTTTTTCCACCCCATCTATAACTAATTTTATAAGATAAAATCAGACCAGAATGGGATTGAAAGACATTCAACATAACCAGTTCTTTCTTTTTCAAAGATAAAATCAGACCAAGACGCAAACAAAAAACTGACAAAACAGCCAGAACAGAAACTGTAAAGAATCACAAAAGCATAACATCCAGCCTTAAAATGAGACAAAACAGAAAATTAAACCTGTATCCTCCTGTTTTTTGGAACGTAATTCTTGATTCGGCCGTTAATAACCTTCCCGCACCCTATGTAAAAACCCCTCCACCTCAAAATCAGATATCTGCAATTTGCATGTTTATCAAAATCGTTAAACTTCAAACCCTCCAGATCCTCCCCCTTCATCCACGCTTCAGCCTCTTCATCACTGACATCAGCAACACACTTCCTCGCATACTTGCCAACGAGAGAGGAGCCATCTATGCTCAGCCTGAACCCATCCCTCTCCATCCTGCCAACATAAACCCCGGAGTGCACAATTTTCCTCCTTATGCTCGCATCTATAAGCTGAGGGGGCTCTTTCATCGCATATACCTTCCCTTTCCCGCCCTCATAGAATTGCAGGTCACACTGTATTCCAAACTGCCTTTCAAGCATCCTCCTTACCTCTTCAGTGACGTCCCTCATCCTCATACTGAACACCTCAGACAGGTTTCCTGATCTTTGCCACGAAAAACCCCTCGGTATCGTTGCACTGGGGATGCACCCTGAGACACTTCCTCACTTCCTCAGAGTACACTCTACCCTCAAACTCGGTAAGAGGTTTCACACCCCTGACTGGCAGGTCTATCTTCTCCACCTCAGCATTTCTGTTTGCTATTAAATGATCCACAACCTCCTCATTTTCAAGCGGATCAAGAGTGCATGTCGAGTAAACGAGAACACCACCTTTTTTCAGGCAGTCGTAGGCTGAAAGAATGAGCTGTTTTTGAAGTTTTGAGAGTGAAAGAACTTCTCTCATGCTCCATATTTTGGCATACTTGTAGTTTTTCCTTGCCATACCAACATTGCTGCAAGGAGCGTCAAGCAAAACGTAATCGAACTTCTCCCCCATTCTCCCGAACTTCCTGCCATCACACATAGTGACGTGTGCCAGAGCGCAGCACCTCTGAAGGTTTGACACAAGAATGTTTATTCTCGGGTACTTTACATCATTAGCAACAATCAAAGCGTCGTTTTCCACATACTGTGCTATCTGGGTCGTCTTCGCCCCGGGAGCAGCAGCCATATCAAGAATTGACTTTCCTCTCTCAGCTCCCAGAACGACCGGAGGTATCATTGACGAAGCTTCCTGAAAGAATATCAGACCAAGCTGGTGCTCAATGCACGATCCATCCAGACCGTTAGAGTGAACGAAAAATCCTTCATCACACCACGGAACCCTCTCCAGATCACCGTACCTCTCAAGCAATTCCACAATCTTTTCAAGTTCTCCTTTCAGAGTGTTCACCCTGACACTCAGCCTAAGGGGTTTTGCCATATATCTCCAGAACTCTCTTGATCCGTCAATTCTGGAATACCTCTCAAAAAACTCAGGATTCAGATTCCTGAATATTTCCTCCGGACTTTCCTGATTGGCTTCATCAGCTTCGATCATCAGCCCACAGCATCTTAAGTAGTTTTATATATTTCCTGCTCGATGTCTTTTTCGAATGCCCGAAAAACTTGTAATAGCAATAGACAGAGACAATGATCTTGGCAGGAAGACAGGAATAAAATCACCGGTAGTTGGCAGGAGAGCCAACGTAGAGGCTGCAGTTAAGCTTGCAATAGCAGATCCAGAGGAATCTGACGTAAACACGATGTTCGGGGCGGTAAAAGTTTACGACGAACTGAAAAAGTCCGGAGAAGACGTTGAAGTCGTAACCATATGTGGAGATGAGAGGGTTGGCGTCGTTTCCGATACGAAAATAGCAGAGCAGCTTGACTGGCTAAAGGATAGCTTAGGAGCTAAGAAAGTCGTCGTTGTCAGTGACGGGAGCGAGGATGAATACATAATGCCCCTGATTTCAAGCAGATTCAAGATAGATGCCGTTAACAGGGTTATTGTCAGGCAGAGCAGAACTCTTGAGGGCACGTATTTCCTGATAAAGAAGATGCTTGACGATCCGAAAATTGCAAGAATGACGCTCACACCTCTTGGGATAATATTCATCGTTTACTCGGTATTCCTGCTTGCACGCTACCCCGAGTGGGGTTCTGGAGCCATAATTCTCACCATCGGGCTGTACTTCCTGATAAAAGCTTACGGACTGGAGGACGCTGTGGAGGAGTACTTCTCAACTCTCAGGAGGGCGTTGCTTGAAGGAAGGTTATCTTTCGTTGCATACGTTGTTTCAGCAATACTGATAATTATCGGAGCAATACAGGGAATAAACCTTGTCTGGAGTGTTTACAACGGTAAAATCGCTCCCGGAATCATAACGATAATTACGGCATTCATATACGGTGCGGTCTGGTGGATAGTTGGGGGAGGAATAGCTGCCTCTCTTGGAAGACTTTTTGACCACATAGTTGAAAAGAAACCTGTAAGAAAACAGCTTGCAATGCCCTTCATGCTAATTTCTGCTGGACTTGTGCTCTGGGGGGCAAGCATATTCATACTCGCAAACAGCGGGATTGGATTTGAGTTCAAACACAGTGCACTTCAGTATCTCCTCTATTCAATTCTTGGAGCCGTGTTAATAGCATCCGTATCCATAATGGCAATAAGGGCTGCGCCCGCAAGAGGGTAAAACTTATAAAAATTGTTTAATTTTGCAATTTTTGAAACAGACAGATTGTGAGATGTAAAACATTAACAGCCCTCTGGCAACGCTTATCAGACTATCAGATTATCAGATCCGGCGCAACTGTAAAAGCCAGCTGTAAAAGGAGGAAAATCCGTGGAAGTGTTTACAGAAAAAACTGCTGAGAGAGCATGCAAAAAGGTAACGGTAATATTCGCCGCCTACAGATCTCCGGGTCTGATAGAGGAGAATTACCTGAAGTTAAAGAAGATGGGTGCTGAAGAGTTCATAATTGCAGCAGACTGCCCGGATGCTAGACTCAGATTCCTGATGAGAAAGTACAGCTTCAAGCTTTCCGTAAGTGAGAGCAGAAGGGGCAAGTGGAGGGCGTTAAACGAAGCATCCAGACTTGCAGAGGGAGATTTTCTTCTTTTCATAGACTCAGACACGCTTATAGAGTGCGAGCTGAAGGAGATAATCAGGGCTCTTGAAAGGTACGACGCTGTTGAGATAAGAAAGGAGATCAGGGGAAAGAATCTGATGGAGAAGCTTGTGAACATAGATTACCTTAACATGTTCGCCGTGGCCAAGCTCTCGGAAAGATTGAACTCGTGTCTCGGCCTTAACGGTGCGGCTTTTGCCATAAGAAAGGATGTCTTTTTTGCCCTTGGAGGATTCAGAAACGTTGTAAATGAGGATACAGATCTTGGAGTGAGGCTGGGATTGAGGGGCTACAGATTTGGAACTGCTGGAAAGGCAAGCACTGCCGCTCCAAAAACGTTCAGAGAGTGGAGCACCCAGAGGGAAAGATGGGCCACTGGAGGAGCACAGATTGTGCTGGAATTCCTCCCCGATCTGCTTAAAAAACCACAGCTCTGGATTCCGGCTTTATACCTCGTGTTCCCGGCTATAGTCGCCTTCGCTTTAAACGACCTGATAAAAGGAGACATACTCACGAAAATCGTTTACTTCATACTTCCTGCAGTACTCGTTCTTCCTCAAAAACTCCTGTTCTTCGTCCTGTTCCTGCTGTTTCAGGAGAGGATGCTGAAGAATGCGATAATCGGGCTGGTAACCTTCGCTGTGTGGCTTGTTTGTGAGGTGGCTGTTTCAATAAAGCTCAGGTGGAAAATAAGCTATTACCTGCTACCAGCGTTCTACTTCGTTTACTCTCCAGCATGGATGCTTATATCCCTCGTATCGCTGTTGAGGGTGGCTGCTATGAAGGTGAGTGGCAGGAGAGTTAAGGTGAAGAACTGGAATCCCTAATCTTCATGGCATTTCTCAGCTCTTCAAGTAAAACACACGCCTGACAGATCTTTCCGGGAGTTGGTTCTCCACACCTCTCACACTCGTTCAAATCTATCTGCGGAAACATCTCTTTAAGACAGGGGATAAGAGTTTCAAAACTCCTCATTACAGAGTACTTTCTGCCGGGATAGGCATTCTCAAATTCGTAAAGGAAATCTCTAACCATCGCTCTGACAGGAAAGTGACTGTAGGGGCATTCGTTCATATCCACTGGCAAAGAATTGACAAGACAGTATATCAGCACCTCCTTTTCGTAAACTTCCCTGAACGGCTTTATCCTCATAACAAGCCCTTTCTGAACTCTCTGGGGTATCAGCCTTGCAAGCCTCTCTATGTCAGACTGCAGGAAGTTGAGGAGTATCGTCTGAGTTTCGTCGTCAAGGTTGTGAGCGGTGGCAAGCTTGCTTGCACCCATCTCCCTTGCAGTCCTGTTCAGCAGGTATTTCCTGAAAACTCCACAGTAAGTGCAGGGTTTTTTATCCCCAAGCTTCACCATTTCATCGAGCGTCATTCCAAAGTTTTCTTTGAATGAAACGACCACGTGTTCTATTCCGAGTTCCTTCGTCACCTTTCTTGCTATCTTTACTGTGGGTGGTCTGTAGCCCTCTATTCCCTCGTCGATCGTTATTGCAAAGAATTCCAGATCCTTTCTTTCTCCATACAGCTTCATCATCAGGTGCGTTAACGCCACGCTATCTTTTCCGCCGCTCAGAGCTATCGCTATTCTGTCCCCGCTTTCAATCATCTTGTATTTCTTCACAGCGTACCTGACCCTCTTCTCAAAGTCCTGAAGAAAGTGTTTCCTGCAGAGATGTCTTCCCGAGTGCCTCTGGAAGTATATCGCTCTTCTGCCACAGTGAGCACACCTTATCACGATTACACCTCTCATAAAATAGACAAGCGGGCCGGGAGGGATTTGAACCCCCGACCGGCGGATTAAGAGTCCGCTGCTCTTCCTGGCTGAGCTACCGGCCCTCGCAGGGATAGATTCAGCTTACGCTATTTAAAAGTTGTCCTGATGGCATAAGGTGTTAACCATGCAAACTGCCTGAGCTTGGTGAGCAAATACCGGCAGAGGATTTTCAACACCTTTATACGCTGAAACAACCACCTCAGGCCAATGAGGTTCCGGCACCTTATCTCAATAGACGATCTCAGCAAGGAGGATATAGAGTACATACTCAATCTTGCAGAAAAGTTTCTTCCAGTTGCAGAGGGGAAGAAAAGTGAAAAACCGCTTGAAGGGAAATTGCTGGCAAATCTGTTTTTTGAACCTTCCACAAGAACAAGGATGAGTTTTGAAGTTGCTATGAAGAGGCTTGGTGGGGACGTTATAAACATGACTGCCCAAGAAGCGAGCAGCGTTGCTAAAGGTGAGACACTTGCAGACACGATAGAGGTTGTTTCCAAGTATGCAGATGCAATAGTTCTCAGGCATCCCCTTGAAGGAGCTGCAAGATTTGCTGCAGAGCATTCGGATGTGCCAATAATAAACGCCGGTGATGGGGCTGGACAGCATCCCACTCAAACGCTGCTTGATCTGTACACGATAAAAAAAGAGTCAAGTTTAAAAAACCTGAAAATAGCCCTGATGGGTGATTTGAAGTATTCAAGAACCGTTCACTCGCTTATAAAGGCTCTAACTCTTTTTGGTGCAGAAATATACCTGATCAGCCCCCCATCGCTGGCACTTCCGGAGGAGTTGCTGGAAGAGATAAGGGGCAGAGTTAAGGTAGAAGTTGCAGAGCTTGAAGACGTTATAGGTGACATAGACGTGCTATACGTAACAAGAATACAGAAAGAGCGTTTTCCGGATGAGGAAGAGTACCTGAAAGTTGCTGGAAGCTACAAGGTTGACAGCAGGATTCTCGAAAAAGCAAGAGACAGTCTGATAATCATGCACCCACTGCCAAGAGTTGACGAAATAGACGTTTCCGTCGATAAAACCAAGCATGCAAAGTACTTCCAGCAGACTTTTTACGGTGTGCCCGTCAGAATGGCAATACTGTACGAAGTTCTCGCGGGAAAGTAGCTGGCCGGGAGGTGAATGTGTGAGAGATGGTGAAAATGGAGAGGGTGGATACGAAAATACCGGAAAAGAAGCTGAAAGTAAAGAAACTGAAAATGAAGTGAGGGGAGAGGACAGGCTGGCAGTCAGCAAGATCAGGTGTGGAACAGTTATAGACCACATAAATGCGGGAAAGGCTTTGCTCGTTCTGAGAATTCTTGGAATAAAGCCGGGAAGCAGTGAGAGAGTTCTGATAGCAATGAACGTTCCAAGCAAGAAAATGGGCAAAAAGGACATTGTGAAGGTAGAGGGAAAGTACATAGGAGAGGAAGAGCTAAACAGAATTGCCCTTATCTCCCCAAACGCCACAATCAACCTGATAGAAGACTACAGGGTAAGTGAGAAGAGGAGGGTTGAACTGCCATCCATAGTTGAGGGAATACTGACATGTCCAAACAGAAACTGCATAACAAACAGCAGGGAACCGATAAGAAGCAGGTTTCACATTGTTAAGGAGGGAGAGGACGTAAAGGCAATATGTCACTACTGCGGCAGGGTAATAAGGGAGCTTGATCGCTACGTCGTTTGAACTGCTGTTTTTTGAGTCGATATCTGAAGTTGAAGAGTTGAGCTGCAGCTGTAAGGAGTTAGACAAGAATAAACCAAGACTGTCATAAACTTCAGAAAATCTCCTCTCTCTCGAAAACAACTATACCGGATTCTGTGATTTCGTAGGGCCTTGGATTTCGGGCATGCCTGACTCTCCTCATCTTAACGACCTCTATACCAAGTTTTACTTCACCCATCCCATCACCCATCCCCGTTCTCACGTATCTCAAACTTATGGCTCCATCGCATATGTATTCAAGCAACCCGTACTTCGAAAACATGGGATTGCTCTTGTCAGCTTCGCTCGTTATTATCGCAGTAACTCCAGCTTCCTTCAGAACGTTTCTTATGGATGCAAGGGCCTTGTACCTTTCACTTTCATCGAACAGGGCTTCAAAAACACTGATAGTGTCAACAAGAACTCTGCTTGCACCCATCGCCTTTATAGCTTCAGGCAGATCACTTTTTATCTTTCTGAGGGATTCCTTGACTTCAGCAGCTTCAAGTCTTGTAACCTCAAGACTGCCGGAGTAACTATCGAAATCCATTCCAAAACTCCTTGCATCCTCAATCAGACTATCCTCATCCTCGTCAAAGCTCAGAATTATACACTTTTCTCCGTTTTGTAATCCGGCATACACGAAGTGCAACCCGAGAGTCGTTTTTCCCGTACCGTACTGACCGACAACAGCAACAAGATGTCCTTTAGGTATCCCACCACCGAGCATTGCGTCAAGCCCGTCTATACCTGTTGATAGTAACTCCATAACAGTTTAACATCATCATGCCGAAAATAGTTTACGTTTTGAAATTGCAATAAATTCTCAGATAAGATCGAAAAATCAGACAGTTCTGAAAATCAGACAATTCTGACAAGCTGAGAAATAACAAAGCCTTCGTGCGGGTCAATTTTTATACTGTACTTCGATATCCTCTTCTTTTCAAGAACGGGTAAAACGCCAAGAAGTTTTCTTATGTACATCCACCTTGTTACACCTTCCTTGTGAACTTCCCACTCAAAAACTATCGCCCCATCCACCTGATCCATCAGTTCCTCCTCTCTACCCTTATCAAGCATTCCCTTAGTGAGTGTCGTAAGCATCAGAACGTTCCTTTTGACGCACAGCTTCCTCATTCCCTTTATCAGATCTATCAGGTCGTTCCAGCTTATTCTCTCTCTTGTAAGCCTGACGAGGTCGCTCATGCTGTCTATGAATACGAGGCTACCCTCCTCTATTTCATCACACAGCCTAACAAGCTCGGACAGAATGTCCCCTTCTTTTTTTCTAAAAGCTTTCAAACTCGGTTTTTCTGTACTGAACCACGAAACCGGGATTATCGAGCTCTCAAAGTAGTGTTCCTCAAGGCTAACTATTCTAACGTTCTCCTCCAGCTCTCTAAGTCTCTCTTCTGGAGCTTCGGGGAAACAGAGCTTTGAATCCCTTATAACCTCACTCACACTTGACGACATGGCTATGTATGTTGCTCTGAAGTGCCTTTCAGCCCCTCTGAATATCATGGACAGAGCAAACTCCTTTCCGCCGGCACCAACTTCCTCAAGCAAAATTATAAACCCGGGATAAAATCCCCCAGTCTGTTTATCAAAAAATTCTATTCCAGTAGGAAATCTCTTCTCACCAGTATCCTGCATCTCCTCACCGCTCACTTCTCACAGGCTCTCAAAAGCTCCCTTATTTCCGCACACGGCGGGATGTGTCTCTTGTGAGCGCTGTTTCTGACCATTTCAACAACGAGTTCAACTTTCTTGAGCTCCGATTTACTTTTCTCTGCTATTTTTTCAAGCTCCTCTCCTATCAGCTCCCCTTTCTCCACCCTGTCCAGCAGGCCAAGCTCCTCTATAGCCATCAGTATCGAGTCCAGCTCGGAGTAGCTTATTCCCATCTCCTCCTCGTCAGTCTGTCCGCTCCACAGCCTTGCACTGGGCTTTTTGTTCACGATACTGTCTGGTATTCCCAGATGCCTCGCCAGCTGGAAGACTTCAGTTTTGTAGAGTTCACCTATGGGCAAAAAGTCCACTCCACCGTCACCGTACTTTGTGAAATAACCAGCAAGCAGCTCACTTCTGTTACCCGTTCCCGCCACAAGCCTGTTCATGCTGTTTGCATGATAGTAGAGCAGTATCATCCTGACCCTTGGCTTGATGTTTGCGAAAGGAATTCCCCCATCACATCCCACAAGTTTGCAAATAGCCGACACGGCTGGAGAAATTTCTATAACCTTCCTGTCTATTCCAAGCTCATCACACAGATTCAAAGCGTCCTCCACATCCCCTTCCGGAGTAACACCTTTTTCAGGCATTACAAGAGCAAACACTTTTTCTCTGCCAAGAGCCATGGTACAGAGCTTTGCTACACACGCACTGTCTATTCCTCCGCTAACTCCAACAACAACACCATCAGCTCCTGCTTTGTGAATAAAGTTTTTTATAAAATCTGTAATTCTTTCAACTATGGCGTCCCACTTTGCCATCAATCGTATTCATCTCCTATCAGCTTTAACAGTATCGCCTTCTGAGCGTGCAACCTGTTTTCTGCCTGGTCAAATATTACGGAGTTCGTTCCCTCAATCACGGCATCCGTTATTTCCTCTCCTCTGTGAGCAGGCAGGCAGTGCATAACTATCACATCTTCTTTCGCCCTGTTGACGAGCTCCTCATTGACCTGATACGCTGTAAAGATTTTCAGCCTTTCCTCCCTCTCACTTTCCTGACCCATGGATGTCCATACATCGGTATATATTACATCAGCTTCTTTAACTGCCGCATTTGGATTTGCTTCAAAAACGATTCTGGCACCGGTCTTCTTTGCAATTTCCTTGGCTTTTCTGACTATTTCCTCATCAGGTTCGTAGTTCTTGGGAGTTGATACAACGAGCTCCATTCCCGCCAGTGCAGAGGCAAGAATTAGCGAGTTGCACACGTTGTTCCCGTCTCCAACCCAGACAACCTTCACGTCCCTGAGACTGCCCTTGTACTCCTTTATCGTAAGCAGATCGGCTATTATCTGGCATGGGTGCTCCAGATTGCTCAGAGCGTTTATAACCGGAACTGACGAGTACTCTGCAAATTCAAGTATTGTCGAGTGCTCCCTGACTCTCATCGTCACGGCATGGACGTATCTGCTGAGAACTCTGGCAGTATCCTTTATTGGTTCTCCCCTGCCAAGCTGAAGGTCGTTCCAGTTAAGGTACAAAGCATGGCCACCTAAATCGGTCATTGCCACTTCGAAGCTGACTCTCGTCCTTGTGGAGGGGAGTTCGAATATCATTGCAAGGCTTTTGTTCTTCAGATAATCGGTAATTACGCCCTTGTACCTCTCAGCTTTCAGTTTTTCAGCAAGCTCTATAATTTCCTCAAGTTCGTCGCTGTTCAGGTCGGATATTGAAATTAGATGCCTCATCGCTTCACCCCGCTCAGAACCTTTAGAACGTTTATGTCTTTTAGACTTTACCGTTTCGCTTTTGTGTTTCATGCTGCATTTTGTGTTGCTTCCCTTTCTGCTTCCGATTTTCAATCCATTATTCTCATCAGAGACAAAATCCTAAAAACGTTGAGGTCAGAGAAACTTACATGAAACTCCTCACGAAGGAAGAGGGAGAAATCGCAGTAAAGCTCGCAAGGGCAGCCATAGAGATATACCTTGCAGAGGGTAGGATCATTCAGGAGAGGTTTTCAGGAGTTTTCGCTGAAAAGAGGGGCGTTTTCACGACGTTAACAAAGAGGGGTCTGCTAAGAGGGTGCATAGGTTTCCCGTACCCTGTTAAAAGGCTGGATGAAGCAATAATAGAGTCAGCAATAGCTGCCGCCACTCAGGATCCAAGGTTTCCAAGAGTGAGACTTGAAGAGATGGATGAAATATGCGTCGAAGTGACAGTGCTGACACCTCCGGAAAAAATAGAGGCCAGACCGGCGGAAATACCGAAGTACGTGGAAATAGGGAAGCACGGACTGATAGTTCAGATGGGGCCTTACTCCGGACTTCTGCTACCACAGGTAGCTGTGGAACTTAATCTTGATCCGGAGAGCTTTCTCAGCGAGACTTGCATGAAAGCCGGTCTGCCTCCAGACTGCTGGTTATCGGGTGCAGAAGTTTACAGGTTCGAGGGTCAGATATTCAAGGAAGTGGAGCCAAAGGGCGAGGTGGTTGAGGTCGAGCTCAGATGATCTATGGTAATCTTATTTGCTTTCGTGCGATAACTTTATAATCCTTTGCTACTGTGAGTCAATGTAGCAAACCGACGAGGTGTTGGTATGAGCGATATAGGTAAGAAGATAAGGATGGAGAGAATAATCAACAGGAACAGTGGAAATACAGTGATAGTGCCAATGGACCACGGTCTTTCGATGGGGCCGATAGCGGGGATAGAAGACATGCCAAAAACGATAAACGCGGTTGCAGAAGGTGGAGCCAATGCAGTGGTAATACACAAGGGAATCGTTCCCTTTGGTCACAGGGGTTACGGGAAAGATGTTGGTCTGATAGTTCACATGAGCGGTTCTACATCACTCAGCCCGGATCCGAATGAGAAAGTTCTCGTGTGTACGGTAGAGGAGGCAATAAAGCTTGGAGCTGATGCAGTTAGCGTTCACATAAACGTTGGAAGCAGAACTGAGGCTCAGCAGATCAAAGTTCTGGGAGAGGTAAGCAAAATGTGTGAAGAATGGGGCATGCCACTGCTTGCAATGATGTACCCGAGAGGAGAGGGGATCAATCAGTTCGACGAAAAAGCTGTCGCCCTGGCTGCAAGGGCTGGAGCTGAGCTTGGAGCTGATATTGTAAAGACGAACTTCACAGGCGATGTCGAGTCCTTCAGGAGAGTTACAAGGGGCTGCCCCGTACCGGTAGTTGTTGCAGGCGGGCCAAAAATGAAGAGTGAGGAAGATCTGCTGAGGATGGTAGAAATGGCAATGGAGGGCGGTGCGAGAGGCGTTGCAATAGGCAGAAACATCTTTCAGGCTGAAGATCCGACGAAGATGACGAAAGCAATATCCATGATAGTCCACGAGAACGCGAGTGCAAAGGAAGCTCTCGAATTTCTTAAGTCAGATTCCTGAATTCACAGCCATTTTTTCTTTAGAGATAGTATTTTTCTCCACTCTTCTCCGCTTTTCTGGCTTCTCCCTCCTCAGCCCTGCTTTCCTCACCGATTCCAGTATCTGGACTGTTTTTATCTGACTCACATTGATCGTAGGGCAGATAAACGACCTCTATTCCAGCCTCTCTCAGAAATTCAAGTCCTCTCTCATCAGCGTACTTTTTACCGTAAACAACCCTCTTTATTCCAGCGTTTATTATCATCTTGGCACACATTATGCACGGCTGATGGGTTGTGTAAAGTGTCCCTCCAGCTATGCTCACTCCGTGAACTGCAGCCTGAATTATGGCATTCTGCTCCGCGTGGACTGCTCTGCAGAGCTCATGCCTCTCTCCTGAAGGAACGTTCAGCTTCTCCCTCAGACAGCCTACTTCCTCGCAGTGCGGCAATCCAGACGGGGCTCCGTTGTAACCGGTAGCAAGTATCCTCTTATCCTTGACTATAACCGCCCCCACTTTCTGTCTGAGGCATGTAGAACGTTTTGCCACAACCCTCGCTATCTCCATGAAGTAAGAGTCCAGATCTGGCCTATCCATGCATTACACCCTGAATACTCTCCTCCCGTTATCCATTGCTACCTTTGAAACATCTTTCTCATCAAACTTTTCAAGCAGCGCTTTTACTGTCTCAGCAACCGTGAGCATTTCCCAGTCGTTAAAACCGGTATCACTGTTCAAAACGAACCTTTCAAATCCATACTTCTCAATGATTGAGATTGCTTCATCCACACTTATCTTACCCGGCTGAATTGTCAGTCCGCACCAGTAACCTTCTTCAAGAATTCTGCCTGCAGTCTCAGAAGTTGCGTGATCAATCACAACAAGATCTTCACCGATTCCCGAGCTATTAACGACCTCAAGAACCTTTTCAGTTACCTCAACCTTGTTCTTCCTTGGAGTATGAACAACGCATGGCAGATCGAGCTTGCTTGCCAGCTTTAGCTGTGTAAGCAGAACATCTACCTCCACATCACTCGCAGTTTCGAGACCTATCTCTCCAATCACCCTCGCATTTTCCTCAATCCAGCCGAGAGCATCTTCCCACCCACTGCATATGCACCTTGGATGAATACCCAGTGCTGGAATTATCTCGATTCCAGCCTTTTCTCCCCTGCTAACTTCAAAAGTGCTTAACTTTCTGAACATGTCAACGAGCGTTGAGGCATATGTCGGAGTTACGGGGTAGTAAGCGCAGCTGATTGCCTTTTTTATCCCGTTTTCGGACATTGTTTTCAGTTCCGTAATTCCCTTACCCTCGGAGTGCATGTGCGTATCAAAACACTCCATATTCTGGAGATTACTCAAGGTCGTTTAACGTTTACTGCATTATCTGTGAATTGCCTAATATTCTCTGTCTAGCATTCACGTTTTAAAAAAGCTTGGCGAAAGTATTATTTTGCGTTATTATTTTATTGACCGTATGAAAGTTGCGTGGGATGCATCACACGGAGAGTTCCTGATAAACGACTACTACTACTTTTCAAAACTGAAAAGGTACGCTGAATCGGAAGGTATTGAGGTAAGGCAGCTTGATGAGTTTGAAAAACTGTGGGATTACGATGTAATTGTGTTCAATTATCCAGAGATAGAATTCTCAAAAAATGAAATAAACAAGATAGTCAGTATGAGCAGAGATAAAAAAATTGTTTTGCTTGCATACTACTCGAACGTGGATGGAGTTGCAGAGAACATAAACAGGGTTGCCAGAAACTTCGGGCTTGAAGTTGTGAATTCGGTAATAGTGGATGAGGAAGAAAATACCGGAGATCCCATGTACCCCATAGCAAGATGGAGAGGCAAGGAAGTCGTAATGCCGTGTTCAGCTCCTGTCAGGGGAGGAGTGGATATTGTTAAAGGTAAGGACGTATTTGCAGCAAAAAGCGGAAATGTAGCAGTTTTCGGTACCTGTGTCTTCTGGGATAACTACTCCATAGATCTTAAGTCAAACAGAGAGCTCGCTCTCTCAATTTTGAAGGGAGATTTCTGAAGTTTTTAGCTTTCATAATTTTTCTGGTTAGATTTCTTTTCTTGTCAGATTTCGATTGTGATGTAGTAGTGTAAAGTACAGTTAAAAAAGTATAGTTAAAACAGTAAAACAGTAAGGACAGTAAAAAATCAAGAACAAAGAACAGATTACAGCCTAACAGACCCTTGGCACAGGATCTGCGACGGGGGGTGGCAGGATTTTTCTTGAACCTATCGAAGTTTCCACCACAACTTCTCTGAACTCAGAAGTTGCATACCCCACAATCTCAGCGTTCTGCCCGTGTTTTCTTAAAACCCTGACAATTTCATCTGCCATATCTTCCACAGCACCCATGACAACTCTACCCTCACACGCCATGGTGAGAGGGTCAAGCCCAAGAGCCTCACAGAATCCCCTGACCTCATCCCTTATTGGAACTCTCTCCTCCTCTATAAGTATGCCGACCCCACTCTTTTCAGCCATTTCGTTAAGCACTCCAGCCACTCCACCTCTTGTTGGATCTTTCATTGCCGTAATTCCACCCCTGCCAAGTGCATCCTTCAGAAACAGCCACACAGGATAGACGTCGGATTTAACGTCCAGTTCAAATCCAAATTCTTCCCTCTCAAGCATAATGGAAACTCCATGCTCCGCTATACTCCCAGAAATTATCAGGACATCTCCCTCACTCAGCCCCCTATCCCTAATCCACGAGTACGGATAATCCCTGTATTCCCTCACAACTTCCAGATTTTTTTCCAGCCATTCGTTTCTGAAACCGACACCCGAGGTGTTAATTGCTATGCCAATTCCTGCCTCAACCACCTTGGTATCTCCGGTCACTATCTTTACTCCAACCTCATCACACCAGCCTTTCATGTCGTTGAGTATTTTCTCAAGTTTCTCAACCTCAAACCCGTCCTGAATTATGAGGGACATCGACATGACTTTTGGCTCAGCCCCCATGACTGCAAGATCATTGCATGTTCCGCAGACGGCAAGAGAACCTATGCTTCCACCCCTGAAGATTGGGGGTGTTACCACATAGGAGTCTGTTGTGAACATGTAGCCGGAGAAATCTGATCCATCCTCAAGATCTTCAAGCTTCACCTCCCCCAGACCACCACTGAACCTTGAAAGTATGAAACTCCTTAGAAAATCCTGCATGTACTTTCCGCCAGCACCATCTTCCTTTCTAACTTTTTTTGGATTTTTCATGTGTTTCAATTTAGCCAGAGCCATAAATTTGTGATGGTCGTTCAGCTGCGATTTGTGAAGTCACAAGCAAGCAAATAAAGTTAGGACAGAATTGCCTTTATAAACACGTAAAGCAAATTTCCGGCAAATACAGCAACGAGAAAGCCAGCGGTTATGAAACATATGAATGGAAGGGCCGGAGAAACCCAGACTTCCCTGACACCTGCTTTTTTCAGCTTTTCCAGCTCTTTTTCGTCAGCTTCAATCCCTTTGAATCTTTTTACGACCTTTTTTCCCTCAACGTACTCCAGAAGATTGTGAAACTTTATATTCTCCAGTTTTTCTCTGTAACCGATGAAGCAGTACGGGAACTCAAGGTCACCCTTTAAAACGTTTTTAACAAAAAGCAGAATTACAAGCAGGGGTGCGACTATAACCGAATTTGCAAGAGTAGAGAAAGCAAACATCCCCATACCCTTCCCAAGAACCGGGAACACGTAAAAGCTCGGGTAAACAGGGAATGTTATTGCAAGAACCATGAGAGCCTTAGCATCGGCACCTCCGTAAAGGCCGAGCCAGTAAACTGCGTAACTGAAGGCTATTACAAATACAGCCTGAGCTGCTGCAAACAGCAGATTGAATGGAGATAGAAAGTACTCCAAGAAACACAGAGGGAGTAAAGTGAGCAGCATATATAACCAGAGCTCGTTTTCGACTATTCTGCTTTTCAGATCTCTCCTGCTCGCTTCAAGCAAAAAGGCAAAAGCTACCAGAACTTTTATCACGTGGATAATCTCAACGGTGTTCATTCCATTCACTCCATTCACTCCAGAATTTACTCAGAATTCCACCTCTGTTCAGCCCCTGCAAAAGTGCAGATCGGCTAAATCGGAAATAACCGCACTTGCAGTTTCCACGCTTCCAGCCCCTCTCCCGATGACGAAAACCTCTCCAGCAAGATCAGTCTGGATCAGTATTGCATTGAGTGTTCCGTGAACGCACAGGGGGTTGTTTACGGATACAAGTCTTGGGCCGACTTTCAGCTCGTTTTCGCTAACTTCAGCAATGAGCCTTATGGTATAGCCCTTTTCAAGAGCTATTTCGAACGCTTCAGGAGTTATCTCCGTAATTCCACTCACTTCCACATCCTCAAACCTGACGTCCATTCCCATCAGGGCGTTTGCAAGTATTACAAGCTTGGCAGCAGAGTCTATTCCCTCAACGTCGTAACTCTCATTCGCCTCGGCAATTCCAAGTTCCTTGGCCTCAGCAAGTATCTGTCTGTAGGAGAGTTTTTCCCTCTCCATTCTTGAGAGTATGTAGTTGCACGTCCCGTTCAGAATTCCCTTTATTGATTTAATCTCGTTGCCGGCAAGGTTTCTCTTGATGAGCTTTATGACCGGCATTGCACCTCCAACGGTAGCCTCAAACATCAGTTTTACACCGTTCTCCTCAGCAAGCTTCCTGAGTTCCCTGTATGCAACAACAAGGGGGCCTTTGTTTGATGTGACGACGTGGGAGCCTTTTTTAAGGCATTTCTTTATGTGTGTCAGTCCCGGTTCTCCTGTTTCTATGTTCGTTGGCGTCAGCTCTAAGGCAACATCAAAATCCATCTCGTCTATTATCTCATCAACGCTCAGACCATCGGGCAACCTTCCTTTTTCTTCCTTTATCCTCAGAACTTCTTTCAAATCCACCCCACTTTCCGAGACGATAGAGCCTCTTGAATCTGCAACTGCAACAACAGAGTAATCGCCAAGAACCTTCCTCATTCTTTCTCTGTTAACGAGGACTCTGGCCACACCTCTGCCAACCGCGCCAAAACCGAAAATCGCTATTTTCATTCCAACACCTGCCAGAGCTACTCTACATCCAGAGGCTCTATAACTGCTATTTTCTTTTTCCTGCAAACTTCTTTCAGATTGTTTATTGCCTCCCTCAACTTTTCCTCCCCCACGGCAGATATTGTTACCATGGCCGTCGATGGCTTGTCAAGGCACGGCATTGATATGTGCATCTCCACGACCTCCGCAAATCCAGTTCTATCAACAGCATCTATCGTGTTCGCCAGATCTGTGTGAATTATGTGGCCTATAAGCATTACTGAGGTCGTAGCGGTCAGTCTGACTTCATTGTAGCTCTTAACAACCACACCCTGGGCTCTGATGCTCTCGACAAGTTTCTCAACGTTTTTTTCGTCGATCTCTATGGATATTTCAACCGGCACCCTGTCCGTTTTTCTCTCCCTCTGATGAATTATGCTCAGAATGTTTCCCCTGTATTTGGAAACTGGCTCTATTACTTTAACGAGCTGTCCCGGCTTGTCCTTGAGCTCAACGACGAGGGTTACTATGGCCATGCTCAGTAGAGATACCGATAACTAATGAATGTTTTTCTCAAGCTTTCGGCCTTCAGCTCTCTAACCGAGTAACCAACCTGATAACTCTTATACATCAGTTAATGATACATCAGTAAAAAATTAGAGACCGATTAATAAACTAAAATAGTTTATTTATATATTGGAACTCCCTCGCTTTCAGCAATCTTTCTGAACTCCTGCATGAGTTTTCTTGTTATCTCACCCGGTTTTCCGTCTCCCACCTCTCTACCGTCAATTACTGTAATGGGGCATATTTCCGCAGCAGTGCCTGTAACGAACATTTCATCCGCAGAATACAGGTCGAAAAGTCCCAGATTCGTTTCTACAAACGGTATTCCAAGTTTTTTCACGATCTCTATTGTAACAGCTCTCGTTATTCCCCTCAAGTTGTTCAGAGTTGGAGGTGTGTATACCACCCCATTTTTCACGATGAAGATGTTATCTCCGCTGCCCTCGCTTATATAGCCGTTATGATCGAGAAATATTGCTTCATCTCCACCTTTCGCATTGGCCTCGATTTTTGCGAGGATGTTGTTCAGATAGTTCAGAGATTTTATGTTTGGCGGTAGTGAGTCTATGGCATTTCTTCTAACGGTTACTGTAACGGCTTTCAATCCCTTTTCGTAAAGATCTCCGTACATGGCCCCCCAGGGTTTGGTTATGATGATGACCTGCGGGCTTTTGCATATGTCCGGGTTCAGGCCGAGGTCTCCTACCCCTCTCGTAACTATTGGCCTTATGTACGCATCTTTCAGGTTGTTTCTCCTCAGAGTTTCGAGTATTGCCTCGATGAACTCTTCCTTGGAAAGCGGGATTTTCAGTTTGATAACTCTTGCACAGTCGTACATTCTGTCTATGTGCTCCTTGAGTTTGAAAACCCTCCCGTTGTATGCTCTTATTCCCTCAAAAACTCCATCTCCGTAAAGGAATCCGTGATCAAAAATGCTGATTTTTGCCTCGCTTTCCGGGACGAACTCTCCATTCAGATAAACGAGCAAATCGTCTTCGGACATATCGTCTTGGATTTATGACGGGAGTTTAAAAGTGTGTCGGTTTTGCATTATTTAGTGTGATAGTTTGTGGCAATGAGTAATGTGAAAGAAAGGCTGAAATACAGGATTTTCAAATCCAGATAACAATACTTTAAAAACACACCTGAGCACGTATCGGCAATGAAAGTTAGTGTCATAGTATGTACATATTCTCCCACTATGCTTGAGCACTGTCTTGAATGTATAGATAGCCTACTGAATCAAACATATAAAAATCTGGAGGTAATATGTATTGTTGACGGGAATAAAGAATACTATAATATGCTGAAAAGTAGATTAAATTCTGGAGAGAGTAATAAAATAAAATTATATGTAAACAAAAGAAATGAAGGATTATTAAGAAGTCGTAATAAAGGTAGCAGACTTGCAAAAGGAGATATAGTTGCATTTATAGATGATGATGCCATTGCTGACAGAAAGTGGGTAGAAGAACTCGTAAGGATATATAGAGAATACGATGCACTGGCTGTAGGAGGAAAAATGGCTCCACTATGGCTGGTAAAGAAGCCGAAATGGTTCCCCGAAGAGTTTTACTGGCTGGTAGGAGTAACATATCCCGCGTTTCCTGAAAAGATATGTGAAGTCAGAAACACGTTTGGCTCTAACTTAAGTTTTCGTAGAGATGTTTTTCTCGAACTCGGTGGTTTTAACATTGCCATGGGTGGTATCAAGGGGAAAAAAATGCTGCAGGGTGGTGAAACCGACCTCTGCATGAGAATGTACAAGAGTTACGGAAGAAAAGTTATATATAATCCAAATGCAGTGGTGTATCATAAAATATTTAAAAAAAGAACTCAAGTAGATTTCTTAATAAAAAGATGTTTCTGGCAGGGGTACTCCAAAGCTGTAATGAAAAAACTTGGAGGAAACACTGAAGAAGAAGCCAGTTTTCTCAAGCAACTGATATTCAAAGATATACCAGAAAGATTTCTTAAGTGTATTAAAGGTAAAGACATTGCATCGAATCTCTCAAAAATTATTGCAGCCGTTGGTTTTACAGCGATTATAGGGTTTGGATACTGTTATGGCTATATCTCTAAGGGCGGTCAGACCATAAATGAGGGGAAGTAATAGTATAGCCCATTTAAAAGAAAGTACAATATTTTTATTGGATTTATACATACCTGAACTAAAGGTTAGTAGAGATAGTAAATATAAATAAGCAAAAACAAAAGATGTTGGTGCAAATGCTAAACTAACGAGATTTATAACACCAAGAGTGTCTGCAATTAAATGTTGAGGGTAATTTTTTAAATAGTATAATCTATATTTACTTAAAAATTTTATAGATGAAGATCTATGAAGTTTCTTTTTTATAAACGTTGATAAACTGTCTGCTTTATGTATCCTTTCAGCCACACTACTACTTACAAAACTTCTTGCTCCAACTTTATACAATCTTATTGCAAGATCCCAATCCTCTCCTCTTTCAAAACGCCTATCATACCCACCAACTTTATTGAGATATTCAATTTTTATAGAGCAATTACATTGTATAAAATAATTCCCATCTTTAAAAGGAGATTTCGGTTCATAGTCTCTTTTAACGAATCTACCATTCAATATAGCAAAATTCCGATTAGTAATATGAAACTTTAAATGATTTTCAAACCAATATTTACTCACAGGATATTTTTCAGTATCTAAGAAAACAATGATGTCATACTTTCTTTTCTTTGCATACATATATATTTCCTGCCTAGCATCTCCAAGTCCCCTGCCTTTTTGTCTTATTATTTTATACGCAATATTTGTTTCACCTAATACAGTATCTATTATTTCAGGCGTCTCATCTTGGCTAGAATCTACAAACACAATTTCATCAGGTTTCCTTTTCTGAGATATTATAATTTCCAACTGTTTACGAATCGTGTTTTCATTGTTTTTGGTACAAATACCTAAGACTGCCCTCATCACTGAACAACCATTGATAAAAGACTATTTGTACTCTTCGTTTTACTAATCCAAAACAATGAAAGTAAAAATAGTTCACTGGAGAGTTCGATCTTGGGGAGGAGCAGAATATCTAATAACAAAGGTAGCCGAGTGCCTTGGGGTAAAAGAAGTGTATACACTGAAAAAACCAAAATCTGACAACCCATTTGGGAAAGTAAGCTTTAAAGAAGTTTACAAAGAGCTTGACCTATCTGCAAAGATTGCAGCGAAATTGGGGAGGGCAGGAGAGTACTTCGTATGGGAGTGTTTCGATCCATCAAAACTGGGGGATTTTGACATACTATTTACGTCTGGAGCCACGACCAGAGCAATCATAACGCCCGACTGTATCATGCACGTGAATTACTGCCATTCTCCTGCAAGATGGTTATACGACCTATACCACAAAAGAATAAATGAAAAAAAAATTAAGTTAATATATCGATTACTATTATCTAAAATTAGAGAAATAGATGTCATTGTTGACAGAAGGGTAGATTACTATTTAGCAAATAGTCCAATAATAAAAAGGAGATTGTGGAAATATCTGAAAAGAGATTCAAAGATTTTGTATCCACCCCTAGATCTTAAAAAATACAGGTTTGAAAAGTTTGGAGATTTCTACCTACATTTAGGCAGAATTGATAAAGAAAAAGGCGTTGTAGAGGTTGTAAAAGCTTTCAGAAAGAGTGGAAAAAAGCTCATTCTTGCTGGAGGGAAAGGAACAGCTTACAACGAAGTAAAAGAAATAATAAAAAAATCAAATAATATAGAATATTTAGGATTTACATCTGAGAAAGAAAAACTAAAACTTTTGGCTGAATGTAAGGCAGTTGTATTTAATGCCGTTAACGAAGATTTTGGAATTGTACCAGTAGAAGCCAACGCATCTGGTAAACCTTGCATAACGATTGCCAGTGGATTTCCGGGAATATTCATAAAAGATGGTATCAACGGCATCCTACACGATGGCAGTGTGGAGGGAATTACCCAAGCTATAAGGAAGTTTGAAAGATTAAAGTTTGATCCCGACGAGATAATAAACAAGGTAAAAATATTTGATGTGAATAATTTTAAAAATAATTTAAATAAATATTTATCTGAATTTTATAATGATTTTCATTCAAAAATTAAATTGTAGAATTTACTATTTAATGTTCAAAATATAATCATAATCTTTCAATAGTATTTTCAACACTATTCAACACATGAGACACAATCGTCGCAAGTTAAAACGGTAAATCAGCAAAATTACTCAACCGTAACACTCTTAGCCAGATGTCTTGGCTTGTCGATTTCGCAGCCTCTCTTCTTTGCAGCGTAGTAGGCAAACAGCTGAAGTGCCACAGAATACGTAACCGGAGTCAGTACGGGATTTACTTCTGGAACTTTAATTACCCTGTCCACGTACTTTTCGGCCTCAGTATCACCATCACTCACCACTGCTATTACCGGCGATTCCCTTGCCTTCACTTCCTTAACGTTGCTGAGCATAATATCGTAGGTATTATCCCTTACAATACACGCTATGACAGGTGTACTCTCACCAAGAAGGGCAAATGGTCCATGCTTCAGCTCACCGGCAGGATAACCTTCAGCGTGAATGTAGGATATTTCCTTCATTTTTAAGGCACCTTCCATTGCAATTGGGTACCCTATACCCCTGCCAATGTACATCATGTTCTCATACTGTGCAAACTCCTCAGCAATTTCTCTGATTTTTTCCTCCCCATCAAGAATTGTCCTCACCCTGCTCGGCAGCAACCTGAGTTCATCCAGCAGAGCTCTGGCCTCATTTTTCGGCATTGTAGATAGCTTGATGCTCACGATGTAGAGTACCATGAGCTGTGCTATGAATGTCTTAGTTGCACACACGCTTATTTCCGGACCAGCTCTGGTGTAGAGCACGTGATCAACTATTCTCGTAACCGAGCTTCCCAGAACGTTTGTTATAGCCAGAGTTCTTGCACCATACCTTCTGGCCTTTCTCAGAGCTTCAAGTGTGTCTGCAGTTTCACCACTCTGAGTTATTCCCACCACAAGTGTTCTTGATAGAGGTGTATCGTGATAATTGAATTCGGAGGCATACTCAACTCTGACAGGTATCCCTGCAAGTTTTTCTATAAGGTACTTCCCGACAAGTGATGCATGGTAAGAGGTTCCGCAGGAAACAAAAACTATGTCCGAAACACCAATAGCAAACTTTGCGTCAATTCCAATTTCGTCCTCCCTGAGGTACTCAAAAAGTGTATCTTCAATAACTCTGGGATTTTCGTGTATTTCCTTCAGCATGAAGTGTTCGTAACCACCTTTTTCAGCTGCCTCGATATCCCAGGGAACAATTTCTACTTTTCTATCGACTTCTTTACCTTGATTGAAAATTCTAAATCCGCTGTTGTCAACTACAACGACATCTCCGTCTTCAAGATAAATGACCCTATCCGTGTACTCAAGTATGGCCGGCACATCTGAAGCAAAAAAGTACTCACCGTCACCAATCCCCAGAATTAGGGGGCTTTTATACCTGCAGGCAACAAGTTTGTCTTCATCGCACTTCAAAGCTACGAACGCGTAGGATCCCTGCAGTTCTTTTAAAGTTTCCATTACAGAATCTTCAAGGCTTAACCCGTTTCTGCAGTATTTTTCTACTGTGTGAGGAATTACCTCTGTATCTGTTTCGGATCTGAATTCGTGTCCTTCTTTTTCAAGTTTCTCTCTCAGCTTCTGAAAATTGGAAATTATTCCGTTGTGGACCACGGCTATCTTTCCCTCACAGTCAGTGTGAGGGTGTGCATTAACGGTCGAGGGTTTTCCATGGGTTGCCCATCTCGTATGTCCAATACCAATTCTACCTTCGCAAAGACTGAACTCAGAGATGTCACCTATAGCTCCCACTTTCTTGTAAATTTTCAGCTCATTTTCAGGTGTTTTAACGGCAATGCCCCAGGAATCGTATCCTCTATATTCAAGTCTTTTTAACGCAGATATAAGAACCCTGTCTGTCCTTCTGAATCCAAAATATCCAACTATCCCGCACATAACAGGCACCCTACAGAACAACGCTCGAATCAGGAATGGCACCATCAACCACTTTCAGCTCTGAAATTCTAACGTTATTTCCAACAATAGATCCGGGCTTGAGAACCGTGCTTGCCCCTATTTCGCAATTTTCGCCTACAAATGCTCCTGCCCTGACTCTGTGCAGTTTTCCATCAGCAACGATCTCAGCATAATCACTTATGACTGTGCAGTTGGGTTTGATTACACATCCATCATCAATTACACAGTCCTTCAGATGACAGTTTGGCATTATGATTACATTGTCACCAATCACACAGTTTTCGATGTAACAGAAAGCACCAACTTTCACATTATCTCCAATAGATGTTGCAGGCATTATCACGGAGTTTGGTCCTATTTCGCTGTTCTCTCCAACGATGCACGGACCTTTTATGTAGGAGTTTGCCCTCAGAATACTGTTTTTACCTACTCTTACATCCCCAACTATTGTTACATTCTCAATTTTTCCACCTACTTCCTTTCCCGAAAAACCCATCGCAAGATCGTTTACTTTCAGTATATCCCACGGATAGACAACATCCATCCACACTTTGGCCTCTACGCACTCAAATTTGTATCCATTCTCTATCATCAGATTCACTACTTCGACAAGGTCCCTTCTATCGCCTATCCACTCGAAAATTTCTTTGCCAAAATGATACGCTCCAACATTTATCAGGTTGCTCACCAATCCTGAGGGTTTTTCAACAATTTTCCTGATCCTGTTTCCCTCCAAAATTAAAACCCCGTACTTCGAGGGTTCCTCAGAAACTTTATATGCAACAGTCCAAGGACGGTTTAATGCCTTTACAGTTTCTGCCCCGATCACGTTGTCTCCGGAGAGAACGAGAAAGGTTTCTTCTCTTACAAGCTCCTCCGCCTGCTTCAGAGCGTGGGCCGTTCCTATCTGCTGGGATTGTACGGCGTACTCTATCCTTACCCCCCAGTCCTTCCCATCACCGAAGTAGTCGATGACTCTGTTTTTCCTGTATCCTACAACCATCACAATATCCCTTACACCAGCTGAAGCAAGAGCTTCGACCACATATTCCAGAATGGGCTTGTTTGCTACCTTTACCATAACTTTTGGCTTGTTTACCGTGAATGGTCTGAGCCTGTAACCTTCTCCAGCAGCAAGAATTACGGCCTGCATGCAAAACACCTCAAAAGATTCTTGAATAAGGCTCAACGTAACCGTCAACTCTTGCAGAAGGAGCAATAAAGACATCATTGCCAATCAGTGTACCCACGTTTATGGAGACGTTTATTCCCGTTTTAACGTTATCGCCCACCACTGCTCCAAACTTTCTCCTGCCTGTGGAGATTCTCTTCCCCCTGACTGTAGCGTAAATCGTTCCTCCATCAAGTCTGAGATTTGCTATTTTTGTTCCAGCACCAAAGTTGCAGTTCTCACCAATAATGGAATCTCCAATGTAATTCAGGTGTGGAACGTTGGTATTTGACATCACTATCGTGTTCTTTATCTCAACACATGCACCGATGTGGCAGTTATCCCCTATACTCGTGCAGGGCCTTATGAAGCAGTTCGGCCCCACCACGCAGTTTTTACCGATGATTGTCGGGCCTACGATGTATGAACCAGATCTGACTACTGTGCCCTCACCAATAATGACTTTGCCCTTAATCGTAGCACCTTCCTCAACCTCCCCCCTCACTTCTCCATCCATACGACTGAGCATGAGTTCGTTAGCCTCAAGCATATTCCATGGATAACCAATGTCTATCCAAGTCTCAAGTTTTACAGCCCTGAATTCTGCACCCGCGTTTATTGCAAGCTGGATTGTGTCAGTTATTTCGTATTCACCTCTTTTTGATAGGGGTGTTTTTTCAAGGAATTCGAAAATTTCTTCACTGAACTTGTATATTCCGGAGTTTACAAGATTTGATGGAGGTGTTTTGGGTTTTTCTATAATTTTCCTAACATATCCATTTTCAATTAAAGTTACTCCAAATTCTCTTGGATTGTCAACTTTTACGATGCCAATGGCCATGCTATCGTTTTCAAGCATTTTTCTTAGTTCACTCCCGTCAAAGAGATTGTCCCCATTCAGCATCAAAAAATCCCCGTCAAGTAAGTGACGTGCTGCCTTTAAAGCATCAGCAGTACCAAGTTGCTTTCTCTGGGAGACGTACCTTATGCATATCCCCCACCTGCTGCCATCTCCAAAGTACTCTCTTATTACGTTCTCCCTGTATCCAACGACAAAGATTACCTCAGATATGCCAGATTTCTTCAATTCATAAATTATGTGCTCAAGAATTGGTCTGTTGGCTACTGGTAGCATTACCTTGGGTCTTGTGTATGTAAGGGGACGCATTCTTGTCCCCTCTCCAGCTGCAAGTACAACTGCCTTCACAGACATCACCACTTTAAATTTAAACACATTAATAAACAGCAATAATTGAATAAAAAATTAATATTAACTATTATATACTTTTCTGAAATTCTCTAAATCCCATCTTCTTTAGTATTAGCTCTACATCCTCAAAAGTTTTTTCAATCCCGCTTTTCACGTCATACACAGGATTAAAGCCGAGCTCCTTTATTTTGCTGACATCGTAACTGAATTTTCTCTCTTTCTCCTCCCTCGCCTCGGTGTGCGTTACTTTTACATCAATTCCTCTCCTTTTCGCAATATTTCTGACGATTTCAGCGAGCTCTTTTATACTTGCATCGTAACCGCTGCCAGCATTAAAGATTTCACCCTTTGCTCTTGGAGAAATTACAATCCTGTAAATAGATATTACATCGTCTATGTGTATGAAATCTCTCCTCTGCTCACCGCTACCATGAATCGTTAGAGGCTCACCCCTCAGAGCTCTCAATACAAAGTTCGTGACAACAGTCCTCCACTTCGGGTATATACCAACACCATATATGTTTGTAAACCTTAAAACGACAGTCCCAATTCCGTGAAGGTTGTAATAGCCAGAGCATAGATTTTCACAGCAGGCTTTCATAGCACCGTACTTGTTAAGCGGCTTTAACGGTAAATCTTCTTTCGCCACATCGTCAACTTCCCCATAAACAGCAGAGCTTGACGGATAGATAAAATACTCAACGCTACCATTTAAACTCTCTTCAAGCAAATTGAGCGTTCCTTCAACATTGACCTTAAAAGCCAGATAGGGACTTCTGTTGCACTGAACGACACCAGATACTGCTGCCAGGTGGTAAACTATCTCAGCATCTTTTAAGAGGTCTCTGACAAACTCTCTGTCGCATATATCTCCCTTCACCAAGCTAACTCTATCTGTGCCGACAAACTTCTTAATCAGCTCATAGTTTTCCTCCATACCAACAAGAAAGTTATCAACTCCAACTATTTCGTGATCTGAATTTTCTGCAAGTTTCTTAATCAGATAGCTGCCAACATAACCGGCAGCACCGGTAACAACTATCATTTTCTCACCGCCCTTGGAATAAACAGGTCTTTCATCTGCTCTATCCTATCTTTAAAGGCGTTTAACCTCTCTATGACTTCAGGAAGTGTTTCTTTCATTTTCGGGTGTTTTGGTTTTCCCAGAACTTTCATGAATCTGTCGTTATCGAATCTGTATTCACTCTCCTCCTTCTCCTTTCTCGGGTTAGGGATAAACTCTATCCCTGGACTTCTACCCAGAACCTCTTCAGAAGCTTCGTTCAGGTCATTAGCAAGATCCTTTATCCTCACGTACTCAACAAGCTGGTTGTAAACCCTGTATTCTCCGTCGTTTCCTTCCTTAACAACGTTAACCAGACTCCTGCAGCAATCTTCCAGACTTATAAACGGTTTGATCTGGTTTCCAGACCCGTAAACGGTCAAAGGATGATTGGCGATTATCATTGCTGCCCACCTGTTAAACAGAGTTCCAAAATAAAAATCTATATCAAATCTTGTAGCCAACATATCATCTGTTCTCGTTTCTTCTGTATCTGTCCCGTAAACTATGCTCGTCCTTACATCAGTGCAGGGCATTCCAGTCTGAAGGTTAGTGAGCCACATGTTGACGGCATCAAAACCTTTGGTAACATGATAAAAACTCGATGCAATGTTGGGGAAAGGTAAGACATCCCTGTTTCCAAACCTGTCAACCACTTCTACGAAACCTTCAGGGATGTTTAGGTTTGGTGCACCGTATATTCCTGTGGTTGTTGTCTCTATAAAGTGAGTGTTGATTAGCTTTTCCTCCCTCAACGCCCAGAGCAGATTTAAAGTTCCCAAAACGTTGTTCTTCTGAGTATAGTGAGCTCTGTCAAGACTTATGTGGGAGTAAGGAGCGGAGGGCTGAGCAGCCAGATGAAGCACTGTTTCAGGTTTAAACACTCTTATTAAGTTTCTGACGAATTCTTTATCGGTCAGATCACCGTAAATAAAACTCAGGTTCCCAAAACCAAGCTCCTTGGCTTTCTCAATTCTTTTTTCCATGGAGCTAACAGGTATCACACTGTCAGCCCCTACTTCCTCCACCCACCTTCTTCTACCAAAATTATCTACACCAATTATCCTCTCGTCTGGAAATTCCTTTGCCAGTTTAAGCATCAGTGGCCAGCCAACGTATCCATCAGCACCAGTAACCAGTATCGTCATTAACATTACCTCCAGATTGTTACTACCAATTGTAGTAACATAAACTTATATTAAGTTTTCTGTGGAAGTGAATTCAATGGATGTGGAGGAAGTACTGGAGAGCTTTGGACTGAGCGGGTATCAGGTAAAAGTCCTGCTCGCCCTGCTTCAGTGTGGTGAGGGCAAGGCTTCCGATATAGCTCAGTTAAGTGGTGTACCAAGAGCAAAGGTTTACTCCGTTCTGGATCAGCTCGTAAACGCAGGGCTGGCAGATAAGAGGCCGGGAAGGCCAACATACTACAGAGCAAAAAAACCAGAGGAGATACTTGAAAGATTAAAATTTAACGTAGAAATTGAGTGCAAAGAGAAAATAAAAAAAATTGAAGAGAGAAAAGATGAACTAACACAGGTGCTTGAAGATATATACAATCCAAAATCGGAGCCGGGAGAACTGATACGGGTCGTAAAGGTTGGTGAAGCCTCTGAAAGGGAAACCAGACTCATGTTCTCCGAAGCGAGAAAAGAGATAAACGTGATATCCAAGGTATTTGAGTACTATCCCAAGGTCAGAGATGAGTTGATTTCCGCTGTTCGGAGGGGGGTAATAGTAAGGATTCTCCTGCTTGGTAAAAACTTTCTCGACGAAAGGGCAGTAAGAGTTCAAGAGGAAATAGTTAGGATGATCCATAAGGACTTAGCGAGAGTTGAAATCAAATTCAGCAAAACGACCTTACCGTTGCGGGGGGCGATAGTTGATCCAAGTTATGAATACACATCTGGAAAAGCTATATTCGTTGTTGAAGATCCGAGGACTCCGCTGTATCTTAGAGATGCTGCTGTGACTGAAAATCCGAGTCTGGTTGCAGGTATGAAAAAGTATTTTGATTTGATCTGGAAATACGAATCTAGTTAAATAAATAAATTACTAAAAATAATTTAATTAAAAAAATTTATGAAAATTACAAAGAAGAATTAAAAAACGATGAAATAACGTCACTAATATATTGTATATCCTCCTCACACATAAGAGGATGTAAAGGTAAAGTAACTTCATGAGATCCCACATATTCCGTTTTTGGTAGCATTCCTTCTTTAAATCCAAATGTTTTGCGATAGTATGTGAAAAGATGAACTGGACGATAATGAATGCTCGTTTGAATACCTCTGTGACTTAAATAATCCATAAATTCAAACCTATTTACAGCTTCATTAAGAAGTATTGGGAATATATGATACGATGATTTTCCCACAAATTTTTTAAATGGAATTTCTAAAGGTAGATTTCTAAGTAATTTTTTGTACTTTGAGACCAATTTTTCTCTTTTTTTGTTATTTCTATCAAGTTTTTTTAATTGCACAATACCTAAAGCAGATGCCAATTCAGTTAATCTATAATTATAACCCAAATCTACAACATCATATGTATAAGAGTGACCTTTAAAACGATCCCATGTAAGCGTCGTCATACCATGCGATCTTAAAACACTTATCTTCTCAGCTAAATTCCGATCATCTGTTACAATCATTCCACCCTCACCCGTTACTAGGTTTTTATTTGCAAAAAAACTAAAACAACCAACATCACCAATGGTGCCGCATTTTGTGCCATTATACTCAGCACCAATTGCATGTGCTGAGTCTTCAATAACTTTAAGTTTATAGTCCTCCGCTATATCCAATATCGCTTTCATATCACATGGATAACCACCATAATGTACCACAATTATAGCTTTAGACCTACTGCTAATTTTTTCCAGAATGTCATCAGGAGATATATTAAAATTCTGAGTAGAAGTTATATCTGCAAAGACAGGTTTTGCTCCACAATAGAGAACTGCATTTGAGGTTGCAACAAATGTAAGTGCCGGCAGTATTACTTCATCACCCACCCCAATGTTCAGAGCTCTGCATGCAATGTGTAATGCAGCAGTACCGCTAGAAACCGCAAAAGCATATTTAACACCCAGATATTCCGCAAATTTTTCTTCAAACTTTTTTGTGACTTTTCCCATAGAAAGCCACTTAGATTTAAGAACGTTTAGAACTGAATTTATCTCCTCATCACCAAGGTCAATATCTGATAACATAATTTTCCAGCGCATAGTTACACCTCAAAACAAATATTTCATAATTTTATCTATCTCTATATTTGCTTTTTCATAATCTTCAGGTCTACCAATATCTAGCCAGTAACCATCATATACATAACCTTTAACAGTTTCTTTAGATTTAATTAATTCCCGCACTAAATCAGGGAAATCGAACTTTACCCCATATGGTATATATTCCAGTACCTTAGGCTCAAAAACATAGATCCCCATACTTACGAGATAATGTAATGTCGGTTTCTCAATGTATTTCAAAATATTATAATTTTTCTTATCTATCTCTACTACTCCAAAATCTATATAAACATCTCTTTTATTCAAGGCAATTGTCGCTATGGATTTATTTTTTTTATGATAATTTACCAAATCCGAATAATTTAAAGTCGTAAGAATGTCACCATTCATAACAATAAATGTCTCGTTAAGTTCATCTTTAAGCAAAGATAAGGGTCCAGCAGTTCCTAGAGGTATATCTTCCTTGGAATACTTGATATTCACTCCAAATTTTCTACCATCACCAAAATAAGTCATTATAAGTTCAGATAAATGTCCTACAGCCAAAATAATATCTTCAATTCCATGCGATTTAAGTTGTCTAATAATTATCTCCAAAATAGGCATATTACCTACAGGCATCAAAGGTTTCGGAAATGCTACAGTATAGGGTCTTAATCTCGTCCCTTTACCACCAGCCAAGATCACTGCTTTCATAATATCCACCTATTGTAAACTATTTGCAATATCACGCTACAGATTTGCTGCAGGACGACTATATAATACTAGCTGCAGAAGTGTAAAACTACCAGTATTTACATTGTTATTCTATCTATTAGGTTTATAATTCTAAATTAAATATAAAATTAAATAAAAGAAATTAAAAATACCATAAACTATCCGACCACCTCAAGAACAACTTCCCTCTTTCCAGCACTTCTCAGAGCGAGAACTCTTAGGACTACGAGCTCCTGAAACAGATACTTTTCCTCAGAATTCATGTAAGGAAAGCAATCCTCAA
>CAZUMR010000063.1:0-23335 GCA_964622075.1 uncultured archaeon | reverse complement strand
ATCGTAAACGAGTCTGGAATTCACTTCTCTGCAAACTTCAGCTATCTCTTTTACGGGGTGAGGGAAGAGCATAACACTTGCCCCAAGCATAACGAGTTTTGGTTTCTCCTTTCTTATCAGTTTAACAGCCCTATCAACGTCAATATTCATCTCATTTTTATCAAATGGTAGATTTAAAACATTTAGACCAAGTTTACCAGCCAGACCTACTCTGTTCATGGTTATGTGCCCACCATCCCTTACACTAAGACTCGCAATCGTGTCTCCCGGATTAGTTAGACAGGCGTAAACAGAAAAGTTAGCAACACTCCCTGACGTTGGCTGGACATTGGCATGCTCAGCTTTAAACAACCTCTTTGCCAGTTCCACAGCTTCCAATTCTACCATATCTATATACTCACATCCGGAGTAAACTCTCTCTCCCGGTTTTCCCTCTGCATACCTATGCTGCAGATCGCTAAACATAACTGATCTTACTGTAAAGCTTGTAATGTTCTCGCTCGCTATCATTGGCAGACTACTGTTCAAAAACTTCTCGTGAGAGTTTAAAATTTTAAAAATCTGATTGACAGTTCGTTCAGATCCTTTTGCATTACTGCTCAAAAACATCCCTCCATGCTTTCATAGCCTCAGGAAACATCTCTATCGCTCTCGGCAGTATCCCATGAACGTACGCTATAACCAATCCGTAGTTCGTTATCGGTACACCGGCTTTCTTTGCAAGGTTCATCCTGTATTTCATGTGCCTCCTCGTTAAAGTACAGGCTCCACAATGAATAATCAAGCTGTACTTGGACAGTTCGGATAAATCTGAAGGAAAGTTCCCTCCCATAACGTGGTCAAACTTAACGTCTCCCGCAATATTTCTGATCCATCTTGGAATCTTTACCCTGCCTATATCATCAGGAGAAGGGTGATGTGTACAAGCTTCAGCCACAAGGACTCTATCTCCCGGTTTTAGTTTCCTTATCTGCCCCAAGCCTCGGATTAACTCCGGAAGGTCACCACTTCTAAACCTTGCTTCAAGTATGGAAAAACTCGTTAGCCTTACATCCACCGGTGTATCCGCAGCAGCTCTCGTAAAAGCGTGTGAGTCTGTTATTACAACATCGGGTTTTTTCTTCATTCCATCAAGAGCCCACTTTAGCTCCCTCTCCTTGACTATTACACAACCCGCCCCAATATCAAGAAGATTTCTTATTGCTTGTACTTGAGGATATATAAGTCTGCCCTTTGGAGCTCCAAGATCTATGGGTATATTCAGCACAGCCAATTTTCCTTTTTCCACAACCCCATCCAGAAACTGAGAATCGTCAAAGTCCGGAGCTATTTTAAGAAGGTTATGAATTAACTCGTTAATGTTGTAACGCGTTTTCGCGCTAATTCCAACAACCTTTATGTTTTTGATATCAAATTTATTTAAATAAGATTCTAATTCGTCAAAAGAAATTAAATCAACTTTATTTAAAGCTACAAGGAACTTTATATCATTCTCCATGAAAAGATCAATCAGATTTCTTTCAAATTCTCCGAAACCAGCAGTAGCATCAACGACAAGAATTGCCACATCTATTTTACCAAGCAACTCCAGCGTTCTCCTAACTCTCTCCCTTCCAAGCTCACTGAAGTCGCCCAGACCAGCGGTGTCTATAAAGGTCACGGGAATTCCTATATCCGTGTCAAAAAATACCGGATCAGTCGTTGTTCCGGGTTTAGACGAGACGATGGATATTTCTTTGCCTGCAATAGCGTTAATCAGGGTCGATTTTCCAGCGTTTGTTCTACCAAAAACTCCAATGTGCAACCTCATAGAACGGGGAGTTGTTGTGTAATCTGAGGTTGTGTGATCTGAGAGAGCACTCAATTTATCCCCTCCCCTTTACACAGTTTTACACAATTAGACATCAGACACAAGAACATCAGACATCAAGACGAGATAGCAAGTAGTCTGCTACTTTCTCAGCTACTTCAGCATCATCGCACTCCACCACCAGACCAAGATTTTCGCAAAGCAAGATTTTTACAGGAGGCAGAAAGAATTCTTCGTCTTTTTCACCTGCCAGAAAAGACCACCTTTTTCCAAGTACTTCTGCAAACCATACGTTTACACCGAATTTCTTTTTTGCCTCTTCTGCCAGCTTTTCCAGTTCAAATTTTCGTTCGGTTACTGGTCTGAATTTTTTGCTAAGCCCACTCTTAACCTCTTTCTCAGATGCGTTCTCTGATCCTGTCTCAGAATTAGAAATACAGATCTCTCTCGCCATGCTCGATCCTTCTCAAATAATCTTCAAACCTTTCGTAAACTTTTTCAGGGACAATTTCCTTCAGCTCTTTCATTTCCTTTTCAATTATCTTCTCTCCGGCTTTTCTTGTCTCTTCACTTGCAAAATCTTCAAGGTATTCTTTGTACGTCAGAACCGCATTGAGCTTACAGAAAATTCTTTCCTTACCTGTTTTCAGCAACTTCATTATCCTCTTACCAGTTCTGCCACACCTGTAACCCGCCGTACAGAAAGAAACTATGTACCCCATCTCTGCAAGCCATCTGATGCCCTCATCAAGATCCCTTGTATCTCCAAGCTCGAACTGCTGTCTTTCAAGCTCCTGCTTAGAGTAGCTCTCGCTGTATGCTCCAATACCAATTCTCGAACCAAAATCAGTCTGGGTTATACCAAGAGGCAGTACTTCCTTCCTTATGTGCTCAGGTTCTCTTGCAGTTAAAATCATCCCGGTATATGGAACTGACAATCTCACGACTGTTATGAATTTCTTAAAGTCCTCATCAGAAACTTTGTATTCCGATTTTTGTACGAAGGGCGTGTTGGCAGCTGGCCTTAACCTGGGGAAGGATATCGTGTGCGGTCCTATCCCGTACCTTTCCTCAAGCTCTCTTGAGTGTAAGAGAAGAGCCATTACTTCAAAACGCCAATCGTAGAGGCCGAGTAAAACACCTATTCCAACATCATCAACCCCTGCCTCAAGAGCTCTATGCATACAGTAAAGTCTCCAGTGGTAGTTACCCTTTATTGTGTCCCTTGGATGGACTTTCGCGTACGTTTCGTGATGGTACGTCTCCTGAAAGACCTGAAACGTTCCTATTCCTATTTCCTTCAGCATCTCCAGTTCACTTATCGTCATTGGTGCTGCGTTTACGTTTACTCTCCTTATCTCGCCCCAGCCCCTTCTTGCCCTAACTTTTACACTATATATTGCTCTTAGAGTATCGGCCACATAATCTGCATCAGATAAGCCGGGAAATTCTCCGTACGACGTAATTAATCTCTTATGGCCCATTGCAGCAAGTCTCTCTGCTTCTTTTTTAACTTCTTCAAGCTTTAACCTCCTTCTAACGACCTTGTTGTCCTTTCTGAACCCACAGTAAAGGCAGTTATTCACGCAAAAGTTGGAACAATAGAGCGGGGCAAATGTAACAATCCTGTTGTCGTACACTTCTCTCTTCACTTCTCCAGCTGCTTCAAACATTTCCTTCCATAGCCCGTCATCCTTAACGTTAAGAAGAGTTGCTGTCTCCT
The DNA here is from genome assembly GCA_964622075.1 of uncultured archaeon. GTDB lineage: Archaea > Halobacteriota > Archaeoglobi > Archaeoglobales > Archaeoglobaceae > WAPX01. The sequence goes on along the minus strand of CAZUMR010000063.1, from coordinate 19,802 downwards.
CAGGTTCGAGACACTCCTTATCGCACACAGCCTTGTCCAGTATTCTTCTAACTTCACCGGGAGAAGGATCCTTACACGTTTTCAAGGTTTTCCAGATAAATTTCTCATTTATAAAATCTCCATCTTCCATGTACCTCCTGTAGTCATCTTCCGGCGTCAGTCTCTCCTCCATCCATTCCCTCAGCTTCCGAGGAAGGGAATCTACCCAGGAACTTGCAAGAACTTCCATAAACACACCACCATATTCAAATCTTGGAAGAGTTTATTAAATTTTCCCCATAGTAGAACTAATTAGTGTTACTTAGTAAGACAAAAAACAGAGAATCAGATAAAAAATTACAAAATTACAAAGATACTAAGGTTTCCCTGATTTCATGGATTCAGCAAGTTCCACTACTTCTCTCTCGAACCACTTCGGGTTGTGTTCTCTGGCCCAGCTCACAGGCACTGTACCGCTGCCTATTCTGAACATTGAAACAAAGTCAGGCCAGTTGATGATAACAAGGGGTATGTGTACAAAGGTAACAAAGACAGTGACGACTATCGCTATCCATACGTGAGCGTTGAAAAATAACCAGACACCATCTTTTCCGAGAGCCTGCCTGAACAGAAACAGCAACCACCCGCTCGCACCAAGAACTGCAAGACTGAAAACTACCAGTATACCAAGGAACTTCTGCCCAGCATTGTACTTGCTTTGCGGTGGACAGCCCGGTTTTGCGAACCAGAATTTTTCTATGTATCTATAAAATCTGGTCTTCCCAAGAAACCTGTAAGGATATCCACCAAAGTTCTTCCACCAGGCAATCGTGTCCCTGTCCCAGTTAAGAATTTCCTGAAGAAACAGAAACACTCTATCTGGAGCCATTACTACGTAGGACAGCACCACTACTGTAAGAATGAGACCAAACAGGATGTGTATTTTCATCAACAAAGCCGCCTCACTCCCCCCAACAAGTTTAAAGTAAACGAGTGCACCAGTGGCAAAAAGGACATACCAGCAAACCATGTTAACAAAATGCATTATTCTGCTGGATAGCGGGTGTCTTAAAACAACACCATCCTCACCCATCTAAAATCCCCCCGTTCTTCTGAAGTAGGTTGTATGCAGGAGAGATTCGCTTACATCTCCAAAAGGCTGAACTGCAAATTCGTCGTAAAATCTTTTTATCATTGGATTCTGCTGACTTGCTGCCAGCCTGTACGTTTTCCTGACTCTCTCATCATCCTCGTACTGACCGCGCTGCCTCATTTTTATGTATTTGTTTCTGTGAACAAAAAGGTCAGTAACCTTGTAAACACCAACGGCCAGAGCTGCTACGGTAACTCCAAATACCTTCAAAAATCCCCTTCTTGTAATTCTTAAACTCGCAGGTTTTTCAACAAACCACCTCATATGCTATACCCCCAATAACCCGATAACAGCTAAAGAGGCAGAGGCAAAACTGGATCTATCCAAGAAGTGCCCATAGGTTCTACTGGCTGCCCGCCTCCATTCAAACAGCCTCCCGGGCATGTCATAACCTCTATGAAGTGATACCTGCTTGTACCGGATAGTACTTCGTCAATCACCGGCTTCAAATGCATACCCCTGAATCCTATCCCGTTCACAACACAAACGTTTAGAGTTACCTCATCAATTCCAGTTTCTTTCCGTAATTCACTTTTCAGGGGAATAGTTATACTTGCGTGGACTCTTGGATGAGTGTAGCCTCTGACTTTAACAAAGTTCCAAGCCTCACTCGTTGCGGGAGGCTCTCTGCCTGAAAGAACACTCCAGGCAAATCTCATTGCTGCCTCCATGACTCCACCACTTGTACCAAAAATAGTACCCCCACCACTGTACCACTCAAAGTTCTCTGGCTTCTCATTTTCAGGAAATTCAAGTGGATTTATCCCCTTCCTTCTGAATAACTCTGCTAAATCCCTTGTGGTTAAAACGGCATCAACATCTCTAAACGGTGGAACGGTATCAGGAATTATCCCTTTTTCCCTGAGCCATTTCCAGGCACTCTTAAATTCGGGTCTCGATGCTTCGTATATTTTAGCCGTACATGGCATTATTCCAACAGTGTATACCTTCTCAGGATTTACATTCCACACCTTCAAAGCTCCGTAAGTTTTTGCAGTAGGCCCGGCCATTTGCTGTGGTGATTTACAGCTTGAAATGTGTGGCAAAATTTCTGGGTAATACACTTCAGCATATCTGACCCAGGCTGGACAACAGGATGTAAACTGAGGCAGCGGTTTCTTTTCAAACTCTCTTAAATCGAGTTTAACCTTTTTTCTCCATGTTATGGGATAGCTATCCGTTATTTCAAATTCAATTTCCTTTAGTCCCAACTCCCAGTAGGCAACTCTGCCTATCAGCTCCGTTCCTTCTTCCATGATAGTCTGATCGGCGGCAAAATTGTTCTCATATATTTTAAATCCTGCCTTCTTTAAAGCTGCGTGTAATCTCGCTACTGTAAGAGTGCCCGGAGGCTTACCAAACTCCTCAGCTATCGCAACTCTAACAGCCGGAGCTACTATTGCAACAACAGTCCAGCCTTCGTCTAACTTTTTCATAACTTCATCAAGAAAACTCATCTGCTCTATCGCACCGAATGGACAGTTTATAAGACACTGTCCACAGTTTATACACATGTCATAATCGATCTCGTGTCTCACACCAATCTCACCTTTCATGGCACCGGTAGGGCACTGGGTTCTGCAGGTATCGCAGCCAACACACCTGTCTGAAACACGAACTATACCAGCTATCTCGCCTTTTCTGTACGTTTTTAACTTTGGGAGTTTGAATTTACCCGGTGGAAAAGTTCTAATTTTCTCAACCAGCTCGATCACCTCCGTTTGGGTTCTAAACAATTGATTAACACTAAGCAGTCAAGAATTTATAATTTTTGCTACTAAAATTAGTAATAGTATGATTATTTAGAATTATATACCGAAAAATCCGAATAAGAAGCATGCATCCAGAAGAAATAAAATATTACCTACTGGGCGGGAATGACGAAGAACTGTTTAGAGAAGCAGATAAAATCAGAAAAAGATATATCGGAAAAAAAGTTTATCTAAGGGCAATTATTGAATTCTCAAATATTTGCAAAAATAACTGCATGTACTGTGGAATAAGAAGAGAAGCAAAAATAAAGAGATACGCTATGAATGGTAGAGAAATAGTAAGGTGTGCCCAATACGCCGAAGACCTTGGATACGGAACAGTCGTTCTTCAATCTGGAGAGAACAATATTTATGACAAAAAAATAATAGATATAATTAAAGAGATCAAAGAAACAACAAAACTTGCAGTTGTTCTTTCAATTGGTGAAAAAAATTTCAAACTGTATAGAGAATTTAAAGTAGCTGGAGCAGATAGATACCTGCTAAAACACGAAACTTCAAATCCCAATTTATTTTACAAACTCACTGGTAGAAAACTTGAAAAAAGATTTGAATGCCTGAAAATACTGATGAATCTGGGATACGAAGTTGGCTCAGGAAATATCGTTGGGCTACCGTGGCAAAGTATTGATGATCTGGTAAAAGACATTCAGATCTTCGCAGAGTGGGACTTTGACATGCTCGGAATTGGACCATTCATACCATGTTCAGGAACGCCTCTTGAAAACTTTCCACCCGGGGATGCCAAATTGACTTTAAGAGTGATCGCACTCTCAAGAATTCTAACAAAGAACGCGCATATACCAGCCACAACAGCCCTGAGAACAGTGTTAGGCGAGAATAAGATTATTTTTAGGTGTGGAGCAAACGTTGTAATGGGGAATGTAACACCAGAAAAGTACAGAAGACTTTATAGAATCTACCCTGGAAAGATATGCATTTTTCAGGATCCTGAAAACTGGCTAAACGAAATAAAGGACCTGATAAGAGAGTCTGGGCTTAAACCCAGCGGAGAAAAGGGAGAAAGCCTTAAAAAGCGTAAGAAAAACAAAGAATCAAAGGTTAAGATGGCAGAATAGCTCTCTATAAAGGCACTCTGCTGGATCTACTGAAAGTCTCGGGCAATCGTCTGTAAAATTAACTTTTATTCCCCTAACAATAACAGCTGGAGTGAGTTCATCTGCCTCGCCCATCAAAAGCTGGGAAGCTGAAGAAATCATATCTGCTAAATTTCTAAATGTGGATTTTAGATTTTTACCGAATATATCAATTCTACCTCTACAGTCAACAACTGCATCAAATCCACACGCAGCCAAAGCCACACCAGAGACACCTCTCCTGAGCGGTAGAATGCGGCTGTCTGTTATTACAACACCCACATCCCCCACAATTTCTTTAAGCTTATTTTTCAAAATTTTAGCAGATTTTACCGGATCCTTCGGATAAAGGACGGCAAAGCCTTCAGGAACGTTGGAAGTATCAACCCCGGCATTGGGGCAAAGAATTCCAAATTTCAAAGTTAAGAGAAATCCTGTAAACCCTCCAAGAATTTTATCAGCTTCTCTCAGCACAACTTCCGCTATTTTCTCATCCATACAGTACTTTCTTCCAATTTCCACAGCATCCTTACTGGGTTCAACTTCTGAAAGTTTAACAAGCCTATTTTCACAATACGATATGAGCTTGCTTGAAAACACTACAATATCTCCTTCTGTTACGAACTTAGAGACATAGTTTACAAGATTGTCCAGACCAAATCCGGGAAGAACAGGATACTCAAATTTTATCGGATGTAAAGTTACAACCATAAACACAACTCACCAACTCTTCGTTTTAAAGTTACTCGCCTAACTCAAACAAAACACAAATTCGGAAGGGTTATATATCTCCAATTAAAGGTGTATATGTGCGAATTAAAGTTTCTCTGTTAGCCAGAAAGGGAGACGTTGTGGACTTCAATCACTGCCAAGACCTGTCAAGGGAGATCAGAAGGGCAATAAACGCTTCAAACCCCGGAATTTTTTCAAACCCCTCTGCAGAACTCTATACATTCAGCAGGCTGCTCGTCAAAAACCGAATGTTCGAGATAACAAGAGAGGGAATGAAGTTGCAGACAAACCAGCTCCATTTTTTCTTCTCCTCTGAAAATCCAGAGGTCTGCAAGTCCCTCATAGACGGACTCGTAGAAAAAGAGAGCATAAGAATAAAGAACGTAACTCTCGAAGTCTCGGGAATAGAGATAATAAAGGAAAGTCGAATTTCAGGCAGAGAGAAGTTTGTAACACTCTCGCCAATAAATGCAGAAACAAATTACAGGAAAATGGAACTCTGGGAATTCGAAGAAAAATTCACCCGGGAACTGTTTGAAGAGTTGAAGAGAAGGCTCAGAATACTGAAAGGAAGTGTGGGCGATGTCAGATTCAAGACCCGAATTTTAAAGTTAAAACCTGTCAGAATAAGACTTGAAAGCGGATTTATGAGAGCGTATTTGATGGTCTTCAACGCTGAGGGAAGTGAAGAGCTGCTTAAAATTGGTTACACAACCGGATTTGGAAAAATGACCGATATGGGGTTTGGGATGGTAAAAACGACTTTGGGCAGCCCTAAAACTGATAACACTTAAATAATAATTCAAACAAATCGTAGCATGGAAGGTGTGGAAGAGGCAATAAAGGCAGGTAAAATCTCTGTTCTTGCCAACATCATTCTCACAGTTGTAAAGGGTATCGCCGGAATTGCTGCCAACAGCACAGCTTTGATAGCAGATGCCATGCATTCCATGATAGACATACTCAGCTCTGCTCTCGTGTGGATAGGAATAAAGGTGGCAGACAGGCCTCCAGATAAGGAGCACCCTTACGGACACTTTAAAGCTGAGAGTCTTGCTGAACTTGGAGTGGGGCTTGTAATTATAGTCACAGCACTGCTGATAATATACGATGCTGTAAATGAGCTGATACTGCGAAAGTCTCCAGAATTCGAAACTTACGCCCTTGCAGCCGCCCTTTTCTCAGCCATAGTCAACGAAGCTCTTGCAAGATACAAGATACACGTGGGAATGAAGACGAAGTCGAGCTCTCTTATTGCAGAAGGCAAGCATTCAAGGACGGACGTCATTGCAAGCCTTGCAGTCGTTCTGGGATTCATTCTCGTTTACTTCGGCTACTGGTGGGCTGATGCAGTGGTGGCAATGGCAATAGCCGTGCTTATCATGCAGATAGGAGGAGAAATCCTGAAGAATGCAGTTGATGTGCTTATGGATAGAGTGGATGCTGAGACTGCGTTCAAAATAACGAGCTACGTGGAGGGGATAAGGGGTATAGAAAAGGTCGATTTCGTTGGAGTTAGAGGAACGTGGAGAAACAAGATAGTGGAAGTACACTTCACCGTTAGTCCCGGAACGAGTGCAGAGGAAATAGATGCAATAATCAGAAGAATAGAGGACATAAAAAAGGAGATGCCGGAAATAAGGAGTGTCATACCTGTTGTCAGAGTTAGCAGGAGTGTTAGAAAGGTTGCAGTACCTGTTGATGAGGATGGAAATTACACAGGAGACCTCAACGCCCCGTACTTCGAGATATTCGACCTCAGAAAGGGTAGCAGGGTCAAGATAGTAAACGAGCACAGCAAGGCGGAGAGGAGGAAGGGTTACCTTATTGCAGAAATGCTGAAGCACGCTGGAGTTGACTGTATAGTTCTCAGCAAGGTTGGAGAAGGAGCGAAGAGTCACTTCAAAAATATGGGAATTATTGTAAAGACTCTCGATCTGGCTGACAGGCTAAATGAATTAAAAGGCCTAAAAAGCGAGGAAGTGCTGAAAAAGGTTATGCAGGATTTCTCCACACAACCTCGTAATCCCTGAGATCTACTGACTCAATTTTCTCCCTGAAATCCTTCAGGAATTCCTCAACCATCTGAGATGCTCTCTTTTTGCATTCTCCGCAAAGAAGTTCTCCACCCCTGCACTTCCTCCTGATTTCCTCAAGTTCTTCATCATCCTCTATCAGGTGTATTGCAAACAGCTCGAAAACGGCACACTTCTCAGGCTCCCCACCAAGCCTTCTCTGCTCCTCAGCACTGCCTCTCCCACCGGTTATAGCCTTTCTGACCTTTTTTGCTGCAACATCAGGTTCATCGAAAAGAGATATGTAGCTCTCAGGCCTGCTGCTTGACATCTTCCCCCCAGTCAATCCCGTTATGAATTTGTGGTACGTTGAGGAGGGAGGAATGAAGGCAAAACCACCCATCTCAACTTCTCTATCTCTCACAAACTCAACCACAAGATCATAATCTCCAAAAACGTCCAGATGCTCAGCGTAACTCTTAAAATCGAAATCCAGCTCTTTTTCAAGTTTTCTCAGGTATTCGCTACCCTTCCTGCTCCTTATTCTAACTCCACCGTCTATCCTCTCGAAAGCGAATATACTTACTCTTGCGGACAGATCTCTTGTCAGTCTTATGTGTGGATCCTGATCTGCTCCAACCGGAACTACGACGGGTTTGGGGCCTCCAAAGTCCTTTAGCTGAGGATGAAGTATATCAGCTGCCTGAACTGACGTTACAAACATCTTTGCAAGTGCTGTTTCCGGAGTAAATCCGTAAATAGCCCTGAGCTCACTCCAGTTTACTTCAGCCGAAAGTTCAAATGCCAGATCCTTAACTGCAGAAAAGGCTGACTGGAAGTAAAGGATGGCTCTATCCTCTTTCAGACCGAGGGCAGCTATGCTCTTCAGGTACATTTCTCCTATTTCCCTCACCTTCTCCCAGCTCAGGCCTCTAACGGCGTGAGCTTCCATGTCCGCTATGGCTACGTGAGCGAAACCTCCCGACTTCTGATGCCAGACAATCTCATCCATCGTCATCTTGTGACCGAAATGGGGCAACCCTGAGGGCATGAAACCGGACATTACAGCCCAGTTTCTGTTTTCTTTCATCGCCCTGACTATCCTGAAGTAATCCCTGTGACCAAAAATTATACCCCTCCTCATAAGGTGCATGGGATTTTCAATCTCTCCAATTATTTCACTGAAAGGAGATATACCGAATTCTCTCAGCAACCTGCCGTAATCGATTACTCCACCAACTTCCCACGGAGTTACGACCATTCCCTCATCCATACCTTCTTCCGTTACACCGTTCCTGTTCATCGCCACGCACTCTTGGCAAACAGTATTTGGAGTTTACTCATTCGTCTCCACACTTCCATACTTCCTTTTCCGCTATTTTCTTCCCCTCCCCTTCTGCAATCAAATAAACTTCATGGCAAACTTTATTGCAAGTATATAGAATATGATTCCCAGTATTTTCTTCACGTGCTGGGGTTTGAGGAAGCGGTGAGTTACATAGCCCGCAAGGTACCCTGCAAACACAGCTGGAATGGCTGCAGAGAGAACTATCGTCCAGTCAACTCCTCCAAGCTTCCAGTACGTCAGAAAGCTTGAAAATGATCCAAATGCAACGCTCAAAGCAACGACGGAAGTAACAACTTTGGGATCTATTCCGTACAGGATGAGCATTGGGGATATAAGCCCACCTCCACCGATTCCAAGCATTCCAGCTATAAAACCGGAAACTGCACCGATTAAGGCGGGAACCCATACCGGGCAATCTTTCCTGTAAACCTCCCTCTTTTTTGGCACGAAAACCATTGTGCCGGCAAAGAACAGGAAGGCTGTGAATGCTATTCCCACAACTTTTTCCGGAATTGTGAAAGAGACGTAAGCCCCCACCGGAGCAAAAAGTGTCAAGGTTATTATCAGGGGCACAGCTATCCTGTAATTGAGTTTGCCGTACCTTATGTTATGTGCAGTTATAGAGGCAGTTGATATGAAGTTCGTAAACAGCCCGGTTGACCTTGCAATTGGAAAAGGTACGCCGATAAAGACGAGTATTGGAATTAAAGCAACAGCTGATCCCAGTCCACCAAGTCCAAAGATGAACGCTGTCAGGAATGCTATTACTGCTATGAGGATTGGTTCTGGCATACCTGCAGCTACTGTGGTAGAATATATATACTTTTCTGATTTCATTCGTTTTTAGTTTAATCTTTAAACCGGGAAAAAGGTTAAATAAAAAATAAGCTAAGAAAAAACATGGTCAAAGCAGTTGTCGTTTGCTGTGAGAAAATAAGAGACACAATATGCAAGGGCTGTGCAAGATGCTTCAAAGCTCTGGCAGATAAGGCAGGAAAGTTCGGAGAGTTTGATGAGGTGCAAATAGTTGCATGGACAAGCTGTGGTGGCTGTCCGGGTCTTGTTATACCCAAGCTGAACAACCTCGACCTCGTGTTAAAGCAAATAGAGGTAGATTATGACGTTGTGTTCGTTGCTTCGTGTATAGTAAAGGCTGTAAAGGCAGGATACTGCAGAATAGACCTCGAAAAGCTTGCAAAGGATATAGAAGAGGAAACTGGCAAGAAAGTAGTGATAGGAACGAAGCCTCCAGAGTACTGATATTTTTTATTTTTTACAAAATTGTTCTATACAAAATCGTTCTAACTTCGTTAATTCATTGTTCATTAATTCATTACGTTAATTCATTGGCAGCAGATAACAGCGGGAATTAAATATGAGAGCAGTTCACAAACAGCCAGCCAGAAGGTGATATTTTGAATTCTGTGAAGTGTCAGAATTATATCAAAGTTTTAAATTTAACAAAGCAAAGAATTTACAGATTTGGACTTGTAGCCCTCTTCAACGGAGCTATAGCTGCAGTAATGTATCACTGCTACACGATTTCAGGCAGCTCAGCTCTTTTTGCTGAAGCTATCCACAACCTTTGCGACTGTGTTTGCATAGTAATAGCAACACTTGCATCAATGGTATCAACAATCGAGCCAAAAAGAGGCAGCTACAGATATACGAGGGCAGAAACCCTTACTGCACTGCTGAATTCCATAATCGTCGCGTTTGCAGCTGTAACGATTTTCAGACACCTGAAAGTTGCCAGAATAGCTGGAAGTTACATGATTTACGCCGCACTATTCGCAATTCCCGTAAATTTTGCAGGCTATACAGTATTAAAAAACGATTTCAGTCTTAACGCAAGGGCTGTCAGACTGCATCTCCTGATAGACTGCCTGTTCTCATCAGCCATAGCTGCAGCCGGGCTTTTTGCATCTTTCGGAGTTTACTGGATCGATGTAGCTGTTGCAGGAGTTATAGCCGGACACATGCTGATACACAGTATAAAGATTGCGAAAAAGAGCGTAGAGATACTGATGCAGTTACCACCAAAAGATGTGAAGCTTGAAGAAATCAAAAAGGAAATTGAGAAAATTCCGGGAGTTAAAGATGTCCATCACATGCACATCTGGCAGCTTGATGAGTTCAGCACACACTTTGAGTGTCACATCAGGCTCGACTGCGAGCTCAGATTGAGAGAAGCGGATTCGGTAAGAGAAAGTGTAGAAGAGCTGCTCAGAAGGAAGGGGATAAACCACACAACAATTCAGGTAGAATGTTCCTGCAACGGTGTTTGCTCATTAAGTAAGGCCTTCAATTCAGTTCATCAGTAAAGCCTCGCAAGCAACTTTCCCGCAATGTATGTCACTGTAATCACAGCCATGGCTATCCCCGTGTTTTTCGCAACCTCCTTTGCAGGATTTCTATCGTTCTGTCTGGCGTTAAAGTAACTGAATCCAGCAATCAGTGCAAAGCCCCATACAACGCTTGCAATTATCGCCCTACTCAAATCAAGCAGCAGTACAGGCACAGTAAAGCTCATGGCAAATGTGAACTTGGACACAAGCGTGAAGATTGTGGCAGTCCAGACCTCTTTTGGACTTTTTCCCTCACTCTCCTCAGATATGTGAATTCCCACCGAATCTGAAAACGAGTCGGCTATGGCAATCGCAAGAATTGAAGCGAGAACTGCAAGCCGGGAATTTGTTGTGGCATCTATTCCAACCATCATTCCAAGAGTTGTGATAACTCCCGAAGCCAGTCCAAAGCTAATTCCCTTCCACGCTCCTTTCCACGAAGTTTTTTCCATAATCTGCCTGCATGTATCCGGGTTTTTCAGCCTTCTCATTTTCAGCGTGTGGTGATCCAGTTTTACTCATCTATGGTCGTCTTGATAATGATAAAATTTTCAACCAATTTTTAATAATTTTTCGTTACTAATATTTCTTCACTAAACAGCTGTTAGCGTTTTAGCTATTTCACCCAAAAAGAATATATTCTAAAAAATCTTCATAAAGCTTTCAGAGTCCCGAGGTCTGGAGGTGGGGGATTTGTACCTCTACCCGGTGGAGGTAATTGCGGATACATACGTGAGCAGAGTTGGCGGGTGCAGTCCTGAGCTTGAGAGGGGAGAGATAGGCATAAACATAAACGCTTTAACTGAAAACACATCGTTAATAGCGGGAGAAAGCAGAGCAAGGCTGAAGTTTTTCGATACCACGACTCCGTTTTTCCTCAGGAAGAAGTACAGAATTGTTGGACTCGAAGAGCACATGGAGGGTTACGAGCTGTCGGAGAATGGAGAGGTCATTTTCAGTGAAGATGAGTTCAGAGAAGACTTTGAGGGGAAGGAAGTCATAATAAATGCAGTTGAAGATTTCAGAATAGGCGACGATATGAGCGAAGTTGTCAGAGCGATGAGGGAAAGAATAAGAAGTATGGAGCTGTAGTATGGAGCTGTAAGACAATGTTTGAGAGCATTGACAGCAGAAAAAAGAAGAAAAAAGTAATCGAAAATGCTGCAAGATTTTTTGGATTTGAAAACAGATTAAACGAGCTCAGGCTTAGAGGTAATGAGGTGTTCATGATATCCGGTGATCTCTGTAAGATTCTGGATCAGATACGTGCAAAAGTACCTGAAGAGAGACTGCATGCAGGAATAAAAGTTGGAGAGGCTGGAAAGAGGTTCAGGTTTACCCTTGAAGGTTCATTTTTCCTTGCAAAAAAAGAAAAAAAGAGAGTTTACGTTGACAGCAAAGCTGAAATGCTATTTTTATATGGAAGAGATATCTTCTCTTCATCTGTAAAGAGGGCAAGCGGTGATGTGAGAGAGAACGACGTGGTTTTCGTGTGTAACGAGTTCGGAGATATAATAGGAATTGGAAGGGCAAGATTTGATGCAGAGGAGATTGGGAAAAAAGGTGAAAGGGTTGCCATCGAAAACCTCACGGATAGGGGTGAATATCTGAGAAAAGAGAAGCTCTACAATGCTTTCTGATTGAAGTTTGAAATTGCGGTTTGAAATAATTTAAAGATTACCTCTCTCGCCAGCTCTAACTCTCATCACACCCTCCACCAGAATTCAGAATCCATGAGAAATAGTCATTAAAGTGCAAAATAGAAAAAGAGGAGTCTAAAAAGGGAACTAACACAACCGAGCTATCAGAAAAACCCTGTGAAAAACGAGCTCAACCCTGCCGTTTACGGCCATTCTCTCAAACTCCCTCCTGACTATTTCAAGAAATCTACGCCTGTATGAGCTGTCAACTTCCTCTCTTCTCCCGTAAAAATCCGGGTTCAGATATGCTGCCACCGCCCCAGAACGGAAAATTTTGAACAACTCTTCAGGTGTGTGGACAGTTCGAATTTTCTCAATTTTACAGTAACTGACTTCAAATCCGTGTTTTTCGAACAGTCTTGTGTATTCTTCCTCAGTGTCAAGGAAAAACCACGGACTCCTGAAGCTCCTGAATATTTCTCCAATTTCCGAGTTCTTTACCGCTTCAAGAGCCTTTATGAATGTGGGGGAGTAATCCTTTCTTGCAGGTGCCTGAATTCCAACTCTACCACCATCTCTCAGGCTCTCCTTAAACTTTTCAATAGCCCTGTCAGCGTCAAACCACTGGAAGGAAGAGTTTGAGAAAATAACATCGAACTCGTTTCTGAATTCCATATCCTCAACTCTCATAACGTAGAACTCCACACCCTTTACACTCTTTTTAGCTTCTTCAATCATCTTCTCAGAGCTATCAACGCCCACAACTCTCCCATCAGTTAGTTTTCGTATTACAGCAGTTATTACACCATTACCACATCCCGCATCAAGAACGTCATCTTCTCGCCCAATGTCAAGCAACTGGAGTAACTTCAGTCCAGCGTTTTTCTGCACAATTCCAGCGCTGGAGTAAATCTTCGCTATCTCATCAAAGTTCACAGAATTTTGTTTTCCTGAAGGTTTTAAAAGCGTTTTCAGTTTTAGCCTTGGTTTTAGCCTTCAGCTTTCGGTTCTTTAAGCTACAACTTTTATTTCTTCAATCAAGCTCTACAATCACGCCTGTCGAGCTCGTAATGTACGATGACGACACACTGGTCTGCCTGAAGGCTCAGAGGAGATAGAGAGACCGTACCACTTGAGAATTTTTCAAGTATTCTCTCATCCTCCTCACTCAACCCAATATGGTCACCAAGAACAAACGCCAGCTTACCTGTAAAGTTCAGAGCTCTGATGTCCTCCCCATCTTCCCTGAGATAGTATATACTGTATCCAGCACTTTTCAGCTCGGATAAAACGTTCTCAAGTCCTTTCCTTGCAACGTAAATTCCGGGGGTGCTTCTTAACCATTTCTCATCCACTTTCAAGGATAGAGCTTTTCTGATGAGCCCACCAACGTTTCTCTCATCCGGAGCCATGTACCTTACCTCACTACCTCTAACAAGAATAGCCTTCGGAGGGTCGGGTTCACCCTTAAGGATTGCAATGGCGGCCGAATTTTTTCTTACACCATGAGATATAAAGATAGACTGGGCTATAAATCTGCAGACAAGATCCATTCTACCGGCACTGCCCGGCATGTCGTTTAGGTTAAACGGAGCAGTTGTGGCCTTACTGCAAACAATAATAAAAATTCTATCCTCAGAAAAAATCATAAAAGATTATTCAACAGGTTTTCTTCTCTTCTTGGGCATGCACTTTTCGCAAACAGGTACAACCTCGACGTAATTCCTGTACATCCCCCTCCTCCACACACCCATGTAGTGGAGGTGTTCGAAGCACGTTGGCTTCTTGCAGATGGAGCACCTTCTCCATGTCTTCCCTTCATCCTTCGCTCTGAGTTCTTTACCGCATATACCGCACTTCAGCTCTTCCATTGCTATCACCTCACTCGGATTCAAGTTCTTTTACCCCGTACTCGGCTATCACTCTTGCGAGGTCTGCTGCTGTGAATATTCCCTCAACTTCCTCTGTCTCCTCGTTGAGAACTATGAGTCTCTTTATTTTCATGTCCGCCATAATCCTTGCAGATTCGACGATGTCGTAATCGGGAGTCACGACGATAAGCGGAGCAGAACAGTACTTGCCGATCTCTTCATTCAAATCTCCCTCAAGCAGAACTTTCGAAAGCAGGTCTCTCTCGGTAAAGATACCGTAAGGTTTACCGTCCTTCGTAACGAGAACGCAGCCTATCTTTTTTTCACCCATTATTTTGCACGCTTCGATAACGGGTGTCTTGTAGTCAACAGACACGACATCTCTAACCATTACGTCCCCTATTTTCATGATTTGCACTATGATTACAAAAGGATAAACAGTTTTCGGTTTTTACTCTGCACCAGCATCACTGAGGGGCAAAGGTTATAAAACTTCAGGAGAGAATCCCTGATATGCCAAAGAAGAGAGAAGCCCCACCCCTGATGTCCTCTGCAGGTATAATGAGGTACTTTGATGAGGAGAGAACACAGATACAGATAAGCCCTAAGAGCATAGTGATATTCGGATTCGTGATGGGCTTCCTCGTGCTGATACTGAATGCATACTACGGGCTCTGGCCCAAATAATCAGTCAAACCAAACCAGCGATCAGTTAAGCAGTTGAGCTTTTAGCAGAGATAGCAAAATGACAGAAAGGTTGCTTGTTTTTGCGGGTAGATCGAACGTTGGCAAATCAACTCTTTTTTCTGCACTTTTTGGATTGAAAGTCAGAAAGGGTAAGAGGCCGGGAACAACGATAAAACCGAACTTTTTCAGGGCTGGAGATGTCCTTGCAGTTGATCTGCCGGGATACGGTTACATGAAAGGTGTAAGCTGGGAATTCAGCGAGAAGGTAAGAGATTTCATAGTCCACTACATAGAAGAGAAGTCCAGCAAAATAGCTCTGGCAGTGCAAGTAATAGACCTGTCAGCTTTCAGGGAGATAGTCGAAAGATGGGAAAACAGAGGAGAGAAGCCGATAGACGTTGAAATGTGCGAATTCCTGCAGGAAGTCTGTAAAAACGTCGTTGTAGCTGCAAATAAAGCTGACAAACTCGACAGAAGTGAGCTGAAAAGGGAAGTGGAATTTGCAAAAAGAAAGCTTGGAGCAGAAGTAATACCGATCTGTGCAAAGAAAGGAGATGTAAAACCCCTGAAAAACAGAATAATTGAGATTCTGGAAAAAGAAGGACTGAGCATTTCCTTTAAAAAGTAGAATGCTGATCAGATACATATAATGCAATAAATAAACAAATTTACAAAATATACAAAATATTTAACAGATCGTGCACGCTATCTGTCTGAGCTTGCCTATGAGCTTTTCTTTCTTTCCGTTTCCAACTTCGACGAGAGCGTGCTCAAGAACCTCGTCTATCGTTGAGACTGGAATTATCTCGATCTTCCCCTCATGCTCCGCATCCAGCATTACATCGTCAACGTTATCTTTTGGAATTATGACCTTCCTCAACCCTGCCTGAATTGCAGCCTCTATTTTCTGTGTCACTCCTCCAACAGGCAGTACTTCTCCCTTGACAGACAGACTTCCGGTCATGGCAACACTCTGGTCAACGGGTATTCCCTCTATGGCAGATATTACTGCAGTTGCTATGCTTATGCTTGCAGAGTCTCCTTCAACTCCCTCGTAAGTTCCCACAAACTGTATGTGCACATCTCTACTCGATATATCCTTGCCCGTGAACTTCTTTATTATCGCCGAAACGTTCATAACGGCCTCCATCGCAATTTCCTGAAGTCTGCCCGTGGCTATTACCTTGCCCTCAGACTTGCTCATTGCCGGAGTTACTTCAGCTATTATTGGCAGAACTATTCCGGCTGATTCGCCTATAACTGCAAGTCCGTTTACTCTACCCACAACCTCTCCCTCAGTCATGAAGAGCCTGTAGTCTCTTCTCCTCTCGATGTATCTATCAGCTATCTGCTCTTCTATCGTCTTTGACACTTTTTTAGCTGCAATGACGTGCTTCTGAGTAACGATGTCAGATCCTTCACTTCTCGCTATATCTCCAGCGGTTCTGACAAGACCTCCAAGCTCTCTAAGTCTCAGGGTCAGTCTCTTTCTCCTTCCCGCTCTCCTTTTCGCTTCCTTTATTATTTCAGCCACAGCAACCCTGTCAAAGTGGGGGATTTTACCATCCCTGACTACCTCCTGAGCTACAAATCTGACGAGCTTTCTCCTGTTTTCCGGAGTGTCAGGCATTGTATCGTTCATGTATATCTCGTAACCGTAACCCTCTATCCTGCTCCTCAGAGCAGGGTGCATGCCCATCAGAGCGTCAAGGTTTCCGGCTGCCACGAGTATGAAGTCGCACGGAACCGGCTCTGTCCTAACCATAGCACCACTTGAACGTTCAGACTGGCCAGTTATCGGGAACTTCTTTTCCTGCAATGCAGTCAGTAGCTTTTGCTGGGATTCGATTGTAAGCGTGTTTATCTCATCAATGTACAGCACACCCTTGTGAGCTCTGTGAATTGCTCCAGCTTCAACTCTCTCGTGAGCAGGTGTTTCGAGACCACCACTCTGGAAGGGGTCGTGTCTGACATCACCAAACAGTGCGCCAGCGTGAGCACCGGTAGCATCTTCAAATGGAGCAGTCTCCTTATCTGCATTGTTGACGAGGAGCTTTGGAACGTTTCTCTCCTCCTTGGGCATCATGTATCTCGCTACAAGGAAGAGCATGGCCGCTGCTATGATTCCCCAGATCATCTGTCCTTCAAGGGCTGAGTAGAGGATTATGAACATCAGAAGCATCATCAGGAAGAAGTTTCTTGCCTGAGCTTTCTTCATCGCCTCCTGCTTGTAAGCCTCAACTATCTCCTTACCCTTTCCAGCCGGTACAGTCCTTATTTTTGGCTGATTGGGATCATCAGGATTCGGATACACGAGTATGTCTTCCAGATCTTCCTTGGGCAAAAGCTCGGCCATTGCCTTTGCGAGCATCGACTTTCCTGTTCCCGGAGAACCTATCAGCATCACGTGCCTTTTCTGGACAGCAGCTTTCTTTATTGCCTCAACAGCGTGATCCTGCCCGATTACCTGATCAATGAGCCTTTCAGGTACTTTGATTTCAGCCGTTGTCCTGAAGTCAAGTCCTCCTACAAGCTCGTCAACGTCCGAGCTCAGGACAAACTCTTCTGATTCAGTTGCCATGCTGAAGAGAGTTAGTGTAAGAGAGTTTTAAATAAGTTTTTCATGGAGTTTCAGAATTTCGTAACGCTTTATGAGTTTTGTCGGGGGCTGCACCAGCTAAATTGAATCTACCACCTCCTGTATAACAGTGCCACCAGGATTACCAAGACTGAGATAACTATACCAAACCCCGGCGTTCTTGCAGTTTTACCTGAACTACTATGTTTGCCAACCTCCACCTTGTTTTTTGAGGTTTTCTGTGTTTTCTCCCCGACTTTTGCTACATGTCTAACCTGCTCAGTATTAGTGATTTTAGATGACCCTACCGCTGGTTTAGATGTCTGAGTGTTTTCATGAATTACATGAATTTTCACATCTCTGGAGTAAGTACCAAAAGGAAGCCTAATGGTTAATGGTACATGGTACACCCCAGAAGCTTCATCAGCCGGTACTTTAATTGTTATTTCAGCTATAGCCTGTGTACTCCTTGTATTTATAACAGCCGAAGATGCTTTCCACCCGTTAGGCACATCGGCCGTTATGACTGCATGCTGCAGCTCATACCCATTTGTAGCCAGAGCTATGCTCACTTTACATTCAGAACCGGCTTTGGTTTCGCTTGGAACAGATATTGTAACCGACGAAAGAGATGGTGATTGGTATGTCTCAAAGCCTCCACCATTTCCTCCCCCAGCAGGCGTCACTGTTTTAGGTTTCGAAGTTTGTTTTTCAATAACCTTTATATTAACAGTTTTCTTATTAATATTTCCTAGTTTATCTACAGCTACAATAGTATAATTCCAGACTGCTGGTTTGGATGTTTCAACTTGTAAAGTAACTACCGTTCCGTTTGTAAAAACATTATGCCAGATCTCGTTTCCATTTCTGTACACTGTAAACACATTAGGATGCTTATCCAGAATTCTAATTGTTATACTATCGAATTCTCCCACATGTACTACATCCGAAACGACACGTACACTCAGAGATGGCGGAGTGAGATCATAGTTTAAAGACAGAGGCAAGTAATCAGTGTTATTTATATTAATACTAAATGGAGAGTCACATATTCCATCTCCATTTGAGTCGTTGTGGGTTTGAGAGAAGCCCGTGTTGTTGGGGGTTGCCCAGTAGTTTCCTGCTATGTAAGGTCCTCCGACTATGTTCTTTCCTGCACGCTTTGTTACATTCCAGGTGTTTTGGTAGATTGTACCTGCGAAATACGTGTTGTTCGTGTTGTTGAAGTAGTTGTTGTAGATTAGGTTTGACTGAGAGTATTCTAAGTAGATACCATAAGAGTTGTTGATTATGAGGTTGGATTTAATTGTGTTGCTGTCTGAGCTGTCAAGATAAATTCCTGCATAATTATTTCCAGTGTTGTTCTCTATTCTGCAGTTTTCTATCGTATTGTTGTATGAACGATAAAGGTAGACGCCACCATATTTATAGTTGTTGTTAAATGTGCAGTTTTTGATGATTGAGTTGTTTGTGTATTCTATATAAGCTCCCAGTTCGTTGTAATTTGCTGTGTTGTTTTCTATCACGAGGCCTTTTACAAATCCATAGATTCCGTAATAGTTGTAATTTGCTGTGTTGTCTGCAACTATTACATTGTTTGAATAGTAAGGGACAATTCCATAATAACAGTCCCTCACTATATTGCTATTTATTGTTACATTGTTTGAATAATATGGAAAAATTCCACAGTCATAGTTATCTTCTGCTGTGTTGTTTTTTATTGTCACATTGTTTGAATTTTTCACAAATATGCCATCGTAGTTTGAGTTGGCTGTTGTGTTTGTTATTGCCGAGTTTGTTGTGTTGTTGAGGTATAAGCCGTAGCACCAGTCTGTCAGCTTAACGTTTTTGATTGTGATGTTTGTTAGCTGCCTAACAGTGTTGTAGGCGCAAATTCCGTAAGTACCTGAGCTATCTACACCATCTATTGTGTGTCCATTTCCATCAAGTACTACATCGCTGGAAACTATTCTTATGAAAACATTAGATGTAGAGTTGCTAAAGTCCACTTGCAAGTGGTAAACTCCGGGATAGATTATTTCTCCACTGCTTTTTATGTAGTTTCCGAGAGGTTTAATTAAAGAACCATAGTCGATGTTGTTCGTGCTCAGAGAATTGTAGGCATCACATATCCCGTCCCCATCGCCATCCACGTGGGTTTGAGAGAAGCCCGTGTTGTTGGGGGTTGCCCAGTAGTTTCCTGCTATGTAAGGTCCTCCGACTATGTTCTTTCCTGCACGCTTTGTTACGTTCCAGGTGTTTTGGTAGATTGTACCTGCGAAATACGTGTTGTTCGTGTTGTTGAAGTAGTTGTTGTAGATTAGGTTTGATTGTGAAGATTTTAAGTAGATTCCGTAGTTTGTGTTGTTCTCTATTCTGTTGCTTTTGATCGTGTTACCGTTTGAAGATTCTAAGTATATCCCAGCATAGCTACCACATGTGTTGTTTTCTATCTTGGAGTTCTCTATGATGTTATTGTTTGAGTATTTGAGGTACATACCGCCATATTCTAAGTTGTTGTTTGCCGTGTTGTTTGTTATGAAACTGTTTTCCAAGTCGTATATAATAAATCCTAACCCATT
>CAZUMR010000062.1:0-71803 GCA_964622075.1 uncultured archaeon | reverse complement strand
AGAGATTGAAAAAGAAAACGATTATAAATGACGAATGCCAGCATAGCGCATGGTCAGGGTTTGCTTTGCCAAACTTGGCGCTATAGGTTCAGCGGTAATTTCAGAGTACCTGCTCGACGAAAGAGCTGACAGACAGGATCTCGAAGTGAGAGTCATAACAAGTGGATCAAAAATGGGAGAGACTGAAGCTGAAGAGGTTGCAGAAAAGGTTCTCGAATTCAATCCGGATATAGTAATAGTCGCTTCCCCAAACGCAACACTTCCCGGGCCGAAAAAACTCAGAGAAACTTTGAAATCCGCTGGAAAAAATGTAATCGTTCTGAGTGATGCTCCCGCGAAGAAAATAATAGAAGAGCTCGAAAATGAGGGTTTCGGGTACATAATAGTAACCGGAGACTCCATGATCGGTGCAAGAAGGGAATTTCTTGACCCTTCAGAAATGGCCCTGTACAATTCAGACGTAATAAAGGTTTTATCAGCAACAGGGGCTTTAAGAGCTATTCAGCTCGCAATAGACAGAGCAATTCAGAATGGAGAGCTGCCAAAACTTGTAATAGATGCGTGGAAAGCTGTGGAAAGCTGTGAATTCAACAACCCCTATGCTCTCGCAAAAGCTTTCGCAGCTTACAGCATAGCTGAAAAGGTCGCAGCAATAACAACAAAAGCCTGCTTTGTCGAAAAGAGTGCTGAAAGGTACATACCCATGGTTGCAGCAGCACACGAAATGATGAGGTATGCCGCCAGGCTTGCAGACGAAGCAAGAGAGCTCGAAAAGAGCTGTGATTCCGTTTTAAGGACACCCCATGCCAGAGACGGGAAGGTTTTAAAGAAGACAAAGCTGATGGAGAAACCTTCCTGATTTATTTTTATTTATAATTTATATATACATTTATATTCCAAAAACTTAAAAAAACTTAAAATTAGAATTTCTAGAATTTAAGTGTCATCAGTTCCGCAACGTCAAGGCAAATGTAAAAGAGGTAATAAACTGGAACAGCGTTATCTCCCATTAAACTCGATGAGCAGAACGTTTCTGCCAGCCTTGTACCGGTAACTAACGCCCATGGAATCCAGAATGTCAAGAATTTCAGAAACTGCTGGAAATCTCTTAAAACCCGGAATCAAAGAGTAATACAGGTTCATAATCCCCTCTTTCTCGGGCTCCACATCCCTGAACAGCTCTGAAAAAATTACAAGCAAACCATCGTAATCTACAAGCTCACCAGCGTTCCTGAGGACAGGTTGAAGTGATGTGTACTGCAGGAGAGATGAACATATCACAGCATCGTACTTCCTTCTGGCCATAAGCCTCGTTTCTACGTTTTCCCTCCTGACACTAACCCAGTCAAGCCTTTCAGCCTTAACCTTGGACTCGGCTATCCTGACCATAGAGTGAGAGATGTCTATTCCCGAATACACGCCTCTTGAACCCATAACACTCCCGTAATAGGCGGGAGAAACGCTTCCACACCCAAAATCAACGACTTTCAGACTATCCTGACCCAAGCATAAAACTTCAGCTATAACTTCTCTCGCAATACTGAACGGTGATTCTCCAAGCCATATATTCCACAGATCTGCATCCTTAACAAAACCGAGTGTTATGTTCGGGTGGTTCGGATGTATCAGGGCAAAGTAAGAGGATCTATCGAACGTGTCGCATAAATCTATGCACGATGCATCACACTCCCTGCTTATGAATTCGAAAGCATTTCTCAGCAGTTCTTCCCTGTCAACTGCCTCGAAAGTTTTCCTCCACTCCTCAGCATAGCTGCTGTTTGGAAATTCTGCACCATCATTCAAACGTGTTCTGAGTGTGAAAAAGTAAGCTCTAAGAGCAAGGTAACCGTACATGAAGTCCAGAGCCTCTTCAAGCCTCCTTTCAGATTTCAGAAGAATCACAGGCCATACACCTCCTTCATGTACTTCACTACTTTTTTGCCAAGGTCCGTTATCCTGTAATACTTGTAACCGTCCTTCTCAACAACTTCAACAAGTCCCAGTTCTATCAGAGAGCTGTTACCGTTATACCTGTTACCCATACCCCTCAGGCAGCCGAGAACGTTCGAAGGATCGCTACCTATCGCCCTTGCTATGTTTGCAAGGTAATCGGCATTGGGATAAACGTTATCGAGATGTATCAGGACTTTTTTCCTGAGCACACTTTTATTCAGAGATCTCAGTATGTGAGGGTCGATCGTTAAAAGGCTCTGAACGTTCATGTCTTATCACCATAGTTATTGTGATGAGAATGAAATAAAAGTGTTTCCCTACCAGATGGAAAAATAATAAAACAACACCAAAAACCGAAATCAAAGATTAAACTGAATAAATAATTTAAAAAATTAGAAAAGATTAAAAGTGAATGCCAAGCATGTTCAACATAACTGTGTGCGATACATACCCGGCAATCGCCGCAACCCAGACCATACCAACAAGATGAACGAGAGAACTCATGAATCTCCCACCGTCCATCACCTTTATCGCCATTGAAGAGATTATGGCGTGTATCAGCAGTATAAAGAATACAACAGCATTAAGCACTGCAAGATTTGAAGCTGGGACAGTATGCAGTATTCCGCCAACAAAGGAATTCGAGATGTGGAGCTTGGAATAAAGGGTATTCATTGACTGGACAACTCCAAACGATATGTAGAGAGAGAACGCTATACCGATTATAACTCCGTAAGCTATACCGATGAATGAGCTTGCTGTTTGAGACCTCCTTGCTCTCAGAGTATTTATCACTGTAAAGTTGTCGGCTATTATTTCAGCGACATCCTTGGGATCGCTACCAAGCCCTATGGCCTCAACGAACATGTCGGTAAATCTGTAAATCAGATTGCTCCCCGTTTCTATGCTGAACTTTTCCCATGCCCTCTTTTTGTTTATTCTCGTTTTCAGTCTCTTGTACAGGTTTCTGACATCTTTTGTAAGTGATCCGAAGTCGTGTGCGGTTAGGAACTTGAGAGATTCAAGAATGTCTCCACCTCTTGCAGACGCTGAGGCGCCAAGGCTCATTATGAAGGAGGGAGCATTCTTGTCCTTATTCCTGATCACAGCTTCCTCCTTTCTGGACATGTATCCGGGAATTAGCAAAGGCGTAACTGTCAGGGCAACTATGAATGGCACAGGTATGTTTACTATCCTGTAAACGTAGTTTGCAAACAGCAGGACTGCAAATATCACAAGACAGGCAACCATTGCCACATAGAAGTACTTGTAGAGTTTCCAGTCAACTGCCGTAAGTTCTCCAGAAGTCTGCCATACCGGGTCATCAGGTGCAACCGATTTGAGGTAAACGAGAACTCCAAGTTCGACTATTATGAAAATTACCAGTATTATATCAAACATGAAGGTCACACTGATTCCAGTCAGGAATGGCATTATTATTGCAAAAGCAGCAAAGAAAGACAGGGAGATAATTATTGAAGTGTAAACTTCCTTGAATATGTCTATGCTGTAAAGCTTGCCCTGATAGTTTGTAGCAAATGCGTTCATAACTGTTTTCTGCTCCCTCTTTATGAACTCCTTGAAGTCCTCACCGCTGTCAAGTTCGTGAGCCATTCTGTCAAGGAACTCAGAGAATATCTTACTCGGTGTTCTCCTTGCAACGAACCTGCAGGCCTGTGAAAGGTTTCTGTTCCACTTCTCCATAAGCAGGTATATCTTTCTCGTTTCCTCAGCAAGAGCCTTGTACTCCTTTCTGTTGGCAATTATCTTCATCATTTCCTTTCTATCTATATCTGAGGTTGACAGTGCTCCCATGTGGGTTATGTAGAAGTGAATGTTGTTGTCTATCTGATTTCTCATTCTGCCAACGACTATCTTTGGATAGAGGACTGTGATCAGAAGGAGCATTACAGGGACAAAGTAGAGCAGTATGGCAAAAAGGCCAAGTAACTTGAAGAGCTGAGCTGAGAGGAGCATGACGAGTAAGAGAATGATAAGAGCTGCCCCTGTAAGGGGAGCAAATATGAACTTGAAATAGTTTTCAGGTTTAACACCGCAGTGCCTCAAACTCTCGAACATTTAGATCACCTCAACCCCAAATCCAAACTCACAGCCTGAACGGTAAACCCTCTATACCCTTCTTGTAGAAGTTCCAGATCACCTTCACGACCTCGTAATAGTCGAAAATCTTGAGTTCGATCATTCTTTCAAGGATTCTCGCTCTGAGCATCATCTCTTCATAAATCTGCCTTGGATCCTCATAACCAGCAGTCTGGGCTATCTTGTTTTCAAGTATGTACGAGTTGTAGAGGCCTCTGAAAATGTGCTTGTCAGTGACAGAATCCCACTCAAAAACCGTTCTTGTAACCACACCACCAATATCCTCGTAGTATCCTTCTATCTCCTCAACAACGAGACATCTCCTGAGGAACTGTCCCTTTCTGTAAACAGCCTGCTGTATCAGTGCGACATTCAGGTTGTCAACGAAAGTTATCGGAACGTTAATAGGATCTCCGGTAAGTCTCTGAATTAGCTTCTTAACGCTACCGGCGTGAAAGGTAGCAAGAACCGGGTGTCCTGTTTGCATAGCCTGGAAAGCGACTGAACCTTCCTTACCTCTAATCTCACCGACTATGATGTAGTCCGGTCTGCTTCTCAGAGCTGCCTTTAGCAGATCGAACAGATCGACCTTGCCAACTTCACCCCTCTCTCTTGTGTTGAGCTGCTGCCAGACAGGGTGAGGTACCTGAACTTCCGGAGTGTCCTCTGCCGTATATATTTTGGAGTGAGGTTTTATGAACGGAATCATTGCGTTAAGAGTTGTTGTCTTACCGCTTGCAGTCTCTCCGCTCACCCATATGCTCATTCCGTATTCCAAGCAGAGCCAGAGGTAAGCGGCTACTTCAGCTGAGAGAGTTCCCCAGTTTATTAACTGGGTTATGCTTATCGGAACAGCTGTGAACTTACGGATCGTGAAAGACGGGCCCTTAAGAGAGACGTCGGTGCTGTAAATTATGTTAATTCTGCTTCCATCCGGTAGAGAACCGTCAACGATAGGTGTTCTCTCGCTAACAGGCCTGCCCATCCTTTCTCCAAGGTTCTTGAGGTATTCTGCCATGTACAAATCGTCCTTGAAGTCGATGTTCGTTGGCATCATCTCGAAGATCTTGTGAACTATGTGCGTGTTGTGAGGCCCTATAACGTGAATATCCTCTATGTACGGATCTCTGACAAGAGGTTCTAACGGCCCAACTCCAACGACCTCTCTCTTTATCATGTACCTGAATTTTATTGCCTCGGCCCTCGTTATCGGTATCTTATCCACGCTCGTTCCAAAGGAGAACTTTTTTTTCTTCACCACTGGCTGAGGCTTCTTTGTTATCGTTGTTACCTTGTCAAACAGCTTGTCTATCAGCTTCTCCATTTCCTCATCATTGCTTGGTACCTTCTCGTAGGGAGCGAATTCGAGCATTCTGTCCATTATCAGGTTGAACTTTTCCTCGTCCTTCTCCTCCAGCCTTGGTTCTATCGCTATGTAGTGCTTGTCACCATCCCTGTCCGTCCATATGTGGATGAAAATGGGATCTCCAACAGGATAGATTAGATTTGGTCTCGGCAGAGATTTCATATCTCTTGACAGGGAGGGGACGAAGTTGGGGATAGTGCCCTCTTTCTTCTTGAACCTGCTGAGGTACTCCTTCAGATGAGGATTTCTCTTTAACGCATCCTCAAGTCTATCAGACTTCACGACCTGCATACTTCATCCCCTCCCTGCTTTTTCACATGCATCGCAACAGCTATCACGCAACAGCTGCAATCTCCACAACGAGCCCTATGTTCGGCTCAACTCTGAATGCTGTCTGCTTGGAATACTGACTTACTGCAAAATTATACTTCTTAATCATCATGATATTCTTTAAATCGGTACCAACTTTCTTCGTAGCAGTTTCTATTAACAGAGATGAGCAGGATTCAACTTCTTCCAGAACACGTCTTGGAAGTTCATCCTCAACTGCGGTAAGAACTATGGCCTTGCCTGTGGCAACAACTCTCTTGAAAAAACCCATCAGATCAACAGCAGCTCTCTCATCTATATCAAACTTTACAAGTGAGCTGAAACTATCTATAAATATTACATCCTTTTCAAAAATTGCCTTTGCAGAGATCAGCCTCCTTGAGTAATCGCTCCTTTCCTTTATCTCATTTATCAGCGGATAAACGGGAAAGAATACGAGCCTGTTCTTTATTATGTGGTGAACAACGTTATAGCCAAGAGATAGCATCTGCTTGACGAAATCTGTCGTTGTGAGCTGGGTTGAAACGTAGCTGATTTCAACTCCGTTGTTCAGCATCCCGTAAACCATCCTCTGACATATCACAGACTTGCCGCTACCGTGGTCTCCCTTTATCAGGGCAATTGTCCCCGGTGGCAATCCACCACCAAGCTTCTTGTGAAACTCATCGTTCTGAATCTGTACAGAGAACACTCTCATTGTCACCACCTCTCAGCAGTCATTTAGTTACACGGTAAACTCAAGACTTGCAGAGACGCCGTTGTAGAGGACAATCCTTATGGTATGATCTCCCGCAGATAGAGTCGTTATAACATCAACCTCCCCCGTCTGTCCGGGTTTGAGTAGAGCAGGAGTTGTCGTGACGTTCGAGGGGGAAATCAGGCTGCCATCGATCATTACAGTTATAGTGTGATTCGTCAGGGGAAACGAATCAGTCCCGGTATTCTTTACATAAAACACGTAAGCTGTGCTTGTACCGATCGTTTTTGTCGGAATATTGGCAGGATCGTTTATTATTTCGAAGTCTGTCGTGAGCAGCTTTTGAACCCTGTTCCCCTGCTGCTCGATACCCATGGATATCTTCTGAACTGTAGTTGCCATCATCACTGAGAGAGAGGAAGCTACTATGACCACTGCTATGAACAGGATTATGTGAGCCGCACATTCTCCAAAGCCCATACACATCACCTCCAGAGGCAGTGAAGATAGCTTCCGCTAATACGAGTGCATTAGCCCGAGAACTGGCTGAAATTTAGCTCACGGTGTACTCTGCAAACTTTGCCACCCCATTGCCCGAAACTATCTCCAGTCTGTGAGTAGATCCAACAGTCCCCGGCAAGTTTGTGACGGAGATCAGTGCACTCTTTAGAGGGAACAGGTAGCTTACATTGCACGTGAAGTTCTCCAGCACACCGTCAACAAGTACAGAGAAATCCCCTGTTTTCAGGGTTGTTGAGCCATCGTTGTAAATTACCACCTGCAAATCGTAAGTTGATATCGTTGTATTTGTTGCATTTATAGATACTATTTGAAAATCTGTATTTGCCTTTTCAAGCTTCAGTCTCGTCTGCTGTTTTTCTGCAGCATTTATCGCTTTGAGGTTCGTGTCAAGCACAGCCATCACTGCTCCAAATGCTACAAGACATGCAATCATCAGCAGGGCAAATGCAGCAGTTACGCTAAACCCCATGGAGCTCCGCTACCTCCTTCTTCATCCTGTAAAGGTCTTTTTCCACCTCCATAATCAGATTCCTGTCAAACCTGCCGGTCCTGAGGGCCTCTATGTACAGAAGGCTCATCAGGTGATCCTGAACATTCATGTAGCCTACAGGCCTCCAGTCAGAGTTGTCGTGGTAGAGTTTGATTCCCCTGGCATACCTGAGCACAGTCATAAGAACGTCCTCGCTGATCCAGTTTATGTCAACATAGTAGTTCAGGACATCCTCAAGCCCATCGTAGCCAACTCTCTCCATCAGAAACTCTATCCACTTGAGCAGCAGCATTATTCCCTTGGCATCGGTAGGTATTCTTGACAGCCTTGGTTCCTCAATGCATGCCTCGTGGTAATAAGCATAAGCACTCTCCACCCATCTATCTCTCCTCGCCGGGTAACGGTAATTGTGCTCGTGATAGCGATGTTCACGATACACATCCTGTGCTTCTCTAACAGGATGAGCGTGAGTCTGAGCTCGACCTAAACCTGAATGCATAACATCACCCTGCATAACCTCACCTCCGGGTATTTTTTGAGGTTCTTCAACACCTGCAAATTTCTCCTCAGGTCTCTCGATTTCAGCCCTAACGCCCCTTGCACTTTCTCCAACCTCCACTTCTCTCCCAACGCTTTCTCTCTCAGCACTCTCAACACCACCCTCTCCTGCAACTCCAACGCTCTCTTCAGCCATCCCTGATTTTTCATCTGACATCTGCTCAGGAGTTTCAGTCTTAACAGCCTCAACATTCACAACCTTGGAAACATCACTCCTGAGCAGTTTCTCAAGGCTTTCAAGCTTTTTATATATATCATCAATTTTTCTAAGCTGGTTATCAGCATTCAGCATGGCCTCTACCTTTTCAACTATCCTGTCTATGTGTCTCTCAGTTATCCTCCTGCCCTTCAGCATCTCGTATATGTCCCTCAGTATTACAGAAGGTATTCTACCTCTGTATCTCTCAAGGTACTCCTTGATTTCCTCATCCGAAAGATACGGAGATTTCTTTTCTTCCTCTGACTTCTTTGTAACGTCCTTTGTAACCTTCTCTTCTCCAGCAGTGTCCGTCTCTTCCTTCAGATCTTCCAGAGATATTATGTTCCTGTTATCAGCCTTGTCAGAGATCACAGTACCACCTCCTCGTAGAGGACCTGGTTAACTATATCCTTCACATTCACAGTCTTTCTGAACAGCATCCTCAGATCATCCACGACATCGTTTACAAGCTGTTCAAGTTCCCTGAGCTCTTTCTCCATGTTGTCAAGCCTCTGAAGGCTAAGGGCGGTAACCTTGGATGAGCCAACGAACGGGTTTATCTGAGAAGATACAACCTCATACAATGCCATCATGTCCTTGAGGGAGTCGTCCATTTTCTGCAGATCCTGTTTTAGCGAGTCTATTTCTTTCTTTAAATTACTTATTGATATATCGATCCTTGGTAGCCTGTTGTCTATTTCATTAAGTCTCTCCATGATTTTCTCAATTGTTTCACTGTCTCCTGATCCTCCAGAGCTGCCTGAGGGTGTTTCCTGTTCTTCCTCCTCATCTTCTTCAAATTCTTCCTCTTCCTCTTCAAGCTCTTCCTCCTCGATTTCTTCCTCGTCGTCCACGTTCTTCTTCCTGAACAACTTGAGTCCCATCTCTGTCACCCCCTGCAAAAATTTAAATAAATAAAGTTTAAAAAAACTCAAAAAATTTGAAAAGAGTTATTTGCTTTACTGCAGTGTCACAACATTCACTGTGTACGTTGGCGGGGTTGTGAAGTCAATTATACCTGGAGCGCCGAATTCAGGCTTGACCTGTCCATATACGTGGGTGTTAACAGGTATTGCAGCGCCAAACACTGTGGTTGTGTTTATAGCAAGAGCTACCCTGTCTCCAGAGTTCATGGTTGGTGTTGTAGCAGTGATAGACTTATCAGAGTCCTCCAGCACAATTATACCGAAGTTCGTGCTTGTAGTCGGGAATGCAGCAGATGTAAATATGTCTCCACCGTTGGTAAGTGTGGCAAAGTACGTGCTGCTGTAGTGCAGGACTGCAGCTGTTTCACCGTTGCTTATCGTAACAGTAACCTTGCTGAGGTCAATTGGCTGACCTCCAGTGTTGGGTTCACAGACTACAGCAATCTTGGATATACCACCCTGAGTAGAATCATAATAACCGAGAACCTGGTCAACTTTAATACCGCTTGAAACTTCCTTTGTAGTCTCCCTACCTGTTGCCATTGCCTTCTGCTGGAGGTAACCGACAGTCTGTATGAGAACTGCTGCACTCACTGCTGCTACCAGCACCATCGCTATGAAGACTATCAGTGTCTCTATACCGATGGCACCCTTTCTGTCTTTCCTAAACTTTCTACCTACCACCCGACCTCACCTCCGTTCTTCAATTATGCTTATTATTATTACCATATTTAAACGTTATTTGTTCTTGACATGGTAAAAAAAAGTGTAGAAATAAATGCAGGTACATATGCAGGTGCATATGCATACAACCAGAATGTGATGTAGAAATGACAAAAGGCTAAAGATGCAATGGATGCAATGTTAAGATAAATTATATAAAAATAAAATTGTATTATAGAGATTAAATATTACAGCCAAATTAGATAATTAGACGAAAGGTAAACACGCAAACACCTTTGCATCCTTTACCATGTAATCTATGACAGCGTATTCATTTGGCTGATGAGCTGTACCATCCACAGTGCTCCAGACAGCTGCTTCATAACCTGCCTTTCTGAAAAAGGAGGCACACGTATTCCCGCCAAATCCAACTGGTTTTGCATCGACATTTGAAACTGCCTTTATCGCTTTTTTAAGGATTTCAACAACCTCACTACCAGGAGGGGTTGGAGGCGATTCCTCTCTCTGCACAACTTCGTAACTCACCTTTGCCTTGCTCTCACTTAAGAACTCTGAAACAGTCCTGTCCACAACTTTCAGAACTGAATCCACAGAGTACTCCGGAAGTACTCGGCAGTCAAAGTAGCTAACGTCCACACCCGGGATTGTATTAACGTTGTCAACGTTCTTCTCCCTTTTTGTCGGTTCAAAAGTTGACTCAGGCGGAATAAACAAGTCGTTTTTTCTGGAAAACTCGGAATGTAAAACCGAATCAAGCTTCAGCAGGAATTTCATGGCCTCTCTTGATGCGTTTACAGCAAGATGGGTCATGCTTGCGTGAGCTTGGATACCCTCAACCACAAATTTAAGCCAGAGTATGCTTTTTTCAGCAACCTCTATGCAATCACCTCTTGAGTTCCCAGCATCCGGAACTATAAACAGATCACCTTCCCTGAAAATCCCGCAGTTCAGCAGATACCTTATACCGTACTTGCTACCCGTCTCCTCATCACTGACAAAAGCAAGGCAAACAGGATATTCCAGTCCCAGCTCTTTAAGTGCTCTCAAAGCGAACATGGAAGAAACGAGAGGCTGAGTGTTATCCTCGCTACCTCTACCGTAAACTCTCCCATCCTTAACGACCGGTTCAAAAGGTGGAGTCCTCCAGAGAGATACGTCACCCTCAGGAACGACGTCCATGTGCGTTACGATCCAGATTCTCCTCTTCCCCTCCCCAAGTTTGACCGTGATGTTCGGTCTAATCCCACCCTTTGCCCTTTCATCAACGGCATCGTATCTCTCAACTTCGAAACCCCAGCTTTCAAGTTTTTTCTGAATGTAAACGGCTCTATCATACTCACCTTCTCCACCGTTATCAGGACCGATGGCTTTTATCCTGATCAAATCACAGAGAGTTTCCACCATCTCATTTCTGTATCTCTCAACAAGTTCACACACTTCTTTCATATCCTCATTCATTCCCTTCACTCCCACGATTGTGTTAAAGTTTTTCAAGATTTAAAGGATTTGGAGAATAATTTGCAGTTATGTCTCGAATGTTCGATCACAAAACTTCAGATTGGCAGAATTATCCGGTCTCAAGTTTTTTGGAGACAAACTCCAAAAGCTCGGAAGCAAATTTAAAGGCCTCAGGATCTCTTTCCTCAAGATAATCAAGCAGAGATTCAAGCTCGAATTTTATGGGCATGTAGGCAAAGAATTGTTCCTCTCCCTCCAGCTCCATTTCTTCATACTTTTCTATAAAACTTTTAATTATTGAAAGCTTCTTTCTCGATATAAAATCTTTTGACAGCTCAGACCTGAGCTCCCTGAACTTCTCTGCAAGCTCTCTGCCATCCTTGGTCAGCCTGACTATTCTCGTCCTGCCGGAGTACTCACTCTCAACTATCGCATTGTTTTCAAGTTCACTCAGCACCTTTGAAACGTAGCTGTAAGGAGAGCCGACGCTCTTTGAGATGGAAAGGGGATACACAGCTTCTCCCTTCTCTTCCGCCTCAAGTATGTTCAGCAGGACATCTACAGTTTTCCTGTGGAGGAAGAGCTTTTCGACGTCGTTCAGGCTATCACCTGACATTACACTCAGTCCTGTTTATTTTTGTTTTTTGGTTTTACACTTTATTCCATCAAACACTGTTACGCTCACTCAAGCAAATCTAAAGGATTACAGATTTAATCAAGCGATTTTAACTACTCATTATTTACTTCTCATCATCTCCAAACCAGATAACTCTCTGCGGGAACGGAATTTCTATGCCTGCTTTCTCAAGTTCCACCTTTATTTTCCAGAGCAGCTTCATTCTGACACCGTACCACACCTGTACGGGTGCCCATATCCTGACTGTCAGGTTAACGCTGCTATCTCCCAGTTCCTTCACGAAAATCTGGGGTTCCGGATACTTTAGAGCAAACGGCTCCTCATCTATTACCCTTCTTATAACCTCTATCGCCTTTTCAGCATCATCGGAATAGCTGATTCCAACAGTGTACTCAAACCTCCTCACAGGATTTGCAACGTAATTAACGATTTTAGTCGTGAACACCTTATCGTTTGGTATTCTCACGAATATACCATCGTACGTCCTTATAACAGTTGACATCACGTGTATATCCTCAACAAATCCGGAAACACCATCAACTTCTACCTGATCACCTATTTTCACAGGTCTCTCGAACATGATAAACAACCCAGAAACAAGGTTGGAGACAACACTCTGACTGGCAAAACCTATTACAAGCCCGGCTATACCTCCTGCAACAAACAGACCTGAGAGGCTTATACCAATCCGGGGCAGGACTGAAAGGACAGCTATAATGATTATCGAATAGTAAACGACCTTCAGCAGCAGATCAAGGATGTCCTTGGGCAACCTGTCTCCAAGGTAGAGCCTGAGTCTTATTCTGACGAACGTGGCTATAAGGATGGCCACGGCTACCGTTGCAAGAAACGTAAGCAGATCTACCAGCGTTACTTTCCCATAAATAACGAAGTTCTGACTCACCATATACCCGCTATTCTGATGTCCGGATACATCTGCAGCTAAAGCTTCTTCATGTACTCAACCACGCTCTCAAACAGAGCTCTGCCCTGGGTGTTTGGATACCAGTAAGCTCTCTCCGGATGCGGCATCATTCCAAGAACGTTTCCGCTAACATTGCATATCCCTGCTATGTTGTAAACACTGCCGTTGGGATTCCACGGATAGCCAGAGTAATTTCCGCTGCCATCAACGTATCTGAAAACTATCTGATCGTTCGCTTTCAGCAGATCAATGTACTCCTGCTCCCTGTCAGTAGGAAAAGTTACCTTACCCTCAGCGTGAGCTACTGGATACGTTACAACCTCACCCCTGCCTATTTTCCACGTAAAAACGCACTTCCCCCTGTTTTCGTGTCTGAGATAGGAGTTCCTGCACTCAAACCTGCAGGAGTCGTTTATTGCAAGAGCCATTTCAGGTTTATCAGCAATGGGTTTATCTTCATCAAAACCCGGAAGCGCTCCAAGTTCAGCCAGAACCTGAAAGCCATTGCAGATTCCGAGAACTGGATACCCGCTCTTTATAAATTCTTCAAGATCTCTTCTTAGAACGCTTTTAAGTCTTGCAGAAAAGATTGCTCCCGCTCTAACGTAATCCCCTGCAGAAAAACCACCGGGAAAAACGATGCACGTGTAATCACTAAAAGTCCTCTGCTCCTCATCCCTTATCGTGTCGCTGTAAAATTGCTTCAGGTGAACTGCTTCTGCAAAAACGCCACACTCCCTAAAAGCTCTGACAGTTTCGTCCTCGCAGTTGGTGCCCTCTATTCTCAGCACTGCCACCCTTATATCCTCTGTGTCCATGAAATTCGAATGTCAGCATGGTAAAAAAGTTTATGCAATCGTCGTTTTCTGCAGACACATGAAATTCATACTCGATCCTTCCCTCGCATTAATAATATCCATAGCGGTTATACTGCTGCTGATAAGGAAGGGTGTAACTATATGCCTGTCAATACTTGCAGGAGCTTTTACCCTTGGCATTCTCAGTGTTGGTGTCAGGTCAATAGAAGTTCTGACACTCTCAGCAGTTTCACCGGAGACTTTAAGAATTGTCTGCCTCGTTATAGCCGCATTCACACTCGGATACTCGATGGAGTACCTCGGGCTTTTCGAGGAATTGCAAAAGGCTGCTGAAAGAATAACGCACAAATTCAGCGTGGCTTTACTTCCGTTACTTGTCGGATTATTACCAATGCCGGGAGGAGCTCTCGTTTCTGCCGTTATGATAAGAAATCTCGTTAAAAAGTATTCCCTGACTCCCGAAGAGTCTACTTTTATCAATTACTGGTTCAGGCACGTCTGGGTAACTGTCTGGCCACTGTACCCGAGCATAATAATAGCAACAGCAGTAGTGGAAGTCAGTCCAGCCAGAATTGCCGAGTCCTGCTGGATAGTTGGAGCTGCTGCGTTTTTAACTGCAATTCTGAGTGCAATAAAGCTTGGGGTGCTCAGAAAGGGCTTCTTTTCCTTCGATTTTAAGTCTATACTTGAAATGCTCAAATCGTTCTATCCAATAGCTTTCGTGGCAATATTCGTGCTATTTTTGAAGACGAGCATGCTGTACACGCTGATTGTTGCCATAGCAATAGTTTACCTGCACAGAAGGGCAAAACCAAGAGATGTTTACGCAATACTGAAGAAGACACTCGATCCAAAGATAATCGTGCTCATATTCGCAGTCATGGGATACAAGGCCCTTATAGAGTACACAAATTCAGCAAAAATATTCTTCACTCACCTAAAGGAGTTTGGAATTCCCGCATTTGCAGCTTCTTTCGCCGTTGCCTTTCTCGTCGGATTTGCAACCGGAATAGAGCTGAGCTATTCATCTGTAGCACTGCCACTGCTCACAGCATTCACCGGAATGGGCAGCTCGTTAATACCCTCAAGGCTCATGCTCGTTATAGCCGGAGGGTTCTGTGGTGTAATGCTTTCACCTATGCACCTGTGCTTCGCCCTAACATGCGAGTACTTCCACGCAGATGCATCAAAGGTTTACAGATATCTGATACCGCCAGTAATTGCGATAGTCGCCGTTTCTTTAACCGCCTACATCCTTGGAATTCCATAATTTTTAGCAGCAATAATTTAACTAGCAATTAACCTGCTTCAAGCAGCTCAATACCGTCATCAGTCAGCTTCAGCTTACCGTCCTCCTCAACGACAAATCCCTGCTGTATCAGGTAATCGACGTTAAACTTCAGCTGGAAGTCCGTCAGTCCAAGCTCCTTTTTTACCTCCTCCCTCGTCTTTCCCTGAACGCCAATACAGGCAACGATTTTCCTTCTTAAAGGATTTAGAGCTGCTTTAAAAAGTCTCTCGTGATGTTCCCTATCCCTGACTTTCTCTCCCACAGTTATCACCTCAGGAAAAGTTAGAAGGAGTAGATTTTTACGTTTTCGATTGAAGTTGCAGTTTGAGGGCGATGAGATACATTCAGGTGGAGATAACAAGAGACTGCATGGAAAAATGCATAATGTGTCCGCACAGAAAGTGGAAGATGGGCGGAAAAATGAGTCTGGACGTTTTTAAGAAGCTTTCAGATCTGTTTCCAAATTACGATGTCGTTTACCTTCAGGGATGGGGAGAACCACTCCTTCATCCGGATTTTGAAGAAATGCTGTTAATTGCGGAGAAAAAGGCAAAAACAGGAAAAACAGGATTTACCACGAACGGAAGAAAGCTAAAAAAATTTGCAGAACTCATTACCAGGCATACGGATTATCTGCTTGTATCTTTTTCCGGAGTCAATTCAGGATTGAGAGGAGTTAGCTTTGATGTTGCCATGGAGGGTGTTGAAGCTGTTTCAGAAGTTAAGAGAAGTGAGGGAGGGAAGGTCAGGATTGGTGTGAGCTACATGCTGACTGAAGAGAGCTGGAGAGAGTGCACGGAATTCGTAAGGCTATCAGGCAATGCAGGTGTTGAATACATAGCATTCACAAATCTTGATTATGTATTTGACGAAACAACAGATAAACTGAGAGTATTTGGAAAAAAGGAATCAGAATTGGTAGAAAAAGAGCTTGATAAAGCGAAAAAGCTGGCAAGAAAGCTGAACATCAGAGTAAAGGCATATCCTCTAAAACCTGAAGAACAGGCAGTTTGCGAGGCCAATCCCCACATGAATGTGGCCATATCCTGCGAGGGCAACGTTTATCCGTGCATATACCTTGCCCTGCCTTTTGAAAGAATCACGAGGCTTTTTGAGGGAAGAACAATAAGCGTTAAAACCCGGAAATTTGGAAATTTTTCAAGTAAAAAAGCTTGGATAGAGCTCGAAAATTTCAGAGAACATTTCAGAAAAAGAATTGTCTCATACAACGCCACCTTCGAAAAACTGATGTGCTCAAGTCCTTTTTCAGCCATTAAAATGCTGAAAGAGTTTGACAGAGTTCTTGAAGAGAATCCACCACCAGAAGAATGTTCAGGCTGTTACAAGCTGTACGGTGTTTAATTTTATGCCAGTTTTAAAGAATCGAAATCCTGAGGGAATGTTTTGAAACTCTTAACAGGTTAGCAGCAAAAAATTTAAACTGAGACTCACGCGAGAAGCTCAGGAGTCATCCCTCCATTCCGGCTTCGGCATTACCAGCACCTCCCGGAACCGCTGGCTTTTCCCCGCTGGAATGGGGGATTCCTATTTTTTTAAATTCCGTTTTTATCGTAACGGCATATCGTCCTTACACATCTCACAGAACCATACAGGTTTTTAAAACGAGAGGCATCAAGCCCCAAAGTGTCGTCTGGTAACATAGAAGTTAGTCTGAGCAGAGAACTCGGACTGTTCGACATAACGATGCTCGGTATAGCCGCTATGATCGGTGCGGGTATTTTCGCCCTCACCGGCATAGCAGCAGGGATTGCCGGGCCTGCCCTGCTAATCGCCTTCTTTCTGAACGGTGTCGTGGCAACACTGACGAGCCTCGCTTACGCTGAACTCGGTTCTGCCATGCCAGAGGCTGGGGGAGCGTATCCATGGGTAAAGGAGGCAATGGGCGGATTCTTTGGCTTTCTTTCGGGCTGGTGCTGCTGGACTGCACAGTGTATAGCCTGCTCACTTTACGCAGTAACTTTTGGAGCTTTCCTGTCAGAGCTTACTAAAGGCCTGCCATTCCCACAGGCTTTACTCGCCAAGATCTACTCGGTAGCAATAGTCACATTACTTGCATACATCAACTATAGAGGAGTAAAGGAGAGTGGAAGAGTAGGAGGGTTCGTTACTGTAGCAAAACTTGTGATTCTCGTCATCTTCATAATTTTCGGCCTTTACGCAACTTTCAAAAGACCTGACTGGATTAAAGCATTCACAACGCCCTCATTCTTCCCTCACGGATTCGTTGGAGTTCTGGCTGCCATGGGTCTGACGTACATCGCCTTTGAAGGCTACGACATTATCGTTCAGAGCGGTGAGGAAGTAAAAGAGCCCGAGAAAAACATCCCAAGAGCTGTCGTGCTTGCTCTCTGGGTTTCAGTTTCGATTTACATCCTCGTAGCATTTGCCGCAATTGGAGCTGTAAAAACGAACATTCCAAGCTGGATGTATCTTGGCAAGCTTAAGGAGTTCGGACTGATAAAGGTAGCAGACCAGATAATGCCGTTCGGCGGATTTTTGATTATCCTTGGCGGTCTGATTTCGACAATAAGTGCAATGAATGCAACGATATACTCTTCCTCAAGAGTTGCTTTTGCCATGGGAAGAGATAGCTATCTACCCTCTTTTCTTGCGAAGATTCACGATAAGAACAGAACACCCCACCTTGCAACACTATTCAGCTATTCAATAATAGCAACCATGGCAGTTCTGCCGATAGAGGTTGTGGCAACGGCTGCGGACATAATGTTCCTTATCCTCTTCATCCTCGTAAACGTTGTGCTGATAATTCTGAGATACAGAAGACCTGACATAAGGAGACCTTTCAAGGTACCGGCAATGCCATGGCCTCCGTTAGCAGCAATAATCCTTCAGCTCATAATAGGCTACTTCCTTGTAACGGAGATCAAGCATGGAGATCTCGTTCTTGGAGGAACTGCATTCTGGATGCTCTTTGGCTACATGATATACGCCACGTACTCCAAGAGGGAAATTGGAAAGAGGATGGAGGAGGAAGTGCGCACAATTTACGAGGAAAGGCCGGTGGAAGAGAGGTTCAAGGTTCTCGTGCCCGTTGCCAATCCGGTAATGGCAAGCAAACTCGCCAGATTCGCAGAAACAATAGCGAGATCAAGAGGGGGAGAGGTAATACTGCTGAACGTTGTAACAGTTCCGGAGCAGACACCGCTATCTGCCGGAACCAAGTACGTGAAAGCTGCAAAGGAGTTCCTGAAACAGGTCATGGAGGAGCTCAGGGTTCCAAGCGGTGGTGTGATAAAGATAGGCCACAGAAATGCTGAAGCAATACTTAACGCCGTGGAAGAAATAAAGCCAGATCTGCTGATAATGGGATGGAGAGGCAGAACTTTCAGAAAGGACTTTGTTCTTGGAAGCACGATAGATCCCGTTCTTGTGAGAGCCAGATGCGATGTGGCTGTTGTCAGGTTTGAGGTCGGGGAGACTCATGAGTGGAGTGACAGATGCAAGGTGCTGATACCGACTGCTGGAGGTCCTCACGCAGTGCTTGCCGCTGAACTTGCAAGAGATTTTGCCAGAAATGGAGTTATAACGCTAATGTACGTCGGAAGGAGTGAAGAAGACAGGAGTCTTGCTGAAAAAGTGTTTAAAGAGACGAGGCAGCCACTTGAAGGATTAAACGTCCTTGAGAAGTTTGTTGTGTCCTCCAACCCGGTGAATGCAATAGCAAGAGAGGCAAGCAATCACGATCTGGTAATGCTGGGAGCTTCAAACAGACCGTTCTTAAAGAACTTCCTGCTCGGACTGTTCCCGGAGAAGGTCGTCAAAAGAACTTCAAAGACTGTGGTAATGACGAGAAGGTGGGTCAGCTTTACAGAAGTCATAAAGAAAAAGAAGTAGAGAAATTTATTTTTGTAACTACAATTTATTAAATTTTAAATTAAATTTCTTAAATTTCTGTCAATCCAATGCAAGTCAGCCCAATCGAAGTTAGATTCAACCAGACAGATCTGAAATCATCTTCAAAAAGTACTCGTGAACCCTCGTATCACCGAATTCGGCATTTAATTCTGGATGGAATGCCAGACCGAGAACGTTTCTCTCCTTTGCCGCAACAACGTATTCCTCAAACCTCGCAAGAACTTCCACACCCTTCCCAACCTCGACTATGGCGGGTGCCCTGATGAATATAGCTTCAACCAACCCTATACCCTTGAATTCAAGCTGGGTTTGAAAGCTTTCCCTCTGCCTTCCAAAAGCGTTTCTCTTAACTCTCACGTCAAGTAATTTTAGGAGTTTTGTGCCCGTTTTTTCCACCTGCTCATCTCCATACTTTGAAAGTAGAATTAATCCGGCACATGTACCCATTACGGGTTTTCCCTCTTCCGCAACAGAAAAAATCTCATCAGCTATGCTGGTTCCATCAACTTCCCTGAATATCAGCTTGCTTATCGTTGTACTTTCCCCTCCGGGGATTATTACGGCATCACTCCTGCCAACAACTCCCGGTTTTCTTGTCGCAACAACCTCACCTTCAATT
Organism: uncultured archaeon; assembly: GCA_964622075.1. Classification (GTDB taxonomy): domain Archaea; phylum Halobacteriota; class Archaeoglobi; order Archaeoglobales; family Archaeoglobaceae; genus WAPX01. The sequence goes on along the minus strand of CAZUMR010000062.1, from coordinate 52,333 downwards.
CCAAGGTTTTTCATCGCAAGCTTTGTGGCAAACACATGCTCCTCAACGTCGCCCTGAACTCCAACCACTGCCACCCTCACGGCGTTCACCTTTTAATTTTATATTTAAATTTTTCTTTTATTTAATTTTTTAAATTCTTTTAATATCTGTACAAAATTTAATTTTAAAAAAGTTATACAGATTGCAAGTTAAACTCCTCTCTCCTGCAGTCTTTCCTCCTCTTTCAGACTGAAGACGTCCAAACCCTTCATGGCATCTCCAAGGCCCTTGCTCACCTCGGCGATGACTTCTGGATCATCATAGTGTCTGACAGCCTCGACTATGGCCCTTGCATACTCCGGAGGGTTGGAGCTCTTGAAAATGCCGGAACCTACAAACACGCCATCAGCACCAAGCTGCATCATGAAAGCAGCATCAGCGGGAGTCGCTATTCCTCCAGCCGAGAAGTTCACGACAGGCAGCCTTCCAAGCTCCTTTATCTCCAGAAGTACCTTATACAGACCTTCAACCACGCTGGCAAAAGTATATTCCTCGTAAACGACCGTATCCGGGGTAACGCTATTTAGCCCCATTTCTTCCCTCACACCACTTGCTAATCTGCAGTAAGCCTCAGCAAACTTCTCCGCAACGCTGTAAATTGCTTCCTTCTGCATCAGCTTCAGCTCTTCTATTGCCCTGTTTATCAGTCTCATGTGCCTTACTGCCTCAACAACGTTTCCCGTCCCTGCCTCTCCCTTCGTCCTTATCATTGCAGCTCCTTCCCATATTCTTCTCACAGCCTCTCCAAGACTTCTCGCACCGCACACAAATGGAACGACAAACTTCCTCTTGTCTATGTGGAAGAACACGTCAGCTGGAGTAAGAACTTCACTCTCATCTATCATGTCAACTCCCAAAGCTTCAAGAGCTCTCGCCTCAGCGACATGCCCTATTCTGACCTTCGCCATCACTGGAATGGTTACGGCATCCATTATCTCCTGAATCTTCTTTGGATCTGCCATCCTCGCTACACCACCAGAAGCCCTTATATCTGCAGGAACCTTGTGCAGTGCCATCACCGCCACAGCTCCAGCGTCCTCCGCAATTCCAGCCTGCTCAGCGTTCGTTACGTCCATTATCACTCCGCCCTTCTGCATTTTTGCAAATCCTCTCTTTATGAGTTCAGTTCCAAACCTGAGTTTTTCAAGTTCGACCATTATCGTCACCCGTTTCAGCTAATCCGGTCAGCTTAATATCTTTTACCACAGTAACCTTTTTTACAAAACCTTACAATACCGGGCTGATGACCGTCAAAGAATTGCTGTCAGAAGTCCAGAAGGCTGCTTCTCAGGCCAAGGAGAGGAGACATCGTTTTGCCGTATTTGTCTGCACGTCATCTCTTGAGCCGAGGATATTCAAGCTCATCAGAAAAATTTTGAGGTCGTATCAGGAGGTCGTTGGTGAAAGAGAGCTGCTCGTTGCAGGAAGGAGCAAGTTCATAGAAATGGCAGAAGAGTACTTTAAGGGTAAAAAAGGCAAAAAAGATGGCAAGAAAGTCAAAATCATTCACTACAAGGACTCTCCAAGTGTCCTTGGTGAAACGCATCAGTCCCTCGTTATAGATCTGACAGAAGGCTTTCATCCGAACGACCTCGGTATAATAGTCGAGACAATAGAAGAGGGCGGGATAATAATAGCAGTCTCACCAAAGCCGTCAAAATGGAGAGAACTCGTTGGAAAATGGCACGAAGAGCTTGTAAGCGAGCCATACACGGTGGATGATGTAACTCCAAGATTCTACAGGAGATTCATAGAAAGAACGATGCTTGCAAGGGGAATGATAATTTTCAACGCCGACAAGAGAAAAATACTGAAACACTACGAGGGTGTAGAGGAAGGAGAGAGCAGGGAAGAAATCGTAATCCCTGAAAACAGAGAAATAAAGAGGAAACTGTACAAGCTCTGTGCCACTCAGGATCAGGTGAGAGTTCTTCAGCTCTTCGAGCGATTCTTTGACAGGAAAAAGGAGAGAAAAGCCGTTGTTATAACTGCAGATAGAGGGAGAGGTAAGACTGCCGTCCTCGGAATAGTTACTCCATACCTCATATCCAGAATGCAGAGGGTGCTGAAGAGAGCTGTCAGAATCATGGTTGTTGCTCCAACACCTCAGGCCGTTCAGACGTACTTCAGGTTTCTGAAAAAGGCCATGATCAGGCAGGGGATGAAGGACTTCAGGGTTAAGGAGAGCAACGGAATGATTACGGTCCTGAACAGCAAATATGCAAGAGTTGAGTACGTTGTTCCAAGAAGGGCCATGCTTGAGAGCGATTATGCTGACATAGTTATAGTGGACGAGGCTGCTGGAATAGATGTACCAGTTCTCTGGGAAATTGCTAAAAGGGTAAGATACATCGTGTTTTCCTCCACAATTCACGGCTACGAGGGGGCTGGAAGGGGATTCAGCATAAGGTTCCTTAAGAGGCTGGAGCAGGATGAGGAAACGGAGATAGAAAAGATACACCTTGAAGAGCCGGTAAGGTACGGAAAAGGCGATCCGATTGAAAAGTGGATATACGACGTGCTTTTACTGGATGCACAGCCAGCTGAGCTGAGTGAGGAAGATATAGAGGCAATAAAAGAAGGCAAACTTGAGTTCGAAATGATAGACAAGGATGAACTCGTGAAAGATGAGGAGTTGCTGAGAGAGTTCTTTGGAATATACGTGCTTGCTCATTACAGGAATAGGCCGTCAGACGTGGTAATACTGCTTGATATGCCAAACCACCTTGCTTTTAGAGTTAAGGTCAATGGAAAAACAGTCTGTTCTCTGCATGTGGCAATAGAGGGAGGAATGGATGACAGAACAATTGAGGAAATGAGCGATGGCTACAAGCCCAAAGGACAGATTATCCCGGATCTGATACTGAAGCATTACTGGGACTACGAATTTCCAAAAATGCTTGGAGTCAGAATTGTCAGAATTGCAACTCATCCATCTGTTATGGACATGGGAATCGGCAGTTTTGCTCTCAGAAAGCTTGTGGACTGGAGCTGCGGGAACGAGTTTGACTGGATAGGTTCAGGATTTGGTGTTTCTCCAGAGCTGCTGAGGTTCTGGTTGAAGAACGGATTTCTGCCTGTACATATGACTCCGCAGAGGAATGAAGTTTCCGGAGAACACACGGTAGTCGTTCTGAGAGCTCTCAAGATGCATGTGGAGGAGGTCGTGGAGAGGCTGAACGCGAACTTCGTCAAGAGGTTGCTTGAGTGGCTCGGCGATGAGCTGTCAGATCTTGAAGTTGATACAACGGTACAGCTGCTGCACTCCCTTTCAAGAGATTTCAGCTATCCTATGCCGGAGATGGATCAGGTAAACAGAAAAAGACTCAAAAAGTACTTTCAGGGTGTCAGTCTTTACGAGTATGCATCTGATGTGGCAAGACCGCTTGTGAGGTTCATGTATTCACGCGCTAACAGGGCTGAAATGGAGGAAAAGGAGGAGAAAGTCCTTATAGCAAAATGTCTCCAGCTCAGAGACTGGAAGTTTGCCGGGGAGTGTATAGGAGAGAGCGGAATGAGACCGTACAAAACACTGTTATCGGCAATCAAAAAGGTCTGGAAGTGGTATGAAGAGAACTTTACTTTATAAAGGTGAACGTAAAAGTAAGAAAGGCAAGAAACATAAAAGTAAAAAGTAAAAACAAAAAACAAATAAATCAGTAGTTAAATCAGTAGTAATCAGTAGTAGAAGTACTCGAAGTAATCGTACGGAAAGTCCTCTATCCTGCCTCTCTCGCAGTAGTCGAGCAGTTCTTTGTCGAAAGGTATCTGGGTTATCAAATCGACATCGTACTTTCTGCAGAGCTCTATCGCCTTATCCTTTCCGAACAGGTATATCCTCTCTCCACACTTTGGACATTCAAAGTAACTCATGTTCTCGACTATGCCAAGAACTTCTGTGTCCATCTTCCTCGCCATGTTTATTGCCTTCTCCACTATCAGAGCAGACAGATCCTGAGGTATTGTGACCATTATCAATCCATCAAGCTCCACGAAGTCAATTACAGTCAGAATGGCATCTCCTGTCCCGGGAGGCATGTCAAAAATCAGGTAGTCCAGCTTGCCCCAGTCCACACTGCCAAGAAAACTCCTTATAGCCGTGTTTATGGCGAGGCCTCTCCATATTACAGGAGATTCTCTTCTCGGTAGCATGAACTGCACTGAGAGAACCTTTATTCCGTACTTATCCGTGTAAACGGGGTTGATTCCTTTCGTTCCAATTGTGAGTTCCTGAGATTTGTCCTCTATTCCAAACAGCCTCGGTATGGATGGCCCAAGGAAGTCTGCATCAAATATTCCAACGCTCTTTCCCTGTCTTGCATAGTGAACGGCAAGCAGGGCTGCAACAGTTGACTTACCAACTCCACCCTTACCGCTCGTAACCACTATCTTGTGCTCAACATCCTTCAATTTTTCCGCTATATCCTTACCCGTAACTATCTTCTGCTGCATGGTATCACCCTTACTGGCTTTCCCGCTTTCTTATCTTGCAGATTACCTTTCATTCAGACCTTTCATTCAGATTGCATTTCATTCCACTCCACCTATCATTCCACTCACAACAAAAAACAGATCAGTAGGGCGTGGCCCAGCTTTCCTCGTCCTTGTAAACTTTCTCGTCAATTATCATTTCTCCCTCAACAAGTGGTTTCGGATCTTTAACAGCCTCTATTCTGTAAAGGGTTGACTTGTACCAGTTCCAGTCTATTTCAGCGTTAAGCTTTTCGACCACCGGCAGTTTCTCCTGAAAGCGGAAGAAGTTCTTTTCCTCCTCAGGATAAACGCTGAACTTCCTCACCATATCCGTTATCACGAAACCCATGTCGTGTATCATCTGCTGGATTTCGTACCACTTTTTCCTTGACGCTTCAAGAGTTGTGAGTCCGAAGTACCCAGAACAGCCCGCTCCCTTAAGTGTAGAAACTCCCCTTGAAAGGAACAGCTTAAGGCCCGGGATCGTTTCAACAGGATCGGTTACAAAAACGTCGTACTTCTTTCTCAGTTCATCTGGAAAAGCCTGCTGAACGTCGTAAACCCTCGCCTCTACTGGTAGAGAATACTCCTCAGCAACGGAGTTTATGAAGTTTACAAGCCTCTCATCTATCTCCACAACAGTCACTTTCTCCGGCAATCCTGTTAAAGAGGAGGCGATGCTGAAGAGGTCATCATCTCCAACTATGAAAATTTTTGATGCGAGGTCTCCCCTCTCGTAAAGGAATTCCACTCTCCTCATCACGCCTTCAACGCTTATAAATCCCTGATCGTAAACTTCTATTGCCTCCGGCCTGTTTTTGGCTATCTTTCTGTACTCTTCAAAGGCGTCTTTAAATTCTTCAGCTATTATGTAACCCGTGCCATCACAGCAGTCACATCTCACGTTAGAGGAGAAAAGCCCAATTTCGTCCCTGATTTTCTTTCCTCTCTCACTCAGCCTCACTTTTCCCCTTTCTAACTCTATCAGTCCGTCCTCTTTCAGCCTTTGTAGCAGTGAGAAGAACTCTGGCAGACTTGCGTCCTGAGAGTCTATCAGCCTGTAAACTGATGTCTCTCCATCCACGAACTGGAGAATCTGAAGAACGATCCTCCTCAATTCCCCCGGATACTTATCAAGTGCACCAAGCGCATCACAGGACATGGCCCTCACCAGCTACGGCGTCTAAAAAAGGAGCTAAAAATGTTAGGGTCAAAAATGTTGGGGCTGGAAATCAACCCCTGTCAAGAACGTAGTGCCTGTAAGAACGGGGTTTGAACTTCTCCAAAAACAGTTCAAAAGCTTTTTCAGCGGCTTTAGCATCTCCGCACGTGAAAATGTCAAGATTTACAAGCTCGTATTCAGGCCATGTATGAAGGCTTACGTGAGATTCCGCAACGAGAACGATTCCGGTTACACCATGGGGCTCAAACTGTTTGTAAACACTTCCAACTTTTGTAAGCCCGGATTTTTCCACTACCTCCTCCACTATCTCCCTTACGGTTTTCTCATATGAAATTAGCTCCTTTGGAACTCCATACAACTCCGCAATTATGTGCTTCCCGACTATCATGGTCATCACCCGCCTTCATTTTTTCTCACCCCAGGATCGTACTTTCCCAAAATCCGCCGGTCTTCCACCTCCTGAACAGATTTAACCGAGTTTACACTTGATTTTCAGATTTTGGAGGCTGAAGACCGGTCTGAAACCGGTTCTCAATGAGTGCAACAGACTTTGCATGAATTGCTTTTAAAGTTTTCGCATAACGAAAGAAAAATAAGGGTTTTTACACGAAACGGAAAAAAGTGAAAGCTTCAAATTCGTTTCAAATTGGCCAAAACTTACCGTTTTTTTCCAGTTCTTGAGTTAACCGTTATTTTCCGGATATTTTTCGTTTGCTTCGTTTTGATAATGGCTGGCACTGAAAAATGCCGATGTGAAGAAATCTAAAAATCAATTACAAAAAATGATTATAAATCAAGTAAAGTTCTCGGAATTATTCCCTGAATCATCATGAAGTCTGCTATGCAGAGAGCCACCATCGCCTCAACAACAGGCACAGCCCTCGGCACAATACATGGATCGTGTCTTCCCTTTACGACTATTTCCGTTTCCTCCATTGTTCTGACGTTTACAGTTTTCTGAGGAATGGATATCGATGGTGTCGGCTTTACAGCTGCTCTCACGATTATATCATCGCCGTTAGATATTCCTCCAAGAATTCCGCCAGCGTTGTTCGTTTCGAAGGCTATACACCTCTCCCTCAGAATTACTGGATCGTTGTGCTCACTCCCAAGCATGGAAGCTGCAGAAAATCCGGAGCCTATCTCAACCCCCTTAACTGCCGGTATGCTCATTACAGCGTAGGCAAGTCTCGCATCAAGCTTGTCAAACACAGGCTCACCAAGTCCCGGAGGGACGTTTCTTGCAACAACCTCAACAACACCTCCAACGCTGTTTCCCTGCTTCATCGCTTCTTCAACTTTCTCCACCATGAGTTCAGAAACTTCACTGTCCGGACATCTGACCGGACTTTTTTCAGCTCTTTCAAACAGATCTCCCAGTTCTTCGTCCCTCACGTTTACATCGCACTTTATTCCACCAATTTCCCTCGTAAAGCCGACTATTTCCACATCAAAATATCCAAGGAGCTTCTTGGCCACCGCCCCGGCTGCTACTCTCGCAACTGTCTCTCTTGCTGAAGCTCTGCCACCTCCCCTCCAGTCCCTGACTCCAAACTTTGCAAGATAAGTGTAATCAGCGTGTCCGGGCCTTATAAGATCCTTTATTGGTTCGTAAGCTTCCGGTCTTGCATCTCTGTTCCAGACAAGCATTGACACTGGAGTGCCCATGGTAATTCCTTCAAACACTCCTGAGAGTATTTCCACTCTATCGGACTCCTTCCTTTTAGAGGATAGCCTTCCTCCCGGTTTTCTCCTGTCAAGCTCTTTCTGAATGTCTTCCTCACAGAGATCGAGCCCTGCTGGGGGTGAGTCCACAACGCAACCCACAGCTCTTCCGTGGCTCTCTCCCCACGTCGTAACCCTAAACAGCTCTCCAAAAGAGCTGCCCGGCACGTTTTCACCTCTCATAGTACAGCTCTAACAGCCTCCACACTTGCCTCAACTTCCACCGGTTCTCCACAGACTTTTATGACCGTTTCCGGATCTTTGAGCAAATGTCCTGTCGTTATGCAGACAACCCTCTCACCATCATCAATAACTCCCTTTTCTGCCAGCTTTATCAGTCCAGCTACACTTGCCGCACTCGCAGGTTCCACACCTATTCCCTCTCTGGATGCAAGCAGTTTCTGAGCATCAAGTATTTCCTCGTCACTCACTTCCTCAGCAGTCCCGCCAGATTCGTATATCGCTCTTATGGCCTTTCTCGCATTAACGGGCTGTCCTATCCTAATTGCTGTAGCAACAGTCTCCGGATTTAAAACCGGCTCTATATCATCCTTTCCAGAACTCACGGCTTTAAATACGGGGTTTGCACCCTTGGCCTGAATGCCAGTCATTCTGGGTACTGAATCCGTCAGTCCAAACTCCCTTAGCTCCCTGAACCCCTTGTATATCGCAGATATATTGCCGGCATTTCCAACAGGCAGAACGATTCTGTCAGGTACACCAATTTCATCGGCAATTTCGAAAGCTATTGTTTTCTGACCCTCAAGCCTGAACGGATTTACAGAATTGAGCAGATAGAAACCCTCTATTTTACAAACTTCCCTGACTATCGCCAGAGCCTGATCGAAATTGCCCCTTATCCCTATAACCCTCGCCCCATGCATGAGAGCCTGAGCAACCTTTCCCAGAGCAACCTTTCCTGCCGGTAGAAGAACGTATGCTTTTATCCCCGCCCTTGCAGCGTACATTGCCATTGATGCTGAAGTATTTCCCGTTGATGCACATGCCACAGCCTTTCTTTCAAGTTCAAGAGCCTTGGTGACACCAACAGTCATTCCCCTGTCCTTAAAAGAGCCGGAGGGATTTGCTCCCTCATGCTTCACGTAAACTTCAGCCCTGACTCCCCTCTCCTCAAGCATTTCCTCTATTCTTCTACACCTGTAGAGGGGGGTTGACCCTTCTCTAAGAGTTACTGGCCTGATTTTCACAGGGAGAAGAGAAGAGTACTTCCACACACCCTTAAGATTTCCGTCAAGTTTGAAGTCTATCTCTGCGTTCTCTATTTTTACCTCAAGCAACCCGCCACACTCACACGTGTAAATATCTTCCCTTTCATAAATCCTGCCACACTCTATGCACCTCAGAACGTACTCTGGATGATTGTAATGCTCAGACATGGTTTAGCGTAGAGTTCAGAACATATAAAGATGTGCCCTAACACAACCTGATGTAGCCCGAATTGCCACATTGTCGAAATAATATAAAAATATTAAATCTTTCGAAAAGCTTATTTAATCCTATTACGTACCTGTGGGTATGAGGTACAGAATCGTTGCCATATCAGCTTTAATACTGCTGCTGGCAGTTACGCTAACGGCAGCACTGAATGCCGGAAATATAGATTTAATCTACTATAACCGCACAACAAAGAAACCCATTTATGAGGTTCAGTTCCTCACAGTCCCACTTGCATATCAGACCGGAAATCCTAACGTCATAATTTACGGAGCGGGGACGAGTTTTAAAGTGCAGGTAACGAACTACGAGAGCTCCAAAGGCGGTGTAATCGTAAAGCTCGTGAACGTTTACGATGGTACGGAGAGGGTAATCGGAAGTCTGAATACCGGAGAAGTAACAAAGGAGTTTACGATTTCGAACCTTTATCCGGGTTACTGGAAAATAGTCATAGTTGGGACAGATGGGCTACCCACGTGGGATATAAGCAACGCTGCTGCACCGACTAACGCGGGAGCTCACGTCATAAAGATAACGGGCAATCCAAAACTCATCGTTGCTCTGATGAATCCAAGCAGGAATATAACCATTGGAGACTGTGCAAGGCTGAAAATACAGGTGGTCGGACTTTATGGAACAACAAACGTTAGCGTGGATGTGCTCGGACAGCATACACTGCACTACTCCAGAGTGCTTGGTGGAGCAAATGGCAATACATGGATGCTGAACATACCAACTGAGAAAATAGGAATCGGCAGGTGTGAGGTTAAGGTAAGGGCCATGGGAGTTACAGGAACGCTGAGCTTTAACGTTGTTCCCGTTAAAGTCAGCATAAACACCACATCAGAATCGAGTAAAGCGGGAAATGCAAGCATGAATTCAACAATGAGCAGCAAGAAAAATGTGAGTGAGATGATAAACAGTAGCAATAACACGACAGGAAAAATCAAGGGGAAGATAGGCAAGGAGAGCAAGGTAAAGAGCAATGCCAGCGAGAACAGGGCTGGTGAAAAAACTGAAAAAACAGGTAAGAAAACGAACATGACCGGAAATCTAACAGAGACAGTCAGGGGTACGAAAACTCCCGGATTCGGGTTAATTGCAGGCATAGCTGGTATTATAGCCGTAGCTGTCCTGAGGCGCATAAGGTAATTTGAAGGAAGTTATTCAAATAAAAATTTTTTAAATATTTTGAGTAAGTGAGGGCCAAGGGTGAGGGCTAAAGTTAAATAAAGCAAAATTCGAGTTAGTTGCAGGCCGGGGTTGCCGAGTGGTAAGGCGCACGCCTGGAGAGCGTGTGGGCTCTGCCCGCGTGGGTTCGAATCCCACCCCCGGCGCTGTTAACTTCTCTTTAAAATGATTTCATAAACAACTCAGATTTCAATCAATCTGCACCAGATCCTGTTGTTATGAATTATATACCAGTATCTGGCAAGTGCCTTTTCTCTCTCCTTGTACTCCGGGCAGAATCTGGAAACAATTTTCCAGAAATGTTTACTGTGTCCTCTTTCAATTAAATGGGCCAGCTCATGCACAACCACATATTCAATCAACCCATCAGGCAGAGCAGCAAGCTTGATGTTGAAGTTCAGGTTTTTCCTTGCAGAACAGCTGCCCCATCTGCTTCTTTGTGTCTTGATAAAGAATCTGTTGAAGCTAACGTTCATTTGAGAGGAATATTTACTGATATATTCTTCAAGCTTCTTTCTGAGATCTTCTTTGATCCAGTTTCTGAGATAAACGTATGGATCTATCCCGCGCGGAATTGAGACCATTATTCTATCATCTGTGAGGTTTACGCCGTATCTTCCATTCTTAGCTTCAAAATCGTAGAATTTACCATAAAGCAAGAGTTTGTTACTGTCGGAAAATTTCTTATAATTATCAATCTCTCTGAATTTCCTTAAAATCCAGTCTTTCTTGTTCATTATGAAATCAATTGGCTTAATCGTAGATTTTCTGGGCATTACAACAAGCAGACTGCCATCTGGCCTTATTTCAAGCCTCATGTATTTTACATTGCGGTAGTCAACGATGTAGGGGATTTCAACATTATCAAGCTCAATAGTGTTCATCCGTCATACCTCGTCAGAATTTTCATTAATTTCTCGTGCATTTTTTTGTACACTCCTTCACTTTTCTTGCTTCCTTCTCTATCCTTCAAAAGCATAACGAGCCTCTCTTTATTGTCAACTTCGTAAATCAACCTGAAATCACCCAGGCGAACCCTAAATCTATCTTTCTGCCCTTTAAGCTTTTTTTATATCAAATTTTTTTGAAGGAAATGAGATTATTCTTAAGAGCATCTATAAGCATCTATAAATTCAGACAGTCTGACCCTGTGGGCTTTTGGCAAATCCTTAATCGCTTTTGCAACCCTTGTATGGTCAAGAACTCAGATAAATCAAGCTCAGCTTTAAGTTTTTCCATGGAACCATCTTTTCTCATCTCATTAGCAAGTCTGTCGAGTTCTTCAATTTCTTCTTCGCTAACCTCTTCCTCCTGAATTAACACCGCTTCTATAAGCTCTATCCTGCTGTTCAGTCTTTTCAACTCTCCTTTTTATTACTTTTAGCTTCTCTATCCATATTAAGAAAATTTAAAACTTTGCCGAGTAGAAATAGACTGCAAGCAACCTTTCAGGGTAATCCCCCTTCTTAAACTGAAGTTCATCACCGAACAGATAGCATGGTGTGAATTGAGCCATAACACCGGTCTCGATATTCTTTACGGCCCATTTACAGCAGAAACAGATGCCGGGCTTATAGAGCCCAACGCCTGGAATGGGATGTTCAGGTGGCAGGTGAGGGTTAGCTGGAACAGGATATTCAAGCTAACCAACGCAAGTCAAGCAATTCTTTATTTGATTGAGAAGTACAAATTTTCAGACAGAGAGGGTGAGGAAATTCTCAAAACGCTGGAGGAAAGGGGTGTGGAGATTGCAACGCCTCAGCCAAAACCTGTTCTACCCGAAAATATTCTGAGTAATGTAAGAAGTCTTGACGAAGAAATACACAGGCTGGCTCACAGGATTGAAGAATGCCTGATGTCACAGAAAAAGCATCCTGCTGATAGGGAGGTAGACCTCGATGTTCTCAAAGCGAAATTCTGTGCAAAGATGAGGGACTTTGTATGGGCTGTCAGATGGCTCGATAAAACTACAGGAATTATGGGGCTTCCATCAAATAAGAAAGGTCGGTAAACAAGTATTTTATTTTGATGAAATCAATTTATTAACAAAATTTTGTTGACAAAAATCAAAAACCAAGCCGCCGCCGGGATTTGAACCCGGGACCTGGTGATTACGAATCACCCGCTCTGCCAGCTAAGCCACGGCGGCACTCTAAGCCAACTCAAACACGAGCAATATTAAATTTACCCTCGAAGAATCCTATCTACGATTTTGCCCGCATCAACCCTCCCCGAGAGAACGTCCTCCTTCCTCAGAACCATCAGAATTTCCCCTTCAAAATCTTCAACCCTCGATTTTTCATCGAGAATTACTATTTTTCTCACCTTCTTTTTTCTGAAACCCTCCAGCAAAATAACATCCACGCCGCATATCTCGCTTATCAATTCTACGAACTCCTCCAGCTCAAATTCTCTCCTCAGAGCGATGTACGTGAAACCCTCAGAAAGAAAGGCTACTTCCGCCCCTGAATTCCAGAGTCTCTCCGTATCCTTGCTCCCATTGCCTCCAGACCAGCTGAAGTGCCTGCCATGCTTGACAACGAACACTTTAAGTCCTCTTTTCTTCATCTCCCTGACTAAGGCTTCCAGCAGAGTCGTCTTTCCTGTGTTTGAGTTACCCGATACTGCCAGAACTCTAACCATCCCACCACTCTGCATCATTACCCCATCATTACCCTCAGCATTTACCCTCTGCACTCTCCACATTCAGCTGTCAGCTGTAAAACTAAAAATCAGATAAACCTAATAGTTTCAAGGTTGTGTGGTGCTCTCGTTTCTATTCTGTAGGCCTTGTATATGCTTGAAGCGAGGTCAACGCACTTGCTCTCCTCACCATGTATGGTAACGACCTTCTCCGGCTTTGAGCTCAGAGCTTTAACGTATCCCATAAGCTGTCTCCTGTCAGAATGGCCTGAGAATCCATCAACAGTCTCCACCTGCATGTTCACCTTAACAACTTCCCTCCTCCCATCGACGTTAAAGGGAACTTCCTTCCATCCTTTCTGTATCCTCCTGCCAAGCGTACCCTCAGCCTGATAACCAACGAATATTATCGTGTTTCTCTCATCTTCAGCAAGAAATCTGAAGTATTCCATTACTGGCCCGCCGTTCAGCATTCCCGATGTGGCAAGTATGACTGAGGGAGATGGATCGTTTATTACTTCCTCTCTCTTGCTCTGAGAGTCTACGTTTACGAAGCTGTCACTTATGAACGGATTCAGGCCCTGATGGAATATCAGATCTCTGAGGTGCGAGTTCAGGTATTCTGGATATGCGGTGTGGATTGCAGTGGCCTCGTGAATCATTCCGTCAAGATAAACAGTTACCTCTCTTTCAAGCTTCTTTTCCCTTATGGCCTCTTCCAGAACTATCATGACTTCCTGACTTCTACCGACGGCGAAAGTCGGTATGAGAACCTTTCCTCCTCTTTTTATGGTCTCGTTTATCACTGCTATGAGCCTCTCCTCAGCCTCCTTTCTTGAAGGCTGAACGTCCTGACTTCCACCGTATGTAGCCTCCATAACCAGCGCTTCCAGGCGAGGAAAGTTTGTGGAAGCCTTATCAAACAGCCTCGTTCTCTCGAACTTGAAGTCACCCGTGAACGCTATGTTATACAGCCCCTCACCAACGTGGAAGTGCGCAATTGCAGAACCGAGAATGTGTCCGGCGTTGTAAAATGTCAGCCTAACATCAGGACTTATGTCCGTAACCACTCCGTAATCGAGGGTTATCGTGTGCTTCAAAGCCTCTCTTATGTCTCTGCTCCCATAAGGTGGCTTTATACCTTCCCTCTCGGACACCTCTATGAAGTCCTTCTGAAGCAGAACCATCAGATCTCTCGTTGGGGCTGTAAGGTATATTGGCCCCTTGTAACCGTACCTGTAAAGCAGGGGCACAAGCCCGCAGTGGTCAAGGTGAGCGTGGGTTATAACTATGGCATCTATGTCACTCAAAGGCTGAACTTCCGGCACGTAGAAGTACGGGGACATCTGAATGTTGCTGACATTTACACCACAGTCAATCATTATCCTGCTCTCAGGCGTGTTAAGGAGGTAACAGCTTCTTCCAACTTCTCTCGCCCCTCCAAGAAACGTAACTCTGACCCACTTGTCATCATACAGGCATCCCCTGTGTATTCTTTCACCAATTTTTCTCAGAATTTTCCTTCTCTCCTCTTTTACACTGAGCAGATAGTTTCTTATGTCCTCTATAGTCTTGGACTTTATCGGAGGAGTTCTTACTGGCTTTGGACTCCAGCCAACTGCCTTCATTATTTCCCTGAGAGTTGAACCCTGCTTTCCAATTACGACTCCCGGTTTCTCTGCTTCTATTATGACCTCTCCATTTTCCTCATCAAAGAAGAAGTTCGTTATCTTTGCATCTTCCGGAACTATCTGCTTTATTATCTCCTTTGCCTCTTCCGGTGGCTTCAAGCTCTTTGGATCTGGCCTCACGGTTATTCTCTTTCTCAGATCCTTTGCGAGCATCTTTATTATGTCTCCACTCTCAGCGAATTCCTGAGGATTTTCGACGTAAATGACTACAACCGGCCCCTCTATGTCAACGTTCTTCACCTTGACATTTTTTGGAATCAGAGCCTTTACTTTCTTCTTTAGCTCATCGAGTCTACTCGGCATCGCATCACCCTCTGCTCCAGAGTAAGAACTGGAATTATTTCAAAAAGCAAAAACAGAACAGAAAGTTACTTTCTGAACTTCCTGATTATCTCATCAACCTCTTCAGCTTCAAGCTGAACGTACTCCTTTTCCGTAATCTTAACAACATCTATACCATCACCCGAGGCGGAGTCTCTCTTCATGGCGGATGCTATGGCTCTAACAGCTATCTCCACACCCTCATCAACGCTCATGTCTCTGCTGTACCTGTCCTCAAGAACTCCGTAAGCTGTGGGACTTCCAGAGCCGGTGGCAACTATGTCCTTCTCCTCAATGGCACCACCAATCGGGTCTATGGAGTATATGCTTGGTCCCCTCTTATCAACGCCTCCTATGAGCAGCTGGACGAGATACGGGAAGTACCTGTAAGAGTTCAGAAGGTTGGATATCATCGTTGCTATTGCCCTGACAGTTGGCTTCTCCTCTTTCCTGATCTCGTAGAGGTTGTTTTCTACCTTTATGAGTCTTGCAAGGAACTGAGCATCTCCTACACTCCCAGCCGTGGTCATGGCAACCCTGTCGGCGATCTGGTAGATTTTCTTGGCTCTCCTGCTTGCTATGTAGTTTCCCATTGTTGCCCTCTTCTCCGTTGCGAGCACGACACCATCCCTACATATCAGTCCTACAGTCGTCGTTCCCTTGAACACCATGTCCCCGTACATCTGGTTCATACCCTCCATTCCAAACATCGTTTCACCTCTTTCCATACGAATTGCTGAAAGGTGTGAGTGACTGGCTATCCTAGAAAAGCCACAAGGCTTAAGGCTTAAGATAGTACGATTGCCACCTTTTAAACTTTTCTGTCAGAACCTGATGTTTTGCTCTCTCCTCTACCAACAATCTTCTACCAACAGTCATGCACAAATAAACTGCATGCAAGTATAAAACTTAATCAGAATCCATAAAAACAAAAAGAGAAAAGATTAGATGTCAAGGTACTTCATAAACTCCCACGGAGTTACGTAGAGGCAGTACTGGTTCCACTCGTTTATCTTTATGTCAACGAAAGCGTCGTATATGTGGCTTCCGAGAACCTTCTGTATAACCTCATCGCTCTGCAGGCACTCTATTGCGTCCCTGAGGGTTGTTGGCAGCTCACCAACTCCAAACTCCCTCTTCTCCTTCTCGCTCAGCTCGTAAACGTCTTTCATCAGCGGATCGCCGGGATCGATCTTCTTCTTTATGCCGTCAAGTCCAGCAGCAAGCATTGCTGAGAATGCGAGGTACGGGTTGCAGCTCGGGTCAGCACCTCTGTACTCACACCTTATGGCCTCTGGCTTCTTGAGGTACATTGGAACTCTTACAAGGGCAGATCTGTTTCTCGGGCTCCAGCAGATGTATATTGGTGCTTCAAATCCCGGCACGAGCCTCTTGTAGGAGTTTACTGTTGGTGCACAGAGAGCTGTCAGAGCCTTTGCGTGCTCAAGCAAACCACCGATGTAATACCTTCCGGTCTGGCTGAGCATGAACTCGTCATCTGGATCTGCGAAGAGTGCCTCTCCCTTGAACGGCTCGCCCTTCCAGAGGGACTGGTGTGTGTGCATACCGCTCGCGTTATCCAGATACAGTGGCTTTGGCATGAATGTGGCAATCATGCCGTACATTGCAGCTATGTTCTTTGCAGCGAACTTGTAGAGGTAGAACGCATCTCCAACCTCGACAAGCTGCTTTGGCTTGAAGTCCAGCTCCACCTGTCCAGCGGTAGCAACTTCATGGTGGTGGTATTCGATGTACACACCAAGCTTCTCAAGGTTGTCAACAAGCTCGTTCCTGTATTCCACAGTTGTGTCCTCCGGTGGGGCTCTGAAGTAACCCTCCTTTGGCCTTATAACGAATCCACCCGGTGTCAGCTCCGGGCTGTCAGGCATTACCCTTGGCGGACCCCAGCTGTCTCCATCTCCACCGTTTGGAGAGACCCAGAGGTCGTAAGCAAGCTTTGTCGGATCTGCAGAATCGAATACGAAGAACTCGATTTCAGGACCAAAGATTGCGGACATTCCTTCGTCTGCAAGCTTCTTCTGGAGGTTCTTTGCTACGAATCCTCTTGGATCGCAGTCAGCCACTTCCTCTCCCCATGCCTCACAGCAGTCTCCGAACATTATGGCAGTCTTCTGAACGGGATCGTCAATCCAGGGTATTATCTTTATTGTCGTCGGGTCTGCCTTCCAGACCATGTCGCTCTGGTCTATCGTCTTGAATCCCCTGATGGAAGATCCATCAAAACCGATTCCATCAAAACCACTGCCATCCGTAAACTCCCTTGCGGGAATGGAGAACTGCTGCATGTACCCCCTCACATCACAGAAAGTGCAGAGCACCTGCTTTACGTTGTTCTCCTTAAGAATTTTTATTGCCTCATTTATCTCTTCAGACATTGCATCACCTTTCCCATTTTTTCAGCAGGAATAGGGAATCAATATATAATCTTTTCTCTCTCCAGGATGTATCTGAGAAATTTTTATGCGAATATATAAAAGGCTGTAAAAGCAGCCAAAAAGTGGCAAGATTTTGAGTTACACCACCTCCACATTCCTTGCACACCTCTCTATTACCGGAATAAACAGAACGACTGAGATCAGGAAGATCACTGAAAGTTCTGGTAGCAGGAACAATACAGCTGCAAGCAACACAAGAATGAGTATTTCAAACATTATAAGAGCGAATCTGATGTCTTCAAGCTCCCTCTTCGTGTGGAGAAGTCTTGTGACCTTCATCTTAGTCCTTGAGGACAGGTAAGTTGTGACAAGAGAGTAGTAGGATGGAATAATCAGCGAAACTGCAACGAGACTTATGGATTTGATTCCTATGACTGGAGAAACAAGAATTGCGTATGGTATTGCTATGCATAGAACGATCAGAGTACCTCTGAGAACCGAGCTTACTGCGTAAGCTCTCTCATTACACGCAACCCTGTAAAACCACAGTAAAGATGCTTCCTGTGCAGCAGCAGCTTCCACTATACTTGAAGAGAACATTATAAGGTAGAGAAACATCATTTTGCTCCAGTAAACGTTCAGGTACGCCCTTATAATGTATCCAAACCTGAAAGCTACTATGGTGGAAACGATTATTCCAATAAGTGCGTACTTCAGTATCATTCTCTCAAGTTCCACCAGAACTTTTCTGAATGGGGTTATCCTTACAACACTCCTAACTTCTCTGGAGTCTTTTGTTTTCCTCGTCTTTTCGCTGACAATTTCAAATTCAGGTTTTGCTCTATTGGTTACAAAGTAAAAGAATGCGAATACTGCGAGAAACTCGAAGAATGCTGGAAAAACGTTCAGGTTTGTGTATGAGTTAAGTATGGAGACAAGAGGATAATAAACAAGGAGAGAAACAGTCAGTTTCTTTGAAAGGTAATCCAGTACTGAAAGGGCTGAAAATGCTATCCAGACCCATCTCAGGCGAAGTAACTTTCCAGCCTCGATTAGCATTCCTAGAGTAAGCATTAACGTAATAAGAACGATGTAAGCCAAAATGGGTGAGAGAAAGCATCCTGCTATGTAGGTTGCAAGGTAAAATACGGCGAAGTAGATGATCATTAGTGACATCAGGATAAAACCCTGAAACACAATCCTTGCAAACAGTATTTCGAATAGGGATAGAGGGTGTATTGCGAAAAAGAGCTCTCTTTCGCTGAGATTTATGCTGTCTGAAGACATGGCAAGGTACAAGAACATAAAGAAAGCCAGTATAGGAGAAAATTTGTAAACGAGAGAGTGTAAGGAGGAAACACCTGCGTACCTCAGCAGAACCGGAACAGTTTCCTGGTACATCTCTACAAGCAACTTTTTTGGAATAAACATGAGTGGAAAAACAGCCAGAAAGTTAAGATACATCAGAATCTGAAATACGAACCTCAGCTTATTTGTTCTATATGTACAAAAATAATTCTTAATTAAAATCTTTGAGGCTTTAAGTGCTGTAACAACTTCTGTTATAATCTCAGGGGACACGTTACCACCCCTTCAATTCGCAATCATTCTTCAGCCTTTCTCAGGGCTGAGAGGTATACATCCTCCAGACCCTCTCTGACTTCTGTTTCAAGCACTATCCTTCCAGAAGATATTATTCCGGCCCTGTTACAGAACTTCTCCACAGCTTCAAGCTGGTGGGTGGAGATAAGGGCACAGCCCCCCTCTTTAACGGTCTCCCTGACGAGCTCCCTGAAGATGTGCTGAGATTCTGGATCCATGTTTGCTGTTGGTTCATCCATTATCAGAACCTTTGGTCTGTGAAGAAAAGCCACGCAAACACACAGTTTCTGAATCATACCCTTTGACATTCCACCAACGACCTTGCTTCCCTTCAGAGAAAAAGACTCAAGAAGGTAGTACATCCACTCCTCGTAACCTTTCAGACCTCTGAGACTTGCAGAGTATCTGAGCACCTCCTCAGCAGTCAGATTTGGAAACAGCAGTGGATCTTCCGGAACGTAACCCACGTTTTTCAGAGTTTCCACCCTGTTACTCACATCCACACCCATAATTTCAGCCCTGCCACCACTCGCCCTCAAAAGACCCACGAGAATTTTCAGAGTCGTACTCTTACCAGCACCGTTTCTCCCGAGCAAAGCGTAAATCTCATTGTAAACGGAAAATGTAAGGCCTCTCAGAGCTTCAAATTTTCCAAACTTCTTCCGGAGATCTGTTACCTTAATAAGAGGCTCCTTATTGTCAGAATTTTGTGAGAACCCATCCGGGGTTTTGCTCATCATAACATTTACCTCAGAGTTTCCAGTCATGCCCCGAGTTCAGTATTTGAATTAAAAAGTTTGCGTTTACTATGTTTAAATTAATACATCCAGTGTGGTTTTCTCAGAGTTTGCTTAAATCAGAAACGCCTGAAGAGAGTTAAAATATAAATAACCGGGCTAAAAACTGGAAGCTAACAGAAAAGAGGTTGCTTGTGTGTGGGTGGAGAGGAAGTGAGTACAACAGATAACAACACCGAAACTTTAATAATTCCCGAAAGCTTATTAGCGAAAAAAGGGGGTAATACCAGAGGATGAGTCTGGACATATGTCCGATTTGCGGACTTCCAAAGGACCTCTGTGTTTGTGAGGAGGTAGCAAAGGAGCAGCAGCAGATAGTCATAAAGGTTAACAGGAGAAGGTACGGAAAGGAAGTAACGGTTATAGAGGGGATCGATAGCGGGGAAATAAACCTTGAAGAACTTGCCCGGTTTTTGAAGTCGAAACTTGCCTGCGGTGGCACTGTGAAAAACGGTGCCATCGAACTTCAGGGAAATCACGTCAACAGAGTTAAGGAGCTGCTTGTGAAGAAGGGCTTTAACCCGGACAGGATAAAAACCTGATGCAAAACTCGTTATAGGATTTCATTTTTACTTTTGCCTTCAGGTTATTTTTGCTGTGTTTTGTTTTCGGATTTTACTTTTTTGTCTTTTTTGCCTTATTTTTTGTCTTATCGTCACAAGTAAGTGATATTCGCCAGTTCTTACAATCCCGGAAAACATGAAAATCATATGAAAATAGATGAGAAGACTTATTAACTTGCTCATCCAACTCCCGGAAGTAACATGAAAACGAAAGGTGCGGTGGGCAGGATATACGGAGAAGCTACATCGACCGAGTTCAGCTTTGTGATATTCGATCCAAGAGAGGTAAGGAGAACGGACTACATCAAGGTCTGGAACGACGTCGAAGGATGGGTTGTGGCACAGGTAACGGAGGTAAAGGCGACTGCAGACCTCAGAGGAGAGGACGTTCTGGAGGGAAGGGAGGCTGGAAAAGAGCTTTACGTTGCCAAGGCAGTTGTTATTGGCAGGAGAGATGATGACGGTTTGCTTAGAGTTCCCAAAACACCTTTTGTTCCGGGAGAGAACGTGTTTAAGGCGGAGGAGGATTTAATCTCGGAAGTACTTGGTTTGAGGAGAGATGGTGCTTACGTTGGTTATTTGCAGGACACGAAGATAAAGGTCAGGCTTGACATAAACTCACTCGTCCAGAAACACTGCTGCATACTTGCAAAAACCGGAAGCGGTAAGAGCTATACTGCGGGTGTTATTGTAGAGGAGTTGCTTGAAAGGGGAGTTCCTCTTCTGATAATCGACCCCCATGGGGAGTACTCTTCTCTGAAATTTCCAAATGATGATGAATTCGATAAAGAGAGGATGAAGTACTTTGGTGTTAAGCCAAAAGGTTACGAAAACGTTACAGTTTACGTTCCTCCAAACTCCCCATTCGCAGACGTTGCGGATGGCGTTCTCAGACTTGATGGAAGAAATCTTTCTGCGGAGGAGCTGATAGAGCTGACAGGTTTGACCGGAAATTCCTCTCAGGCATTGCTCTATCAGGCAATAAAGAATCTGAAAAAGAGAGGAGATTACACGATAGAGGATATAATGGATGAAGTCGAAAAGATAAAGCACAATGCGAAGTGGACTGTTTTGGGAAGTCTTGAAAAAATTGCTGAAGCCGGGCTTTTTGATGAGAATCCAACACCTATGCAGGTTCTTCTGCAGAAAAACAGGGCAGTAGTTCTTGACATGAGGGGCACACCTCCCGAGCATCAGGATCTCATAGTTTCAAGAATTTGCTCAAGACTTTTCGAGCTGAGAAAGCTTGAAGAAGTGCCGGCAGGGATGATAGTCATAGAGGAGGCCCACAACTTCATACCGGAAAGGGGATTTGGAAAGGCCGTTTCAACTCAGGTACTCAGAACGATAGCGAGTGAGGGCAGGAAATTTGGCCTTGGTTTGATGGTGATAAGCCAGAGGCCTGCAAGGGTTGATAAAAACGTGATAAGCCAGTGCAACACCCAGATAATACTGAGGGTAACAAACCCCAACGACATAAACGCCGTAAAGAAGGGCGTGGAAGGCCTTACAGCCGAAATGGTTGATGAGATAAGGAGATTACCTCCGGGAACTGCAATGATAGTAAGTCCGGAACTTGAAAAACCGATTATCGTAGAGGTAAGAGTTAGAAGGAGCAAGCACGGTGGAAGTGCTGTCAGTGTCGTAAACAGAGTTAGAAAGGAGAAAAAGATCTTCCCACTTCCTGAAAGGAGCGAGAAGAAGGGTAAAGAGAAAAGGAAAACGATTAGGGTGGAAGAGAGAGCAGAGGAATCCGAGGTTGTGAGGTCTGAAATGGAAACAGGAAAGAGGGAAATCGAATCTGAAAGAAAAAGTTTAAAAGAAGTTGACGTGCCTGAAACACGAGAGGATAGGAGTGGCGCGAAGAAGAGTTTGCTCAGGAAAATGTTTGGAATTTAAACTGGAATTCATTTTAGACGTTCGAGGAAATCATAGAGAATTTGAAAAAGAGTTAAAAAATAGTTGTCTATTCTGGAGGTGAGCGTATGAACTACCTCGTCGTACTTCAGGGAGCGTGGATAGTCAGGAATGCCAGAAGTGTTGAGGATGCCATGAACATAGCTGTTGCTGAAGCGGGTAAAAGACTGAATCCCGATCTCGATTTTGTGGAAATAGATGTGGGGTACGTTGAATGCCCGAGGTGCGGCGAAACGCTCAAGAGTGCGTTTATGGTTGCCGGGCTTGCACTTGTTGGACTTGTATTTGAGATGAAAGTCTTCAACGCTGAGAGCGAAGAGCACGCTGCAAGAATAGCGAAGTACGAGATTGGCAGAAGGTTAAGGAAGGTGCCTCTTGAAGTTCTGGAGGTAAAGGAGCTTGAGGAGTGAGTACATCAGAGTCAGCGACATCTCCTCCCTATTATTTTGCCAGAGATACTGTTATTTTGATATGCTTGAAAGTAAACATGACAGTTCTGAAAGAGTTACGGAAATGAGTGCCTTCAGAGAACTGTACTTCAGTGTCAGGAGCGGAAAGAAAGACTGGAAAAACTGGGCAAAATCGAAGTTTCTAACGCTTTACGGAGAGGAAAACGAGGATGTCTTTAATTCAGCCTTGTCTTCGTTTACATATTCAGGTGAGCTTTCAAAGCTCAGAAGTCTGGAACTTGACGTTGATTTAAGGAGGGAAGATCTGAAACTCTCCGGAAGACTTGACGAGATAGTGTTCGATGGTGAAAGGAGAGCCCTAATTCTGTCGTCCAGAGCTCCAGAGGAAGGTGTATGGTACTCTGACAGAATAAAACTGGCTGCATTCTCCATACTGACGTCTTTCAAAGGAGGATACGTTTACTACTGCAAATCGGGAAAGCTCAGAAAGGTTGAGATTACTCAAAAAGATAAAAGAACTGTTCTTAGGTGTATGGAAAGGGTGGAAAAGCTGAGGAGAGGTTTTCTACCAGAGAAAAAGGAGCAAGGAAAAAAATGTGAGGGCTGCATTTACAGAGACGTTTGCGAGAGCGAGGGAGAAACTTTCGCCTCCAGATTTTTGTGAACTTTACATTTAAATCTACCTTTTTACTTCGAATTCCACACAGAAATCCTTAAAAACTGTCACTAATGTTCGTGAAAGAGTGAGACGCTGGATATTCATTCCCCGAAGTTACAAGCCTTCAGAGCTGCAGTGCGAGAGGGCTGTGTGCGTAACTCCAGCAGAAGCAGCAGATATTATCCTGTCATCAAGAGCTGTCCTGGTAACGGGTGGGTTGTTACTTGAAAAGGAGTACCTTGTCGATTATGCCGTCAGGCTGAGCGAGTTCATGCCAGTCATAGCCACGGGAGCTTCTTCAAAACCCCTGATAGAAAAAGGGGTTGATCCTCTGACGAAAAGCTTTACACTGCATCACATAATACAGTTCATAGAAGACGGTAACTGGAGACCTCTCAGGAGGTGCGATCTCGCAGTATTTCTGGGTGTTCAGCCGTACTACCTGTCAAGAGTGCTTTCATCTCTGAGACACTTCTCGAACGTAAAGACTCTCAGCCTTGATGAGTTCTACCAGCCAAATGCAGACTACAGTCTGTCTGCAATAGCAATGGGAATAGATGAGAGACTTTGCTCTGGCTGTGGGGATTGCGTTGCTGTTTGCAGGACAATGTCCAAGGGTCTTGCAATAAACGTTGTCAGGGGAAAGATCATAGTCAAGCCGGAGCTGTGTGTCGGATGTGGGATGTGTGCTGAGTTCTGCAGCAGAAAGGCAATAGTTTTCGAGAAAGGAGACTCACTGCACGAAAAAATGCTCGAAGAGCTGATAAGGGCGCTTGAGGGGACAGTAACCATAAGAGCACACGTCTGACAGGTTTAAAATCCAGAATGATCGAAAGATTTTAATCACGATAAATCCTTACAGAATTGATTCCGGGGGTTGAAGATGGCGTCGATGATTGAAATAGAGAAGGAGTTCAGGAGAATTTCAGGCTTTGTCTGTCCTTTCTGCGGTGCACTGTGCGACGATCTTGTGGTGGAAACTGATGGAAAAGAGATAAGAGTTGAGAACGCCTGCGTTCTTGGCACTTCCAAGATTCTTGCAAGGTACCACAGAAGAGTTTTAAAACCACAAATAGATGGAAAAGAAGTTGATCTGGAAAAAGCAATAGAGAAATCAGCGGAAATACTCGTTAAGGCGAAAAAGCCCCTGTTTTATGGATTTTCCTCAACCACATGTGAGGCACAGGAGCTGGCTGTGGAGCTGGCTGAAATCGTTGGTGGAGTGATAGATTGCACATCATCCGTCTGTCACGGACCAACAATACTTGCCGTTCACGAGGTGGGTGTGCCGTCATTCACGCTTGGAGAGGTAAAAAATAGGGCAGATCTCGTGATATTCTGGGGCTGCAATCCCATGCATGCACATCCAAGGCACATGTCAAGGTATTCAGTCTTTACGAGGGGAAGGTTCGCACAGAGCAGAATAGGCAGGAAAGTAGTGGTTGTCGATGTCAGACCCACGGAGAGTTCGAAACTTGCAGATCTGTTCATCCAGATAAAGCCGGGTAGCGATTACGAGATATTCAACGCTCTCAGGAGTATAGTGAATACAGGGGAATGCAGGAGCGAGAACGGAGAAATTGGAGGAGTGAAGGTTGAGAAATTAAAGGAACTTGCTGAAATGATGAAAAACTGTAAGTTTGGAGTAATTTTCTTTGGAATGGGTCTCACTCACTCAGCCGGAAATTACTGGAATATAAGCGAGGCAATAAGCCTTGTAAAAGACCTGTACAGGTTCACAAAGTTTGGAATAATGCCCATGAGAGGGCACTACAACGTTACGGGTTTCAACGAAGTGTGCACATGGGAGACGGGGTATCCTTTTGCTGTAGATTTTACAAAGGGGTATCCATGGTACAATCCGGGAGAAACTGATGCCAACAGCATACTTTCAAGGAGAGATGCCGATGCAATGTTCGTGCTTGGGGGAGATCCGGCTGCTCACTTTCCAAAGGCAACCGTCGATTACATGAAAAAGATACCTCTCATAGTTGTCGATCCGTTCTGGAGTCTGACTGCAAGCATCGCCAACATACTGATCCCGTCAGCTGTTGCCGGAGTGGAAGCGGGTGGTTCTGCTTACAGAATGGATGCAGTACCGCTGAAACTGAGAAAAATCGTTGATCCTCCAGATGGTGTGCTGAGTGATGAGGAGATTCTGAAAATGCTGATAGAAAAAGTTGAAGAGATATCCTGAGAGATTTTTAAATTTTATTTTATAACTTTATTTACTCATAGAACTCCTTTATGTATGGGCACTTTTTACCTCCACCATCTCTACATTTGCCATCCCTGCATTCCAGCATGATTCTGAGCAGTTCCCTCGCACTATCAACGACATCCTCCCTTCTGCTTGCCTCTTCCATATCAAACCATCTCGCTTCAACAGCGTCTCCACCTGCCTCAACGTTTCCAGACAGTTTGACGTAAAAGTCAACGATCACGTAGTGCTTTTCATCCCTGATTACTTCTGCAACGCAAACTACATCTCCAACCTCAACCTCAACACCGCACTCCTCGAGCATCTCTCTTTTAACAGCCTCTTCCAGAGTTTCTCCGTTTTCAACTCTCCCGCCGGGAATGGACCAGTAACCTGCAGCCGGTCTGTGAGCTCTCCTGACCAGAAGTACTTTCCCGTCTTCCACAGCAACTCCGCCAACGCAAAGTTCGCTTTTCACTCTTTTCAATTCACACCACCACATCAGTGACTTCAGCAATCTCTCACTTCAGCAATCCTTGAGCTTTCATTGAAGCGAGGAAAGAGTGTAGCTTTCCAAATATTCCCTGAATTATGTACTCGGCAGCTATTCCTGCAAGGAAAATTGCCATTACCCTTGCAAATATGTCCGCTCCACTTCTGCCAAGAATTCTTGTTATCTCCTCGCTGAATATGTGGGTCAGCCTGACGATTATGTAAATCAGGATTATGCTCAGAATTAAAAGCCCCATCTTAACAGGATCTTTTGCCTCAGATGCAAGCACTATCGCAGCTGTTATCGCTCCCGGCCCGGAGTAAATTGGAAGGGCTATTGGAAAAACAGCCAGACTGTCAACGTCCTTGTGCTGCATTCCCTTTTCAAAGTACTTCTCGCTTGCAGGACTGCCCTTCAGCATGTCTATTGCGACCATGAAAAGCAGAACTCCACCAGCTATCCTCAGTCCGTCAACCGAGACACCAAAGAACTTCAGAATGGCTCCACCCGTAAGTGCTATGATTACAAGCAGAGCTGCCGCTATTATCGTGGCTCTCTTTGAAACCCTCTCTCTGAGCTCATCCGTGAGATCCTCAGTCAGGGCGATGAAGAAGGGTATGTTGCCTATCGGGTCGATTATCGCGAACAGAGTTGCAAGACAAGTAAAGAAGTAACTGACATCCGAGCTCACGGCTATTCGTTCACCTCCCCAGCTTTCCCGCTTTTCCAACTTTCCATCTTTTTAGCTTTACCAGCTTTACCGGCATCTCTATTCGTACTTTCCTATCGCCCTCGCCACATTTTCCAGCAGCTTCATTGCACACTTCTGACCCGGAAAGCTGAACAGACCGCAATCCGGGCCAGTGTAGGCAAGCAAATCCCCAAACTTCTCCACTGCTCTTTCGTACCTGCGCTTTATAACTTCAACGCTCTCTATCTCGTCTATTGCTTTTACTGCCAGCTCCTCATCCTTCCATGCATTTACCCCATGCCTCTGATTGAATTCGGCTATTATAGAGTCGATGTCTGTTCTCGCTATACCTATTCTCAACCTCTTTCCAGCCGATTCAACCTCCTCCACATCCACTATATCTGCAGCTTTCTCATCTTTTGCCGCTTCAATTCCAAAAACGTCCACGTTTTTCGCATTCAGCAGTTTCTGATAGTAAAGGGGAGAATGCAGGTGAATCTGAACGTCAACACTGAACTTCATCGGTTCGTAGGCAAGCTCTATCTGCTCTTCAGTTGGTTGTAGCTCAGGATTCAGTCCGAGACTTGGCTCGTCAAAGCTTACAGAGCAGACATCATCAAGCATCTCAATAGCATTTTCCGCAAACCTTGCCACACTCCTTGCTATGTTGGAGAGAACATCCTCATATATTACGGGCCCGAACTCCCTGTAATACAGCTCAAAAGGACCTGTGACGCAAACTCTCACTGGGTCGGGATAGTTCATGTCTGCTATAGCCTTCACCTCTTCTATCACTGCATACTTTTCAGAAACAAGGTAAGCGTCATCCTGAAATTCTGGATTTTTTATTATGTCCATGAACTGCCTCACCATATCCCTGAACTGGGGATAGTTCGGGCATTCGACTACCGAGGCTTTCATTAAAAACGTCTTTCTCACCATTTCAGAATACTCCGGAGTTCTGTAGTTGTTCTCCACCCACTTTCTGTCAACACCCTCTGGCAAAGGGAAACTTCCTATGTCGTCGAACACAACCATTTCTGTCACCTCTCCTCGCTTCTCCTTCTCTTCCTTTCCATTATAATCTCCCACGCTTTTCTGGCATCGAGAGTTTCCTCGTTTAACTCGATTGTGTCCTCAGAGTTCCACACCATCTCAAAAAAGTTTTTGGCTTGCTTGGCAAGTTCTCCGCTTTCAGCCTTGAAGCCAACTTCGTAATTTTCCCACAATCCAGTCTGGGTAAGGTTTGCTGTCGTTATCATAACTTTCTTTTCATCAACCACGACCATTTTTGCATGTATGTTATCGTTCAGCCTGACGGTCCCCGGAGGAAACATCTCGAGAAAACGCTTGAGAGTGAAGTACTGTTTTCTATCCTCTCGCACCTCTTCAACACTCCTGAAAGCTCTCCTCTCATAGCTCGGCCATGTAATTATCCTTACTTTAACACCCCTATCGATAGCCGGTTTGAGCTCGGCAGTGAGCCAGTCAGTGTAGTATATGTGGGGTGATGTGATCAGAATCTCCCTCTCAGCCCTTCCAAACATCTCCCTTATCGTCGATACAATGTTTCCTCCCCACGGTGTGCTGAACAGAACTTTCATCCTGCTGAACTTCTTTTCAGAGCGATAGTTCAGGTAAAACAGGGCAAGAAAAGCAGCAAATATTATGATTGCGGCCGTTATGTCTATTGCCATCAGGTTTGGAATTCTCTGAAACTGGACAAAAGCGACAACCTGAGAAGTCGGGTTAATGAAGTTCCATTCGACCTTTTCCACACTGTTAAAACCGTTGTAGTATATCTGGGAGTTTGAGCTGACCGAAGTTACCCTGTATGCAAACAGAAATTCCTGAGGAAATGAAACTGAGATCTTTATGGAATCCACTGGAATTCCGATGCTGTTAAAGTAATTTGGATATTCAACGGCAGTAAACCTGTAAACGCCGTTGCCAATGTAGTCTATAAAGCCGTGTACGTTTCCCTCGATTATCACCCTGTATTTTTCGAATGGGGATAGTGTCTTGGATATTTTTAGGAGGAGGACTTTTTCGTTTCCAACCTTCTTTACTGTATAGCTGACGTAACCTCTTGGAATGTCTCTAACAGTAAAGTTCTGCAAAAACAGAGATATAGGTATTTCCAGATTCAGGGGTGTTGTATTTTTACCCGTATTTTTGAACGTCAGAGTGAAAGTATCCCTGATAGTGCTGGATGACAGTATTGTATAGTCTGCGCTAACACCCACAACTACCTTGGCAAAAACAGGCGTAACTGCAAGAGTTAGTGCCAGTACTATCAGGATTGAGTTGAAGAGCAGTTTGTTTGATACTTTCGACACAGCGGATGTCGAACCCTCAAACTTTTTAGTTTTTTCCGCAGTTTTTTGTTATTCAGTGTCACATCATTTCTGCCTTACACCAAGTAAAACGTAGTGGCAGGGATAGATGTCAAATTTCTCAAATTTGTAGCAGCTGAAAAGCTCTGCTACATCATCCTCTCCAATTCTGTGAGAGTCTGGTGGTCCGGCATTCTGGCAGACTCCCTTTTTCCAGTCCACAATCAGAACGTACTTGCTTCTGCTGCAGCACCACTCTACATACTCCTTTTTGCATGATATCTCATGCAGGGAGTCGGCAAAAAGAACGAGATCAACATCAAAATCTATCTCCGGTGGTTTCTCGGAGACTATTATTCCGATGTTTTTCAAACCCTTCGAGGTCTTTGAGGCTTCCGAAGTCTTCGATGCCTTTGAGGCAAGTATCCTCGCAAGCTTTTCACTCCTCTCAACAGCGTAAACTTTTTCGAATAGTTTTGATAGCTGGACTGTAAAGTAACCTGTCCCAGCCCCAATATCAAAGGCAACTTTTCTTCTTCTGATTCTCTCTTTAATGATTTCTGCCAGTCTTTCAGCCGGCTCCCTCTTCTTTCTTTCCTCACTTTCGAGCAAATGCCACATGTCTTCTGGAAAGACGTGCACGGGATAACTAACCCAGATAAACTTTAAATCTTTGGCTTTTGTATCCAGCTTATGAGCCAGTCTTTCAGGATCTGCAGAATTGCCGGAATAGACGTGAAGGTGCACTTCAGCCTGATATTCATACTTGCATTCCTGATATACGCCTTCTATGTAATGCCTCCTCCATACGGCTACGCCGATTTTCCTCCAGATTTGAGGCTTGTAATGGCTGTTATTACGACGATCGTCTTCTTCGCATGCATACTCTTCCACGAGCTATGTCACTCCTACTTCGCAATAAAGTTCGGTTCAAAAGTAAGGGGAATAGTCCTGTTTATTTTTGGAGGAGTTTCGTTAATAGACGAGATACCGAAAGAGCCAAGAAAAGAGTTCATAATGGCAATAGCCGGGCCAGCTGGTAGCTTTTTCCTTGCGTTTTTGAGCTATCTGCTGATGGCAGTATCAGCAGATCCTCTGCAGAGATTCTTCTTTATAATGTGGTACTTCAATGCGATACTCGGTGCATTCAACCTCATACCCGCCTTCCCTATGGATGGAGGCAGAGTTCTCAGAAGTTTTCTCGCACAGAAAATGGGGTACGTAAAGGCAACAAGAGCGGCTGCAGAGGTTGGAAGGTTCATGGCGATTGCCATGGCTGTTTTCGGATTGATTGGAGGAAACGTCTGGCTGATACTGATCGCACTGTTCGTTTACCTGGGAGCTGGAGAGGAGGAGAGGCACGTAACGCTTGAGGGCATGCTCAGCAGGTTCAAAATTGCAGACATCATGACTCCAAATCCCATCTGCGTTACTCCCGATACGCCAAAGGATGAGGTGCTTGAGCTCATGCTGAAGTACAAGCACCTTGGTTATCCTGTTGTTGATGAGTACGGGAGGATTCTTGGAATAGTAACTCTGAAAGACCTGATAGAGAAGCCGGGAGAGAGGGTAGAGGATGTCATGACAAGAAACGTTGTCGTTACAACTCCTGATGCAAGTGCTGATAAAATTTTGAAGATAATGACGGAAAAAGGTATAGGAAGAATACCTGTTGTTGATGAAAGTGGCAGAGTTATCGGGATAGTCACAAGGAGTGACATAATGAGGGTCACGGAAATTGTTGAGGTTATAGAGAATTACTCAAAGCTTTACGGGCATAGAGAGTAGAATTGCCGCTCCAAGAAGGATAAGAAAGGCTGAAACAAAGAACCTCATGTTAAAAACTTCCACATTTTTTATCAGCACGCCTGATAGAGAGTATGTGAACAGAGGGTACATGCTGACAAAAGTTTCAACGAAGCAGACAGGGTAGTATGCCAGTGCTATGTATCTCAGCAGGTGTCCAAAACCGACGAAGATTCCTCCAGCAACAAACGGGAGAAAAGACCGGGAAAATTCCAATTTCCTGTGCATTATCAGCGAATAAAAAACGAAAAACAGAAGCAATGAAGAGAGATAACCAAGAGCTGTTCCGGCGATTGCACTGCCAATTCCCGGAAAAAGCTCCATACCTTTCCTTGCAAAAACTGAAGCAAGTGCTGTGAGGAATCCGGTAAGCAGACCAAGTGCTATACCGTAGCCATCAGAAACGACGTGAAATGTGAGGACAAAAACTCCCGCAAAAACAAGAATGGCAGCAATGGCAAGTTTGTATCCAACACTCTCACCAAGTAAAAAGTATCCAAGCACGGCTGCAAAAAATATCCTCGTAGTAGCGAGGGTTGCAGCCACGTTAGCTCCAAGCCTGCTTATACACTGGTAAAAGACTGTTCTCGCAAGAAAGAAGTGAATGAGGCCTGCAGTTATCATAAGCATCAGAAATTCAGAATTAAAGTGCATGCCGGAAAACAGTGCTGCAAGTGCTGAAAACAGAATGGCCGTTGTGGCTATGCTGATCAGAGTGCCTGAAAGAGTGTCAGCTCTGATTGTACCTATTCTCACCGAAACCTGATGCATGCTAAAGAGTGCTGCTATTCCGAACAGCCAGAAGTCTAGAACAGCGACCACTTCGTGATCAGCCTCTCGTCAAAGTTTGCTTTAACAAGCTCAACTCTCCCTGCTACTCCAACGTAACCGTCTTTAATGACCACAATTCCATCAACGTACTTTTTCGCCCTTTTCCAGAAGTCTTTAAGAGCATTCTCTATTTCCTCTCTTCCAAATCCGGGCTTTATTTCGTTTCCAAGAGCTGTAGCAAAAGCATCTGCCACAAATCCATCCTTGGCAAGAACCACCGATGCGTCGCAGTCACCGAAGCTGATGGAATGACCGTATCTACCACTCGACGTGCATACGGAGTAAATTTCCGGCCTCTGAAACTCAAGTTTGACTCCAAAGTTTGAAGGAAATATGCCCGCAATCAGTCTGTCGTTTCTCATAACGATGTCTCCTCCGTTATCTATTACCACCAGCTCTTTTACCCTTTCAACAGCATACTGAGCTATTCCACCTGCTACAGCAGCCATAGGCCCGACTCCAGCAAGTTCTGATGCTTCGCACATTCTCCTCGGCACTTCAAGCTCTGGCCACATGTCCTCCGGGAGAGGTTCGAGACTTGAGTAAAAAAGGGGCTCCTCTGCTATTGCCCTTTCCACCTGATTCCTTGCTTCAAGGATGTTCTTTACGACGAGATTGTAAGATTGCTCACTCTCAGCCAGAACCGTTACGGAAGTCTGCATGTGCCTGAAACGAAATCTCCTGAAGGGCATGTTTAGCCTATTTAGCCTATCACTTTCCCATCACTTCCCTCTCGCTTCTCTATCACTTCACTGAACCGATCACTGAACTGAAAGTATCTGTCACTAAACGGGCAGACTAAGAGCTTTGACCGGGCATACGCCAACGCAATTGCCGCAAAGCACGCAGTTATCGAGGAACACTATTTCCCCTCTCTCGCCAATGACTATCGCCTCTACCGGGCATATGCTCAGGCAAGCTCCGCAGTGAACACACTCATCACTTCTCTCAACTTTCTTCTTCAGTCTGCAGACATCCACTCCAAGTTCTCTAAAAGAGTTTTCCACCTCATCAGCTAGACTGTCCTCAACCTCGACTATCAGTTCTCCCCTCCTTGGCCCGACCTCAGCCCGTATTATGTTGATGAGAGCGGAAGTTTTCAGGGTAACCATGGAGATAACAGGCTTCTTTACAGCCTTCGAATCGAACTTGAGTTTGAAAAGCATCCGATCACCTCGCAAGGAGTTTGCTGAGATCCTCGCTCGTAACTATGCCAAGAACTCTGCCATTCTCATCGACAACTGGTAATGCCGAAATGTCATGGGCCTCCATCTTTCTTGCAGCAACCTCAACTGCATCGTTCGGATGCGTAGTAATAACCCTCTTTGTCATGATTTCACCGACCTTTCCAGTCTTACCAGAGGCCACAGCCTTTGCCACATCCCACGAGGTGATTATTCCGACAAGAACTCCCCTTTCATCGACAACTGGCAGGTGGTTCAGACCTTTTTCTATCATCAGCCTGGCCGCACTCCTGACGTCCGTTTCCGGATGTACGGTAATGGCTTCGTTCATAACGCTCTTCACGAGCCTTGTAACAACTCTCAAAGGTTTCATCGGCTCTCCTTCTTTCAGCCTCTCCACAGGCTCTGAAAGTAAGAACTCTCCCTTCAGTATTCTGTCTTTCAGTTCATCCATAATCTTTCTTGCCATATAAACGCTTGATAGCGGTGAAACTCTGACCTCCTCTCCGTTTATCTCAACCCTTCCGCTTTTCAGTTCAGCATATGTAACTTCCCTGACGACCGGTCTATCTCTCCTCTGAACGCCAAAATCTATTATCTTCGTTTTTATCTCCTCATCCCTCACAGCCAGCTTTTCTGCCATATCTGCATCAAGAACGGGTATCGGAATTCCAAGTCCCACAAACATTGTGACTCCATAACCCGGCATGTATGCCGCTCTCATAAATTCGGGACTCATCTGCTTTAGTGGTGCCTTTACCATCAGGGTTGCGTATCCCGGGCAGTGCTGTGTTCCGTGCCCTATAATGTACCCTTTAGCCCCGCACAGGAATATTCTCGTCCCGATTCCAATTGTCCTGAACTCAGGGTCGTTTATCAGGGGAGAAATTTCACCACACCCAGCAAAGCTGACGTTTCCGAAGTTTGGAAGCAAAGTCCCCATGTAAGTTCTCAGAACCCTGTTAGAGGAGTTTGTCGCAGCGTTATATCTCTGGTAAGCATTTCTTGGATTTACCATTTCTGCAAAATTCAAGTCATCTATCGTGATGGTAGTATTAACTTCCTTCTCCGGATAGCAGTCAGTTCCCCTTGAGGTTGCCTTCAGCTCCACTTCCTCTCCCCTGACCAGCCCCTGTATCACGTGAGCTCCGCCGTACTCCTGACTTTTCTCAGACTGCTGGGTTGCTCCGAGGTAAGCGTCAACTGCAGCTATGCCGGTGTAAGCCTCAACGTCATTAAGCCAGACTCTCTGCATCCTGATTGGCGGGTCTGAATGACCAAAATTCAGAAAAACTCCGGTAGAGCACATCGCTCCAAAAGTTCCGGTCGTAACAACGTCAACTTCTCTGGCAGCCCTTTCAGCTCCCAGCTCTTCAACTATTTCTTTCATTTCTTCTGCCGTAACAACACAAACGTTACCTTCTCTGATTTTTTCGTTAATTTCAGCTACGCTTTTAACTCCAGACTTGCCTTTCACATCCAAGGGCGTGTAAAACAGTATTTAAATATTTCCAAGCTAAAATATTACGGTAAGTAATATCAGGTTAAAAAAGAAAAACTTTCGTTACCTCCGCTACCTCCTCTTCCTCTTGATTACTTCTTCAAGCTTCTTTTCTAAAGGCTCTTCGTGAGTGTACGGGCATACGAGGTAGTGTTCCACAGCCTTTGCTATAGCGTCCTTCGTCGCACTTTCTCCCGTCTTCTTTTTCAGCTCCTCAAGCACGTGCTCAGGGAGGACCGTCTGTGCGTGAACTATCTTTACCATATCGCATCACCACTTTTAAGTTATATTCGACGAGTATTTAAACTTTACTCATAATAATGATGTTAAAGATTTCAACGTTAAACACTTTTACACTTTCTGATTGTTCAAGCTGTTCAACGCTTTTTCCACAACACCCATCACGTAACTCCTGACGTTTTCAATTTTCTTTTCCACAGTACCGAGGTAGTTCTCAGGCTTCAGCAATCTTGTTACATCATCATGAGATAAAACTTTTGATATTTTATCATCCTCGATAAGACACTCAGCAAAAGACTTGCCTGTTTCGTAACACCTCATAGCAGCGTTTCTGACGAGTTCATGAGCTTCCTGCCTTCCCAGACCTCTTCTGGTCAGTTCTATCATCACAGCTTCACTCAGATTTATGCCACCCAGCCTTTCAAGATTTTTCCTTGCGTTCTCCTCGTTAACCTCAAGTCTCTCCATCACACCTATCATCTTTGTCAGTATGTGGTCAAGTAAAACGGTGCTTTCAACGAGAGTTATCCTCTCAGCAGAGGAGTTTGTAAGATCTCTCTCCTCCCAGAGTATGGAACTCTGCCTCTGAGGTTCGTCAAATCCTCTGATTACTCTTGCAAGACCGCAGACATTTTCGCAATCTATTGGATTTCTCTTATGCGGCATGGTAGAACTTCCTACCTGCTTTTTTCCAAAGCCCTCCATCAGTTCCGCCACTTCTGCTCTCTGCAGGATTCTGATGTTGGTCGCTATCTTTTCAAGAGTTGCCGAAACGTTCGCAAGATAGGATAAATACTCGCAGTAGTGATCCCTTGGGATTATCTGCGACGAAATTATAGCCGGTCTCAGGCCGAGAATTTCCATGACGTCCTTCTCGATTTCCACACCATCGTCTCCAAAAGCTGCCTGAGTTCCAACTGCACCGCTTAACTGTCCGACAAGCAACCTTGGTTTCAGCTCTTCCAGCCTCTCAATGTGCCTTGCAATCTCCGCTGCCCACAGAGCAAACCTGAACCCGTAGGTCGTTGGAAGTGCTGCCTGACCGTGGGTTCTGCCGAGACAGACAGTTTTTCTGTACTTCTCAGCCTTATCAACGAGTATCTTTGCAAGCTCTACGAGCTTTCTTTCAATTATGGCAACAGAATCCCTCAGCTGTGTAGCAGTTGCTGTATCAATTATATCGTTGGATGTTGCCCCAAAGTGAATCCACCTCGCAGCTTCTCTGCTCACCTTTTCAACCTGCTCGGACAGTGCCTTAACGAGAGCCATTACGTCATGCCTGATTTCAGCCTCTATCTCCTTTACCCTCTCAGGAGTTACGTTTTTTGCTACTTCTTCA
The DNA here is from genome assembly GCA_964622075.1 of uncultured archaeon. Lineage (GTDB taxonomy): Archaea > Halobacteriota > Archaeoglobi > Archaeoglobales > Archaeoglobaceae > WAPX01. Next base: position 16,648 of record CAZUMR010000062.1, on the reverse strand, counting down.
GCTTTCTTTACTTCCTCCTCACTGAGATAACCTCTCTTTGCGAGAGCTTTGAGGAGAGCAACTTCCACATCAACCATTCTGAGAATTTTTGATCTCTCACTCCAGATGGACTTCATCTCATCCGTGCCATACCTGTAGTCTATTGGGTGAACGGGATCTCCACACATTCCGCACATAACAGAACAGCAGAGCTCATGGATTTTACCCTTTCCGATTTTTCTGGTTTTAATCTGGCAGACTCTGGCAGGCTAATCTGGCACTTTAAAATAATGGTAGCTTAAATTTTAAGCATTAAATTTTTAAAATAAAATAAAAATTAAATGTCCTCGAACACATCATATTCAACGAGTTCAGGATCTTTAAGAAAATCAAGCCTGTCCAGATCTTCAACAAGACTGTACATGTTTTCCTTTCTTGACAATCCAAGCCAGTCAGGAATTCTGGCTTTTACTTTCTTCAGTTCCGGGCATCTGTAATTCTCATTTTTCACCCATCCCCTGTCTGTCAGATAATAGCACGCCCCCCTGAGCTTTTCGTAAGGTTCGTATATTGAAGAAAAATTCCTGCAAACCCAGTTAGCCATTTTCAGAGTTTTTTCAGATGGATTTATTGTTACGTGCCCGTAATTTGGTGGAATTACAACCTTATCGCCTTCCTTCGCGTAAACGGCAATAACGTCTTCAATTACGTTATCCTCTCCACCTCTTTTCTGAAGAAGATATACAGCCTCACCTTCCAGAACCTCGTAAATTTCAGTGTAGCTCATATCGTTTTTTGCCTCTGGATGGTAATGCCCGAAAGTTTTGATGTACTCCCTGCCCACCTTGGCCGGAGGAATTACTGTTATATCATACCTGAGACCTCTTTCAATTATTTTCTTTCTATCATCTTCATTTTCATATAAATCTCTGTACATAAAGTAAGCCGGAATGTTTTCTCCAATCCTGTCCGGTTCTAAGAGGACAGGCTTTAAATCCACCAGCATCCTCACATCGGGCTTCTTCCTGAGACAACCAAACTCAAGCTCCGGAAAGCTCATAAAAATCAGATGATGGAAAAATAGAAAAGCCTTTTTATTTCACCATCTATTTACAATACTTATTCCGCTATTTCAGCAGTTTTTAGCTGTTTTAGTTGTTTTAGCCGTTTAACTCAGCTCTATTTTCTTCCTTGCCTTTTCACTTCTTGGTATTACAATTTCAAGCACTCCATTGTTGTAGTTCGCCTTTGCCTTGTCGATTTCAAGTCCTTCTGGGAGAGGAATTCTCCTGTAAACTTCTCCGTATCTTCTCTCTCTTCTCAGGTAGTTGCCCTTCTTCTCTTCCTCCTCTTCCTTTCTGACCGCTCTTACAACGAGGTCATTTCCCTCAGCGTATATCTCAATGTCCTCCTTGTTGAATCCTGGAAGGTCGATTACAACCCTCACCCTGTCTCCCTCATCGATTACATCTGCTGGAGTCGATAACTCCGGGATTACATTTCTGAGAGCTCTGACGTCTCCAAACTTCTCGAATTCTTCAAATATTCTGTTAATTCTGCTCTGAATTCTCCTTAACTCCTCAAACGGGTCCGGTATCATGGCTATCACCTCCCCTAATGTCAGGTTAATCGACTTAACCTGATTTTCCTAACCTAATGTTAGTATAATTTGGTATTTAAATTTTTCGAAGTCAATTTTCAGAACTCAACTTTCAGAACTCATCTTCAGTACACATCAGAGATAAATACTACTTTGCCCAGAAACCGTAGAATGAGCTACACACAGGACGTGTCCGGGCTATTCAACTCCCTGTGGTGGATACTCCTGCTATGGATATTTCTCATGCCACAGATAAGGTACAAGCAACTTGAGGCTGCAAGAAGGAACGTGATGATGAGACTTGGCAAAAAGAGGGGCAGCAACGTAATTACAATGATACACAGACAGGAGAACATAGGTCTGTTTGGAATACCGTTTTACCGATTTATAAATGTCGAGGATTCGGAGCAAGTCCTTAGAGCTATAAGGAGCACACCTCCGGACAAACCAATAGACCTGATTCTGCACACACCGGGAGGGCTTGTTTTAGCAGCGAGCCAGATAGCCAAGGCAATAAAATCTCACAAGGCCAAAACAACAGTTATAGTTCCCCACTACGCCATGAGCGGTGGAACCCTGATTGCTCTTGCTGCTGACGAAATAGTTATGGATCCAAATGCCGTGCTCGGCCCGGTAGATCCACAACTGATGAACTATCCAGCCCCATCCATAGTAAAGGCTGTAAAATCAAAGGATCCGAACAAGGTTGACGATGAAACGCTGATTCTCGCTGATGTCGCTGAAAAGGCAATAAAACAGGTAAGAGATTTTGTATTCGAGCTCTTGAAGGATAGAATGGGAGAGAAAAAGGCAAGAGAGGTAGCAGAAATCATGACAGAGGGCAGATGGACTCACGATTACCCGATAACTGTGGAGATAGCTAAGGAGTTGGGATTGCCCGTTTCGACAGATGTACCTGAAGAAGTTTACAGGCTTATGGATCTGTACCCTCAGCCAATGATGCAGAGACAGGGAGTTGAGTTTGTACCTGTGCCAAACAAGGGCAAGAACTCAGGAGGATCCGTTTTTTAAAATTAATTCATTTTTTAATTTTAATTTTTCAATAAAAAGTTAAAAGTTAGGATATGTAATTTATCAATGTACTGTTCGTTGCCGCTCCGGCAGTAACTATTACCTTGTACGGCTTTTCGCTGAGGAGTCTCTGAGGGGTTATATAGTAGGCGGTATTAGAGGGCTGTTCTGTAGAAACGCCGACAGTCGTTATCAACCTCGCATAACCTGTAGAGTTCGTGAATGATGTGTCCATGAACAGGTAGTTGCCGTTCGAGTCCACAAAGTAGAAGTTTACCGGAGTGTTGCTCTGTTCCTTTCCATTGAGCATCAATTTGACTAGGATGTCGTACGTATAGACATCGTAGTAACTTCTCCAACAGCAACAACGTCCAACATAGTAGTACCCGCTCAGAGAGGCATTTGCATGGACTATGTCAATTGTGTAGGACTCAGGAGATGTCTGTAACTTTGTTACATTTACAGTAATCACTGTTGTATTCCTGCCACCGTTGATGGCAGGCACCGGCGTTGTTATCTTAATCTGGGTTTTTCCAGCGTTTAAGGCCTCAACGAATATGTTTGCCACACCATCGATAGAAGTTGTAAACCTGCCCCTATCAGACAGGCTGTTGTTGACGAATAACTTGCAGACGCTGGCATTGTCAACAGTCACTTCCACACTTGCGTTTGTTATTGGATTTCCGTATCTGTCAAGCAGCTGAACGTTTACTTCACTTCTCTGTCCGGGGTTCAGGAATACTTTCTCCGGAACAGCTATCACAGCTGAAACGTACCTCCTGCTAACAGCTGTTCCAACAGGCTGAGCGTAAGTGTTCCATGCCGATATCGAAAGAGTTACTGGCCCAGATATGTGGAGAGTAACAGTATCCCCAGATACACTCACACCACTACCATATATCCTCGACAGAATGTCGCTCCACAGCTTTGGATACTTTGTCTGAAATGTTATAGTGAGGTTGGAAACCTGATTGCCCTCACCCCTGCTGATCAGGTAAAAGTGCAGTACGAAAGTTCTTGCAGCAGCAGAGAAGTTGTTTGATTCCACAACCGGAAGAGATATGGAATCCTTTGAAAAAGCTACCTGACTCAGCACAACAGGTTTAGCATAGTTCTTTCCGTAAACAATCACAGCACCGTGCTCGTAAGTTACATTGACCTGAGGTAGATACAGGTAGTATGGTCTCACAATTATGGCAGAAGATGTGTAATTTTCCTTAACCTTTTTACCAAAGACCGTATAGCTAACGCTCACGTTCTCAGGCACTATTTTGATTACTCCATAACTCGATTTCAGGTTGACGAGGAAGGGATACTGCGGATAGCTCGTTCCGGCATCTATTTTAACGGCAGTTGAAGACTGGGAAGTCGTGAGCATGGCAGGTATTTCTTTCATTTCAGAAAGTAATGTATTGTAACTTTGAGCCTCTTTTTGATAATCCCACCTCGGAATGTACTGGGTTTGAATGATACTCATAACTCCCGCTATAATTGCAAGAACGAGAACCATCCCCACTACTGGAGATACGGCCCTCTTATTCATTTTCGACTTCATTATATCATCTCCAGAACCAGTCAAAGGTTAATTTCCAAGGGTATTTAACGATTTGGATTTTATCGAATTATGATCACTACTATGTTCAGAAATATACAGGTAAATATTAAGCAGTTTAAATAAAAAACCAAAATTCGGATTCGAAAGTCGAAAAATAGCAATAATAAAAGCAAAATATTAAAAATTACTTGCCTCTCCTCTCCTTGGACTTTGGCCTGAGACCTTTGTAACCACACTTCCTGCAGGTTTTTGCCTTCATGGGGTTTCTCGCATTACACCTCATGCATATCTTGACCCTAAACAGTCTTGCTTCAGCTTCCGGAAATCTTGCCATTTTCTGACCTCCTTCACCTTTAACACTTAATCCTTTCTTTTCCTACTCTCCCCACACTACTTACCCATCAGACATCCAGACATTTCGCGGCTGCACAGTTAACCGGAGCGTAGTATAAATAACTGCCGGTCTGAAAATTTGAAAATTGAAATGCGCCGGCCGGGATTTGAACCCGGGGCGGGGGCGTGGCAGGCCCCTGTGTTAGCCAGACTACACCACCGGCGCTCTTAGGATTATCACTTAAGACGCTATATAACCGTTGCGCTCCATGCGAGAACAGTTGCTTGAATGAATGTGCAGAAATGAAAGTGCAAAGCAGGACAAAAAAATTGTCAGCAAAAAATAATTGGCCTAAAATCCAGCCTTAAAATCCAAAAATTCCAGACCTCTGTATTACTTTAACCTCTGTAAGCCTCACCAAAGTCGAACTGAATTTCCTGACTGATTATGTCGCCAACTTCACCCAGCATGTTCACGAACTTCTGATAAGAGTCTATGAAACTGACAACACTCTCCATACTGTTAAGCTTCTTTTGAATTTCGCTCAATTCGTTTACAAGAGCCTCGTTCATTTCCCCACTCAGCTGCATGGCCATAAACTCTCTCTGCTTCTCCTGAAATACTGCAAGAAGTTTCTGCGCTTCCTCGTCCTGCTTCAAAACGTTCTCCTTTTCCAGAAAGTCCTTATATTCTTCAGATTCCAGTATTGCACTTGCAAGAGCAAGTGCTTTTTCCTTAACATCTTCCGATACCATTTTCGACACCTAAGATTTCCTTTTTACCCCCATTTTTCCATACTATTTTAATGTTTCCCAGCATCAGTTTTTTGTGCTGATCATGTTTACCTTTTGAGCAACGTATCAGCAAAGCAAAAATGCAGAAAGTATGGAATACCAGAAAATGGAGATCTGTATAGTTCCGGTTGGAGAGGCTGGAGAGGATTTAAGAGATCTGATTTTCTTCATAAAAGATGTTCTGTCGGAGGTATTTTACGCAATTGTAAGGGTCGAAAAAGCAATGGAAATCCCTGTTTCCGCATACAATCCCGCCAGAAATCAGTTCAATTCCACAGAGATTCTCAAAAGATTACCAGCCAGATGTGACGTCACTATTGGCATCACAGATGCTGATCTATACGCAAATGGTCTGAATTTTGTATTTGGAGAAGCTGAGCTTGGAGGTAAAAGGGCCATAGTATCGATAGCAAGGCTGAGACCGTATGGAACGAAATTTTACGGAATTTATAATCGGGCAGATGCGGATAGAATGCTGAAAATCAGGACTTTAAAAGAGGTTATGCACGAACTCGGTCACGTTTTTGGTCTTGAACACTGCAGAAATCCAAGATGCGTTATGCACTTTTCAAATTCAGTAATGGACACAGATTTAAAGGACTGGATGTACTGTGATGTTTGTAAGAGGAAACTTGAGATGATGGGTATAAGAATAAAACTTTAAGAACAAACTTTAATGAATATTTAAATAAACACATGGTTCTCAGTAACTCTCGAGAGCAAGAGCGTCTTTGAGGTTCAATCTACCAGTATATATTGCTGAGCCCACAACAACACCAGCAGCTCCCGCTTCCCTGATTGCCCTCACATCATCCAAGCTTGATATTCCTCCAGCAACGTAAACTGGCAGATCAACTGATTTCACGATTTCTTCAACAGCCCGGACGTTGATACCTCTCATAAGACCCTCTACATCAACGTTCGTGTAAAGAACAGAGACATCACAGTCCTTGTAAAGTTTGGCAAGCTCTACAGGAGACAACTCCGTCTTCACCCTCCAGCCGTTAACGACTACTCTCCCACCCCTCGAATCCACGGCAATCATTACCCTCTCAGGATACTTTTTTGCAAGAGACTTCACAGCCCCGATGTCTTTGAATGCGAGAGTTCCCAGTATAACCCTGTCAATACCCTTTTCTATTAACCTCTCCGCAACATCTGTACTTCTTATACCTCCACCCACCTGCAATTCTGCTCCCGTTTTCTCTTTTATGTCCAGTATAATTCTCTCGTGGAAAAGTTTTCCTCCAAATGCACCGCTCAGATCCACCACATGCAAAACTCTTGCCCCTTCCTTCACCCACCTAAGAGCGACTGTTACAGGGTTGTCAAGCTCCACAAGAACTCTGCTTGCTTCTCCCTGCTGTAGTTGTACACATTTACCATCCTTCAGGTCAACAGCAGGAATTACCCTGAACAACACCTTCACCCCTGCTCCACAATCTTCTCGTAATCTTTCTCCAGCTCTGCAAGGAAATTCTCTGGCTCAAAACCTCTGACGTAAGCTATTAACGTTGCCGCACCCGCTCCAACACCTTCCTTAACGAAACCATCAGCATACGCCCTCAAACCCGCTTTACCTGATTTTTCAAGCACGGGATCCACGGCAATAACCGGAAATGGTGACTGTGTTAAATCCGCACTTGGATCTTCTGCAACGTACTTCGTTGTGACTATTATACAGTCTCCATCAAACCCGAGTTTTGAGATGACATTTGCAACGGCTACCATCTGAGTTCCCCCGGCAAGAATTATGGGAGTTTCACTGCCACACGCTATTCCAGCCACAGCAAGAATGACCGGATCTCCAACCTTTGCCACTATCTCCAGAGGTGTCTCATCTCCCTTCAACCTGCTAATGGCTTTATCTATCACCTTTCTCTTCAGCTCCACGGGATTTTCAGGCATACTTGATGAAACCCTGCATTCAAGCCCCAGAGCCTTCAAAACAGCCCCAGCAGTGGTTGTTCCAGCAGGAATACTTTCCCCAATAACCAGAACATCAGAAATTTTAGACATATGCCTTCCAAGCTCTACGGATTTTTCAAATGCTTTTCTTGCCACTTCGATGTCCATTGCATCCTTTTCAGCTATGTTCTCACCCGTAACAGCATGAATGTCAATTAGAGGTACATCGGGTTTCTCAATTAAACCACAATCCACTGCAAAAAACGGGATACCAGTCAGCCTGAGAGACGTGTAAGTTATAAGGGCCGGAGTGGGTTTGCCATCTGGAGTTGCTGGCGGGAATGGTATTATTCTGCACTTTCCGTAATGCAGAAGTTCCACATCAGCAGGAGGTGTGTACTTTACGAGATCGGGATTTGCTCCTGCCACAGTTATATCCGGTATGTTTGCAGTCAGCGTGTTGCCAATACAGAACATGAAGACTGGTTTTTCTTTCAGTCTTTTTACAACACTTTCAATCTCTGGCATTTCCCCTTTAACAATCCTGTAAACCTGCATAACCCAAAAAGTGGGCAGATGGATGATAAACTTAGCGCGATGTTGTGTGATCGGAGAATGGATAACGAATAATTAAAAAACAAAAAATAAAATTAAATTTTTAGGAGTATATGTTGCTAACGTTGCCCGGCCATCCGCTCCAGTAGCTCGTGTTACCGGTACCAGTCGTGTTACCCCAGCTTATGGCAGTAGCCGTTCCGTTAACGGACCAGTCGGATATCGTCCAGTTGTGCACTCCGTTAGAGAGCGTGACCGGGTTGGTTATGTTGACGTCGAACTCCAAGCTCCTCTTGTGGTGCCAAACTATCTTAACGGCCACGTGGGTGTGGCAGGCCACGCAGGCCTCGGTCGAGTCGGGGAACGTCTTGTTCTTTATGGCCATCGCTATGAAGGCGTTGTGCGCCGCCTGAAGGCCGTTGTTAGTGGCGTTGGAGTAGTTGTAAGGCGAAGGTGAAATTATACCCGCCTTGACGAACGACGTTATGTTGAAACCTCCAGCGTAGTAACCGGGAGCCCAGGTCGCGGAGGAGGCGTTGATCTGGTGGCAGAGCATGCACGCCACGACGCTCGCGGCGTGGGCCTGCTTACCGGGCTGGTAGTTAGTCACGCTCCCGTTGACGAGCGCGTACTGTATCGAGAGGTTGCTCCTGTGACATGCAGCGCAGTCGTACTGGTCCGCCTGTCCGGGAACTGACGCGTTCCAACCACTCGCGCTCCAGTGGGTGTGGAAGTTGCTCAGGGCGAGCTCCTCGAACACGTCGGCGTGGCACTTCTGGCAGGGGACCTGGTTACCGGTACCGCTTATGTTGTACCACCAGTGCTGTCCGGCGAAGAGCGAGACCGTCTGCGGCATTACAGCAGTACCGACAGCTACGAGTGCTATTGCCAGTAAAACAAGTTTCCCACTATTCATTTCCCTCACCACTTCAGATTTCAACTATCTACTTACGATTCAGTTGTTTTCAGTTTCGAGTTTGTAATAACTGGTTATTTAAGATTTCCTAAAAACGATGATGCATGATATGTATTATCACCACCATCAGCACCTAAAAAGTAATTAACTGTTATGCAAGACCACATGCATGCTTATAATATATACATCTCACAGAGTTGAACTGCTTCCCTTGCTGGCAAATGCCGTTAAAGGACATAAGTTTTTCGTGCTTGAGGAGCCGGAAACTGAGGAGCTAAAAAAACTGCTCAGCGGGGAGATGAGTGCGGGAGAATACACACTGTGGATGGATACACCATTCCCAAAATACACCGAAAAGTTAGCTGAAACACTCTTAAAAATTAAAGATGAGGTTGAAATTCTTGCAGTGGAACCTTACCTGCAGATAATAGAGGGTGTTCACAGAGCAGTGGAAGAGAACACTTATGATGAGTATATAAAAAATAGAACTGTAAGAAAAGTTCTGGAAGCTGAGAAAAAGGCAACTGGAGCCCTGCTTGAATATCAGGAAGCATTTATGGCCAGAGATTTTGATCTTGTTGTTGAGAAAACGATTAAGTTTGCAAGAGCTGATGCCGAAAGGTTTGTTCTGAGAGACAGAATGAGAGCTGAAAAGATAGCGTCAATAGAAGAAACGAACATGGCCATAGAGGCTGGACAGATACACTTTCTAATGGAGATATACCTGAAAGATTCTCTGAGAGAAGTTGATGTAAAGTCCGTAAACCTTGTCCATAAGGCTGCTGAAGAGGCCGGAATAAGGTACGTCAAAAATCCGGGAAATGAGTTAACAGAATACTTCATAAGGGAGATAGCCGGGCTTGAAAACTCTGATGTTGACTGTGAGTTGCTTGCATCTCAGGCCCTCGTTTACATAACTGTTGTGAGCAAGGAGGAAATTCTTCCATCTGAAAAAGAGAGGTTTCCTCATCTGATAGATGAGGTTAGAGCTGCAAGACTGGCAAGGTCTCTTGGATACAGAGGGTGCAGAAAGTTCGTTGAAAAGGTGTGGTTTGGTAAATAGACATTTACCGGCCATTAAGGAGCATTTCGAGGTAGGAGAGTGTTATGCTATCTTCAAGCTTTCCAAGCCCAAGATTTGATGCAACTTCTTCAATCCTTCTCTTTGCTTCATCCACGGATTTATCATCTGTGCCATCTTTTACGCATACCTCAAACTCCACGAACTTTCCAATCCCCTCAACATCGTCAACACACGCCAGAATACCGCCCAATTCGTAGATTTTTCTGCACTTTCTTACCAGTGCCACTTCTCTAAATCCAAGCCTCTCAAGTATTTTCTTCATTTCCTCATAATCGCTTACCTCTAAACTGAGCTCTTCTCTCGTCTTTGTTGTTCTGTCAATTTTCCGGCCTTTATACGTGAATTTTACTTTCCTGACTTCCTCCGCTCCGGATTCTCTCCTTGACGTTTCTTTTCTCAACCTTAGAGCCTCATCAGTTTTCCTGAAGTCCCTTACGGGAGAATTAAAGTAAATGTCCTCCTCAAACTTTTCCTCAACGAATTTAAATCCGGCTGATTTCAACCTCTCCTCAACGTCATCAGGAGCTCTGAATTTTACTTCCACCTCTATCATCTGTTCTGCCATGCACTTCTGCAAATTTACTTTTTCTGTTCTCTGGCTGTTTTGCTAGGAATTCTGGAGGTTAAGCTTATCTAAACATTAAATTTCTAAACATTAAATTAAAAATAAATTAAAAATCAAAACTCAAAAAGCGACGTTTGCCTTGATTTCAGAGATTTCAGATTGAGTGTTTTTAAAAGATTTTTAAGATCGTTAAGATCGGGGAGTTCAGAACATTCTGGTTTTGAGGACATGGCCTTCCTTACACCCTCCTCCACCACCCAGACTCCAAGAGGTGCTATGTATTCAGGAGTAATTTCCCTCAAAACAAGAACGCCAGCCTGCCTGCGAATAGAGTGCAGGTATTCAAGAACGGGCAAACGTGCAGCATAGTAACCCCCAGATAAATTAGAATATTTTCTTTTCTTTAAAATTGTTTCGCTATCAAATCCCACCCAAGTATCATCACTCCATGCGGCGCCTTTTCTCCATAGTTCGTAGAGTTTAAAAGAGTATCTGGATGGATATAGAACGACAAAAAATTTGTTTCCAAAATGTTCGTATCTGAAAATTAAAGTTTCGCTAATTTCTGGATACTCAGCTATCTGCAATTTCAATCTTTCAGCAATTATGTCGTGAACTGCAGTTATGCTCCACCTTGTTGGGACGAGTTTTCTCCTCTTCTGCTCGCCAAGCATACCGGCAGAGAGGAGTTTCTGGATGTAGTGCGTTTTAAATCCGCTTTCAAACAGGTAAAACACAGAGTCTGTAGCTTTCAGATCGTCGTAGTAAAGTTTTTCAACTTTTGCAGGTATTTTCGGGTTCTCCGCAAGCTCAAAGCTCTCTATTTTAACCGATAAACCGGCCGGTTTTGCTATTCCATCAATCTCCGGTTTTCTCACAATTCCCAGCATTTCCGCCTCTACGTCAAGGTGTGCGGTTGATGCTATTGCCTCCTGCAGGTTAGATAGGTATCTGTCAGGATCTGATGCTTTTTTCACGTCAAGAAGTTTCATACCCCTCGCAACCTGCATTCTGATTGAGACAACATCCTCTACTCTTCCGCTCCATTCCCACGGAGAGTCAAAGTACTCCGGATTTTCAGACGATGGAGTCAGCAGCGGACCTGCAAAAACTTTTGGATAACCCGTTCTGCCAACAAAAATGGATGGGGGAGTTGTGTCAAGTTCTTCAACAATGCTGGGAGGAGGTGGTAAGAACAGACATCTGTCCCTCCCGCACATCAGTTTTCCCTTGCACTTCAGGCAGAGGTGCACGATTGCTGAATGGCATTTCGTTAAATTTGTTTTTCTCTGGTTTCTGCCATGCAATTATTAAAATAATTATAATTTTAGGCGTGAACAACAGAGAACCCCATATTCCTGAGAACCCAGCCAACCTGCTTTCTAACCGATTTTCTCCAGTCCCTCTCTTCATCAGCCAGAATTATTCTCCCCATGGAGTAGCAGTCTATAACCTCTCCAACTCCCTTCAGGAATTCAACGGACTTTACGTCCTCTCCAATCTCAACTTTAACGTCTCCAGCATCACACCCCAGACCAATTATCCGGGCATTCAGCTTTTCAGCGAGTTCTTCAGCTTTTTTTAACTGAGCGGTGTAAATTATCATGTCATTAAGAGCATTTTTCAGGGTCGAGCTAAAAACGTCGGTAACAAGAACGTTTTCACTTCCAACATCTTTAACGCAGCCAAACCAGTAAACGACCATCCCTTCACCAAACATTTCCCTGTAAACACTAAACTGCTTCCTTGAGTAAACCCGGTGAGTTTTTGGGTCACCAAACAGAGCCTTGCTTTCTATCCACCTTACATGAGCGCCATTAACTCTAACCGGCTCTTCAAAGAAAAAGTCCGGAGTTTTTGTAAACTTTCCCCTGAGATCTTTTTCCGTCGAGAACTCGATTTCCTTCGCACTTAGCCATTCTTTTATTATCTCTTCCCCAAGCAAACCCCTCGCTCTCTGGTGTCTGGATGCAAGGGGAGAGTAAACGTAGTCAGTATATAGAGCTCTCCACACCTCATCAGCCACCTTCTCGGGACAGTATTTGCTATCTATCTCCGAGAGTAACCTGTCAGGATCGTTCAGACACCTGTTTATCTCAGCTTTTGAGAGGCCAAGAGACTTCATTAGAAGTCTGACCCTCATCACAGGAGTCAACTTCATCCATTCAGGAAATCTATGCTCTCTTGCCCAGTATTCAGAGAGAGTATCAAGTTTTTCTGTAACACGAGGATAGTACCTCTTTACATAATCTACTTTCTTCTGAGACAGTATCGTAAAAAGCATTCCCCGTGAATATCCGGGAACGTTAAGATTTCTGATACCTGAAAGTCTTTTTCTGAGTTTCCAGAACTCCTCAGTGTCTATACATATCATCCAATCACCTTCTGAAATGTCTTCAGCTCAAAACCTCAGGCAGTAAACGAATAGAACCCTAACCCTGCCTTTCCTGAGACCAGCATACTTCGTACTCATTCTTATTTTTGCCTTTTTAACTTTTTGAATTTTCGATATAGCATTTCTTGCCTCATTAACATCTGAAATGTATATATCCATACCACCTTTCACCTTTTCAACGTAAAACTCCCCGCACGTCTTTTCAATCGCAGGCAGTAACTCGTCGATCCATTCTCTAAAGTTTCCTCTAAGCTGAATTATAGCGGGGTGTTTGACCTTCATCTTCAATCTTCATTCTTCATTCACTTTTCATTACTTTTCACTTTTCCAACTTTTCTGAGCTTTCTAAGACTTTAAGAGCTTGAGACTTAAAACTTAAAATAAGAGCAAAAATCAGGCTACTTTGCAGCACTCACTATCTTTATCACGTCGTTGTTTTTGAGTTCGTAGTCCTCGCTAATCCTCATCTTTTTCCTCGCATCTATTGCATATATGAAGTTCTCACCTATATCGGTATGAATCATGTAGGCGAGCTCTCTTGCAGTTGTGCCTTTCTTAACAAGCATTGCATCCGGCAGGACGTTTCCCTTGGTATCTGTATATTTGTTCTCATCCTCAACGGGATAAACGACTATGTAGTCAAGGAGATCGAATACGACCCTGTTTATCGCATCCTGCACCCCTGTACTGCCAAACTTCTTGAGGAATTCTCTTATCATTTCAAGAGCCTTTTTCTGTTTTTCGTTTAACTCCCTTACTATTTCAAAATCGCTGTCACCCGGCAGATATCTGATGTATCCGTTTTTTGCGGCCATTCTGAGTGTAAGTTCATACATTGCAGAGGTTGGAATTGCTCCAAACTTCTCTTTCAGCCTGTTCAAATTCTCCTCTGGAGCTTTGTCAGCCTTGTTGGCAGCTACTACAGTCTTCATTCTCCTGATTCTGAGTTCTCTTGCAAAGTTCAGCAGATCATCATCACTGTAGGAGGGTACATCATTTCCTACAGCCCTCATTGCCTCCCTTACCTGCCATTCCTTAAATCCGAGCCCTGCAAGCTGCTCGGCAATAAATCTGACGGGGTCCTTTTTCTCCATGGTTATTCTCCTTATCATTCTGTCCCAGTTCCTCTTCAAAATCCCGTATATCCACATGTCAAGCTCTTTTTGCAGAAATTCCACGTCCTCACAGGGATCGTACTCTCCCACACCGATTTCGTTACCCTCCTCATCCGTAGAACCGGAAGCATCTATTACGTGTATTATAGCCTCGCTCTGCCTCAGATTGTCAAGAAACTCGTTTCCAAGACCTCTGCCCTCGTGAGCTCCGGGAACGAGTCCCGCAACGTCTATTAGCTTTACAGGAATAAATCTCCAGCCGTCAACGCATTCCCCACATTTTACACCAAGCTCTTCACAAACGCATTTAACCCTCACGTGAGCAATTCCAACGTTTGGCTCGATTGTTGTAAAGGGGTAATTCGCTATCTCTGCATCCGCAAGAGTTGCAGCCTTGAAGAAAGTAGATTTTCCGGCATTTGGCTTACCAGCTATTCCAATTTCTATCACGAATTTCACCTCTTCATTCCATCTCTTTCGTACTCTCCCCTCTTTCTCGTTCCAAGAATTCCCATCTTTTTGACGTTCTTTCTCAACCAGCTTGCATATTCCGGAGTTATCTCTCCTCTGCTTTCAAAGTAGTCGATTATTTCTCTTGCCTGTTCCTCGTTTTCACACCTCTCAAGGTGATCGAGAACTGTCGGATAGTTAATGCCTTCAAGTTCCTGATAGAGGTTTGGAAACATTTTCCTAAACTTTTCTCTGTCCCACTCTATCATAATCATCCCTTTTCTTCAGCTTTAAGCTTGCAGGATTGCAAGTTGTTTACCGGTTACCTAACTCCTAATCTAACATCTCTAACATCCAAATTACAGCACATCTAAACTAAGTGCACAATCATCTCAGCACATCATCCGAAGATTCTTCAGACGTCTGCTTTTTATTCATTTCTTTGAGCAATTTAACCGTGTTTTCAAGTTCTTCTCTTGCCGAGGGAATCTTGTCCGGTCTCTCAAACCTGAATGGATCTTTTCTGAGTTCCCTCCTACTCATAGATTCTGCATTCTCAACTTCAAGCATAGCTCTTTCAGCTATTTTTCTGTCAACCTCAGGTTTGTTTAATCCATCAAGCTCCAAAACGGATGAGGCTGCAACTTTTCCACTGAGTATTTCCTGTAGATTGAGTTTTGGCTTTATAATTATTCCTGCCTCGCCAACTATCGTACCCTCCACAACGCAGCTCTCCTCAACGTAAACTCTCTCAGCTTTTATGTGTCCAACAACCTCACTGCCCTTCATAACAGCCACAAGCTTCCCTTCTACAGCCCCGTGAACTTTGCTGTTCCTTATCACAATCACACCGGGCTTTCCATCAGATTCTCCCGGCTTTTCCTCATCCCCAGTTCTGCCGGGCTTTATGTTAGACACGTTAGATATGCTGCATTTGACACTTCCAAATACCTCACTATCAGTTATCTCAGCCGACAGAGCTCTAACGTTTCCAAGAACTCTGCTCCTTTCGACAAAAACGGGAGAGTTCGTCTTTATAGTGTTCAGGTTGATAACAGCGTTTTCGGGTATTATGAGTGGATTTATTATCTCTTCATCTTCAAGCTCTTCAAACAGCTTTTCTGCCTCCTCAAGCTTTCCAAGCCTGAGAAGTTCGAGAAGATAGAAGAAAACGAAAATTATTACAGGTAAAGGATCCTGAATTGTTATTAATCCTCTCGCCTCAAATCCACCCTTTATTTTAACGTTTCTGCCTATGTCAAGATCGCCAAATACGGTAAGTTTTCCATCTATGGTCGTAAAATCGGCGATGTAAGCATCTCCTTTGCTTACAACGTTTCCCCTGATGTTACACCACGAATCTATCCTCACTTCTTCCCCAACAACATCGCCTTCTATCCTGACTTTCTCACCAACTATGATTTTCCTTGCATTTATCCCGTATCCGATGTTCGACCCCGGACAGACAATTACATCTCCATCTGCCACAATTCTGCCTTCCTCGAACTTCGTGTTTTCCGGTATAATCAGCCTGTCGAGAGTGAACATCGTTATCAGCCCAAGCGTGCCTGCAAATTATAAAAGTTTGCCGTTATAAGCCTGCAGTATAAAACCAGATAAAACCAGAATAAACAGAATGCATTAGCTAAAGTCAGTCAAACTCCATCGTATAGCCTTTCACAGAGATACTGGGGTAAATTCTCTCTTTCTATAGCCTCGCAGACTTCTTCAATGTTGTAATCTGTTCTCTTTAACTCAACCCTCCACTTTTCCACATCAAGCAGGGCGTAAGCGGCTCTTGGATCACCATCTCTTGGCTGTCCTACACTTCCGGGATTCAGGAAAAACCTGTCACCAACCCACCTGATAAACTGAATGTGAGAATGTCCAACTGCCACACTCCTGTCAGAAACAAAGGATTCAACATCATCCTCCGGAAACACGTATTCAAATATAACCTCCAGTCCATCTCCCGGCATTCCATGGTATATCTCAAAAAGGTCTGTTTTTATGCTGAAAGGCAATTCAGCAAGGTAATCAAGAGCTTCTTCGCTTATGTGCTTTACAGTCCACATTCCAGCCTCTCTTGCCATGGAGTTGTATCCTGTGAAATCTCCTGTAAGGACGGAGTAGTCGTGATTCCCAAGCACTGATCTGACTCCAAGTTCTTTAAGAATTTCAACTACCTCATCCGGAAAGGGGTAGTATCCCACCACATCCCCGCAGCAGTATATCTCGTCGCAGGATTCAAGTTTTCTTACAACTGCCTCAAGAGCCGGCAGGTTTCCATGGATGTCAGATATGAACGCTATGAGCATGTAGAATTAAATCGTCTGCCAGATAATATATTCTCCGCTTCTTTTACT
>CAZUMR010000061.1:0-8973 GCA_964622075.1 uncultured archaeon | reverse complement strand
CTCCCCATCCTGGCCGTGCAGCAGCGGCCAAGGGTGAGGTTGTTCGCCTATTAAAGGGGATCGTGAGCTGGGTTTAGACCGTCGTGAGACAGGTCGGTTGCTATCTAACGGGGGTGTCTGGGCGGCTGAGGGGAAGGAGGCCTTAGTACGAGAGGAACAGGCCTCCGGCGCCACTGGTCCACCGGTTGTCCGGCAGGGCATCGCCGGGCAGCTACGCGCCATGCGGTTAAAGGCTGAAAGCATCTAAGCCTGAAACCGCCCCCGAAAAGAGCCGCCCTTAAGGGCGCGGGTAAAAGACCCGTTTGATAGGGCCGGGGTGTAAGCGGCGAGCTTCGGCGAGCCGTTCAGCCCGCGGCCACTAAAGCCCGTGCCGGGTTACGGCCGGTCCCGGGTATATACCCGGAGTGAGCCTCTGCACGGCCTTGCACTTCATAACTAATTTTAAATTCGTCCTTGTCATCTGTTTTCATATTTGCTTGCAACTTGCAGTATCTACTGCCACAGCTTTACTGCCACAGCTTCCACTGCCACTGCTAATTCCTAAAATTGACAAACCTTATTTAGGTGAGAGCAAATCCTGCAGTCCATGAAAATCAAGGTGGCAGTTCTTGGAGCGACTGGAATGGTTGGACAGAAATTCATTCAGCTGCTCGCTGAGCATCCGTGGTTCGAAATATCATCTCTCGCAGCCTCTGAAAAGAGAGTGGGGAAAATTTACGGTGAGGAAGTGGACTGGATCGTTTCTTCAGATATCCCGGACTGCGTTAGGGACATGGAAATGGTTCCAATGGATCCGAAGCACGTGGATGCGGATCTTGTTTTCTCAGCTCTACCCTCAGGAGTTGCGAGGGATGTTGAGCCAAAGTTTGCAGAGGGTGGTTTTGCTGTAGCAAGCAACGCATCGGCATACAGGATGGCTGAAGATGTGCCTCTGGTAATTCCAGAAGTAAATCCCGATCATCTGCAAATGATAGATGTGCAGAAAAAGAACAGAGGGTGGGACGGATTTATAGTAACAAATCCAAACTGCACGACAATCATGCTCGTTATAAGCCTGAAACCGCTAATGGATCTTGGACTGAAATCAGTTAGAGTGGCATCAATGCAGGCTTTGAGCGGAGCTGGTTATCCGGGTGTGCCTTCGCTGGCGATAACTGATAACGTGATACCGTTCATAAGCGGTGAGGAGGAGAAGGTCGAAGAAGAACCTCTAAAGCTGCTTGGAAAGTTCGATGGAGAAAAAGTCATTCCCGCACCAATAACCGTATCCGCATCCTGCCACAGAGTGCCTGTAATTGATGGTCACACCGAGGCAGTGTGGGTGGAGTTTGACAGGGATGTTGGTGTTGATGAAGTTATCGAAGCTTTTGAAAGTCTGAAACCTCTTGACCTGCCGACATCTCCTGAGAAGGTCATAATTGTCAGAAGGGAGAAGGACAGACCACAGCCAAGGCTCGATAGAAATGCTGGAAACGGTATGAGCGTTTGTGTTGGCAGAATAAGAAAGGATAGCTGGGGAATAAAGTACATAGTGATGGGCCACAACACGGTTAGAGGTGCGGCTGGAGCGAGCATACTTAACGCAGAGCTGATGGTCAGGGAGAAAATCCTGTAAAATGTGCTCAGGCTGAGTTTGATAGGTGTTTAATAGGTGCTGGCGTATCATTTATTTATTTGTGTTTATTTATTTCGAAATTGTTTGCGTATCTAATCTGTTTAAATACCTGAGCTATAACTTTCTGCATAATGCTGCTCGTTACGAAAATCTGTAACGTTTCTGGCGATCAGTTTGAGATGATGTAAGCATGAGTCAGTCTGATATGTGCAATGCTGCAATCTGAAGAATGTGGGTGATGGAAAGAATGCAGGTTGATGGGTTTGTGAAATACCTGATAAAACTTGTGAAAAAAGAAAGGGAGCTGCAGATAGAGGCTATGAAAAGAGAAATAGCAAGGATGACTCCAAAGAAGAGGGAAAAAGCTGGAAGGGCGATTTTAAACCTGAAAGGTAAGGTAATTGGCAGCTACTTTGGACACGTTTACGTCAGGTATGGGAGAGCTGAAGACATAGTGACTGAAATAAATCAGGGCGACGTCGTGCTGATTAGCAGGATGAATTCAAACCCGTTAAAAACGGGAATATCTGCTACAGTTGTGGAAAAGGGCAGAAAATTCATAACAGTTGCTGTAAAGTCCCTTCCAGACTGGGCACTGAAAAACGTTAGAATTGACCTCTATTCAAGTGAGACGACGTTTAACAGAATGATAGACAACCTGAGAAATCTCAGTGAGCATGGCAGAAAAGCACTGGAAATATACCTTGGAATAAGGAAGCCAGAAGTCAGAAAGACAGAAGTCCATCCCGTTGACAGTTTGAACAAAAGCCAGGTAGAAGCAATTGCCTTTGCCATGGATTCAGAGTGTTTTGCCATACACGGGCCTTTTGGTACCGGAAAGACAAGGACAGTGGCTGAGTTAATCAGGCAACTCGTTAGAAAGGGAGAGAAAGTTCTTGCAACTGCAAGCAGCAACGTTGCCGTTGACAACTTTCTTCTTGCAACGGTAAGGCTGGGAAACGTTAAAGCCATTAGACTTGGACATCCGGCAAGAGTTGACAGAAAGGTTCTGGACTCTTCTCTCTTCTACCAGCTTGAACGACACGATATGTTTGAGGAGGTCAGGAAGATTAACAGGAAAATAGAGGAGCTGATGGCCTTAAGGGGCATGTACGAAAAACCAAAACCATCTCTCAGGAGAGGACTGAGCGATGAAGAAATTTTAAGAGCTGCTGAGAGAGGAAGAGCAATCAGGGGACTGACACCAAGACAGATAATATCCATGGCGGAATGGATCAGGCTGAACAGGGAGGTTGAAAAACTCGTTAAGGAGAGACAGAAAATTGAGTATGAGATACAGAAGGAGCTGATAGATGAGGCAGACGTCGTTTTTTCAACGAACTCCACTGCCTACATTCTGAAGGATTTTGGAGCCGAATTTGACGTTGCTGTAGTTGATGAAGCTTCTCAGGCCACGATACCTGAGGTGTTAATTCCGGTATCTCTTTCCAGAAGGTTCGTGCTTGCCGGAGATCACAAACAGTTACCTCCAACGGTGGAAGTCAGAGAACTCGAAAGCACACTTTTCGAAAAGGTTGTGGAGGTTGCATCTTCAATGCTTAAGGTACAGTACAGGATGAACGAGGATCTAATGGAGTTTCCATGCAGAAAATTCTACGGATGCATGCTTGAGGCTGATGAAAGCGTCAGAAATTTGAGAGTTGAAAAGTCCGGGAATGTTGTAACAGATACGCCCCTTCAGTTTGTGGATACGAGTGAGTGTGAGGGAAGGTGGGAGAGGCAGAGAAGAGGATCCTTTTCGAGAGAGAACGTGCTTGAGGCGAGGCTGGTTGGTGTAATTGTTAAAGATCTGGCACGCATTCTGAGTCTGGATAGAGTGGGTGTTATAACTCCTTACGACGATCAGGTTGACCTGATAAATCGGGTTTTAAAGAAGGTTTTAAAGAGTAAAAGTCTTGATTTGCTGGAAGTGAACACTGTAGATGCGTATCAGGGAAGAGAGAAGGATGTCATCGTCATCTCCTTTGTCAGGAGCAATCCGGAAGGGAACGTTGGATTTTTGATGGATGAGAGAAGGCTCAACGTTGCTATAACGAGAGCAAGAATGAAGCTCATATGCATTGGTGACAGCTCAACTCTCTCATCCCATCCACTGTACGCAGAGCTTGTTGAACACTTCAGAAGAAAAGGCGACTTCACTTCGGCGAAGGAAATTAACGTTTAACCTTTTTGTTAACTTTTGACTTTTGAATATCAAAGAACATTATTAACGCATTAATCGCAATACTGTATTTAACTTGCACAGTAACCGCAGGAATCTACAGGAATCCAAAATCTGCAAGATAAGCCTCGATGTTGAGGAGAAAGTCGTTTATCGCTCTCAAAGGTACGATTATACATCCTGAGCACTCTACAACTTCATCGTCAACGAATGAGACTATTACCGGTATAACGTCCTTTCCTTCGACTCTTGAGTACCTTTTACACCTCTCAGCGTGCTTCCTTGCCTCTCTCTTTATTGCTGACTTTCTGTACCAGTTTCTTGCGTACCTCTTTGCATCTATTGCAAGAACGATCCCGAACCTCTCGGCAACGACATCGATCTCACTTCTACCCTCTTCATCTCTGAAAACGACTCTGAACATCGTTTCAAATCCGTGTGATTCAAGCACCTCTCTAACAAGCTCTTCGAATTCCTGCCAGCTTATCTCTCTTTCTTTCAGCCTTTCATTCAACATGCGACATCTCCTCTTGCCAATTTTACCTTCTGAACTTAACAGTGCTAACTTAACAGCCTAAATAACAGCTTAACCGCCAGCCACCTGCTAACTATCTGCGCAGATATAAGGAAAGCAGATTCAGCATTCCTATATTACCGGTAATCATCACCTCTCCGCACGAGCCTGCAACTTTGAATGGACTCAGCTCAACTCTTGGTCCTGTGGATATTATATCCCTTACATCCACAACATCTCTGACGTAAGCTCCATGCCCTCCATCGTTGTAAACGTCATCGAAGTCGATCTCTCCTCTGAGAAAACGCCCTATAAAATCTGCTACCCACTCAATCCCTTTTTCCCGTACCTTTTTTTCAATTACCTTTGTGTGATGCTCAAACATGGATAGAATCTGGCCATCCTCTCCAACCACAGCACCTACGAAGTGAGAATTTCCGAAATTCATTACGAGTGCGGGTCTTTTTACCTCTCTGAGACATCCGGCCATGGCTGCGAAAACAGTGTCCACGATGTAGAGTTTTCCAAACTTTTTGCCAAAGTCCTCATAACTCTCAGCAACGCTCGCCATTCTGTTGTACACTTCAGGCACGTTTTCAGATTCGTAAACGAAGTCTGAAAGACTTGCACCCTTCTTCAACTTTTTCTCGAAAAGCTCGAATCTGAACTTTCTGTTACTTTTTTCCTTGGAATATCCGTGATCCTGAACTGCGACTATGGATACTTCCGGGTAATCAACACTCAGGGAGTCGAACGTTCTCATGAAAAACTCCCAATCAACGTCCTTCATTTCTATGGCCGTAAACTCTTTCTTGTCTTTCAGCTCTTTCTCTATACCTGTTGAGCTGCATATCTCAATTCCAGCTTTTTTCACCCTTTCGAGGTTATCTGAAAAAGTCAGAGCTGCTTTTTCACTTGCAAGAACCCTGTATTTTTTCGCGTGCTCAAATGCTGCTTTTTTACACGCTCCACCACCCATCGTGTAGCCATAAAGAAAAACGTTTTTACTTCTTCTAATCTTTGAGGCTACAATTCTTGTTGGAGATGGCAGTATCATTTTTAAACTGTTTCTGATGTTTTTGCAGAAGCTGGATTTCGATTCTGATTCTGTTTCTGATTCCGTTTTTACTGATTCCAGATCGAATTCTGCGAGCATGAAGTCCTGAGTTCCGCTACCGACATCAAGCGTGAAAACCCGCATTACTTCTGGAGATGCATGCCTGTATATATCGCTTTTTCGAATCATGCAGCTATGCAGCACAAATCCGCAACTCCAGACTATACTTTTGCTTCAAGATCAACTCAGTCTCTTAAAACCACTCAATCCCTTACCTGCCTGTAGGATTCTGACAACTTCTCCGGCCTCTCTCTCATCCCTAACTCTTCTGACAACTTTGACTCTCCTCAAATCGTTGGTGTAACCACACACGCACTTTTTTGTTTTCTGACCTTTCTTAGCATAAATAAACCTCCCGCACCTTCTGCAGATGAACACGATGTATCCTTCTTCAAACCTCATAACCCAAAATCCTCCACGAGTTTATCTGCAACCTCCCTTCCTGCCTTTACACTTCCGTTCATACTCCTTTCAGGATAGTTCGGTTCAGAAGTCATTCCTGCCACGTAAAATCCCTTCACTCCAGTTCTGTATGGAGTCATCTTTTTCAGGTATCCTGTTTCGTAAACTGGTCCACTGTATTTTTCCCTGAAAAGTTTCGCCCACTTCACGTCTTCTTTACGAATCCCGAACTTTTCCAGATCTTTCAGGTACAACCTTATTACTTCTTTTTCTTCCATTTTCATCAGTTTGCTATCTGGATATGTGTATCCTGCCAGATAAATGAGTTTCTCTCCGTAGTCTTCTAACGGCATGAAGTGCGTATGTTCTATTATCGCTCCAAAAGTGCAGTTTACGTTGCTCCAGTATATATCATCTGTAACATCCTTTTCACTTGCTAGAAGTACGCAAATTGAACTCTGATATCTTATATCCTTTAGACCAGCTGCCGCTTTTAGTGCCGGATTCACACTTTCCAAAACAGGTATCGGGGTAGTCCATATTACTGCATCGAAACTCTCCCGATTTACAATCCAGTGCCCCCTCTTCTCAACCTTTCTGACCTCCTCTCTTCTGAATTCACAGTCTGAGATCTCTTCAACAAGCCTGTCTATTAGCTGCTGGAAACCATGTCTCAGGTAACCAAGCTCCTCGCCACTGCTCTTTCTGTTACTTCTTATCGCAACTCTTGCGAGCAACCATGCGTAGCTTACTTCTGAATACAGGTCTCCAAATTTTGACCTGAGCAGTGGAAGGAAAAAGGAATTCAGAAGTCTCTCTCCAAGATCCTTTTTTATTCCATCTACCGCCCTGACTCCATCAAATCTTTTGAACTCTTCCAAACTCCTGTTCTTGCACTTTAAAGTAAAGACAGCAAGTTTCACCTTATCGGTCAAACTCATTCCGGGATACTTCAATATCTCCAGTGGTGTATTTAATGGGTAGATCTTTCCTCTGTACTCCTGTCCAACTCTTGCAACTCTCCACACAAGCTTTTTCGACAGACCAAGCTCGGAAATGAGCCTGAGCAACTCAGAATCTCTTCTGAAGCAGTGGTGATAGAACTTTTCTATACAGTAAGACGGGCAGTAGGCTGATGCCAGCCCTCCTAAGTTACCTCTCTCAAAAACAGTTACATTTGCGAACTCTCTTAGGGAGTATGCTGCGGAAAGACCTGTTAATCCGGCACCAACTATGGCAAGTTTCATGAAGTGTGCGGGAAGATGTTGTTTTTAAGAGCTTTTAAACTCTTTCGTCTCTGAGTCTCTGATCTTCTATCTTCTATTCTCTGTGTTTCTGTTTTCTGTTTTTCTATGTTTGCAAATTTAAAAATAAAATATTTAAAAATAAAAAAACCAATATATTGTGTAAGACGGCAAAGCCTCCAAGGATGCACAGTATTGCGGGAATCATCTTTTCTCTCGTTCTGGTGTATAGTATCACTCCAGCAGCAAACACCAGAACTTTTACGGCAAATACATTCAGCGGATTTAACTCTACCATCCCCGCTCTCAGGTTGTTTAACGTTGTGATTAAATCTCCAGCTCCATAAAGTACAGATGCCAGAACCCACAGAATTACATCCGGTTTACTTAACTGCAATAACCTTCACCCTGTAATTTCCGGCCTTTTCACTATGTGTTATCAGCGTGACTTTTGCTTCGTGAGTGGAGTTGATCTTTACCTCTTCAGGACTTATTATTGCTATGAAATCCTTTCCCCACGCTTTCGCCGTCTGGTAATCAGCTGGTATTGCTTTCAACCTGACGGTTATGGTTTTATCTGAAACTGTTGATACTGTCAGATTTTTTGTTGTGTAATCATCAGCGTACGTGTGGACGGTTGAAGTTGAAGGACTTATTGTTACCTCTCTATCCGAAACCGACAGACTAACGCTGGACTCTGCCATGTATGCAGAGAGCCCAAGTCCCGCAACTGCAAGCAGAATAAAAACTGCCACAGCTTTTTTCGGTTTCATGATAATTTTATCTCGGTTTACTATTTAAGTTATTCTCTTTTCTTTTGCAATTGATTAGAATTATTAATTTATCATTGTTGTTGTGAGGTTGTTTTGATGCCTGATATTTTGATGCCCCTAGTTACTGGCTACGGAATTCTGACATCATTTATCTATCACGATTTCTACGTTTTTAATTGGAAATTAACGCGTTCAGATGCAAAAAACTTAAATAATCTTCATATACACTCTCGAATGGTGGCGGCGGTAGCTATCGGTAGGTTATCGTTACCTGCCGATACTATCTTCGCCGCCTGCAAAAAGTAGAGTTTATATAGTGGTAAGTGATAGGAGAAGCGTCCTCGAAAGAGGAGGTAGGTAAAGTATGAGTGGAAAAAGTTTGAAAATAGGGATAGCGGCAATAGCGATTCTACTGATTGCTATGGGCGCTGCTGCTGCAACACCAACTGTGCCTCCAGCGAGTAATATTGTAATAACAGACAACAGCTCAACAGTGTATAACTTTTCAGTACACTTTAAAACTGTGCCAATAGCGTACTTTTTGAACAACACTAGATCCATTGCAGTGCCTGGTGTTTCAAAGAACCCAGTTATGTTGGTTGAGTATAACTACGGTACGAGCTTTTTGCTGGGTATTGAAAACAAATTCAGCTCAGTGGATTCTGCCACTGTTAAAATTATAAAATTGCCGGGTAAGGAAACTGTGAAAACTCTTACTGTGCCTAAAGATGTTTCTTACAAAGAATTCCAGATCAGTGGTCTCAGTGCAGGATTTTACTATGTAGAGGTTTCGAGTAATGGGACAACTTGGAACACTCTGGAGAACAGCAGTTACTATTATCCATATGTAATCTACATTTACAACGCATTCCCAACAATCTCAGTAACTCTCGAGAACCCAAGAACTCCAATAGCCAAGGGTGACAACGCATACTTCAAGATCCAGGTCACAGGTCTTGATAGCCCGACAAAGGTTTACGCCAACGTTACCGGTCCAGGTGTATCCATATCCAAAAACCAGACTCTTGGAGGAGCAAACGGTACAGTCTGGTACCTCTCTATAAGCACTGACAACTGGAACTCTGGCCAGTACAAGCTCAAGGTTACAGCAAGAAACTCAACCAAG
>CAZUMR010000060.1:0-9349 GCA_964622075.1 uncultured archaeon | reverse complement strand
CTCACTGGCTTTAATTTCAGAACCTTTCTGAGCCTCTCATAGTTTTCATCTCTTCCAAACTTCCTCTCATAAGCTTTTAACAGATCGGCATCGCTCGGTATCTTTTCGAGCCTGTATTTCTTGCTGACCTCTTTTTTTATTCTTGCAATGTCTTTCTTGTCAATTCCAAACCTTGCTCCAGACTCAGCTCTGGACTCATCTCCTTCCCTGAGTTCTCTGAGTAACTCAAGCACTTTTAAAGCCGCTTCAAGAGAAGCACGATTAGCACGATTATAATCTGACATGCTGGATAATGATGAAAAGAAAAAAGCTCAGAGCTTCTCCTTTCTCAGGTCAATTATCTGGTGCAGCTCCGGACCGGTAGATATAAGAGTTACGGGCACCCTTACGTCATCTTCAACTCTTTCAACAAACTGCTTGGCCTTCGGTGTGAGCTTTTCCCATTCGGTAACTCCGTAGCACTCTTTGTCAAGTTTGTCTATTCCTGTTAGAGCTACCTGAGTTGCTCCGTTGACCATGGCTGAATACCTCGCAAGTTTGCCGTCCCAGTAACCTATCCTTCTTCTCCTTCCTGTAACAGTTCCATACTCAATTATACCAAGCTTTTCGGCCTCTTCCTGTGGCATTTCAGTCGGGAATGGTCCGGAACCAACTCTTGTCGGGAATGTCTTGAACACAACGACAACCTCGTCAACTTTTGTGGGGCCAATCCCCACATCCGAAGCTATTGCCGAGGCCGTTGTGTCCTTGGACGTCACATACGGATACGTTCCATAGTACAGACTGAGAGCAAAACCCTGACTGCCTTCCACGAGCACGAACTCCCCTCTGTCTATGGCCTCATTTACTTCAAGAGGCACGTCCGCAAGAAAAGCCCTCAGCTCTTCAACGTCCTTGGCCTGCTTTGCCACCCTCATCACCCTGTCCCTGTTGGCAGGACCGCAGCCAGTTCCGGTAGAGCCTATCTTGCCCTTAAGATGCTCGCTCGACCTGTCCTCCTCTATGTGCTTCGGCTCTATTATTGCACACCTGTAATCTACCCTTGCCCTGTCCTCGACCTTGAGAGTTTCCACTTCTTTCAGGAAAACTTCAGGGTTTACGAGAACTCCCGCTCCTATGAACAGCTTGGCATCCGGATACACGAAGCCAGAAGGTATCATCCTGACTCCAAACTTTTTCCCATCTACCTCTACAGTGTGTCCAGCGTTTGGACCCACTCCTCCTCTTGCAATTATCACAGGCCTGTCCGAGTGCGCTATGTGTGCGATTATTTTTCCCTTACCCTCGTCTCCCCAAAATCCTCCAACCACTATCGTAGCGGTCATGACAATCCCACGCACTACAACAAACTTTCACGTTTTAACCTTGCCGGTTTTTAGCGATTTCGCGTTGGGGGTTGAGGACTTCAGAGGTTGATTGTAAGACTTCAGGAGATGAGTGTAAACACGTGAACTTGATAAAGCTGAAGCATCGGAAAACTCAAAAAACTTTGAAGTTAAATGCAGCTGTGCACTTCAAGAGAGCTGACACAATGCTTGAAAGCGTAGATGCAGTTGAGGAATACATTAGCAAATACGCTGTAAAGGTACTTAAGGAAAGAGGAATAAAAAAGCTGTTCCCTCCTCAGAAACTTGCAATAGAGAAAGGGCTTTTCTCCAGAAAGAACATGGTTATAGCAGTTCCTACTGCGAGTGGTAAAACCCTTATTGCGGAACTTGCAATGATCAGAGAAATTCTGGAAGGTGGGAAATGTCTTTACGTTGTCCCTCTCAGGGCTCTGGCGAGTGAAAAGTATGAGGACTTCCTTTCTTGGGAAAAAATAGGCCTTAAAGTCGGGATTACGACAGGGGATTACGAGTCCAGAGATGAGTGGCTTGGTGAGTGTGACATAATTGTAACAACTGCAGAAAAAGCGGACTCCCTGATAAGGAACAGGTCAGGGTGGATGGATAGAATTACATGCCTTGTTGTCGATGAGGTACACCTGCTCGACTCAGCCAAGAGGGGGCCAAACCTTGAGATCCTGATGTCGAGGATGCTCGGGAAGAAGAGAATAATCGCCCTCTCTGCAACAATACCCAACGCAAGAGAGATTGCCGAATGGCTAAAGGCTGAGCTTGTTGAAAGCGACTGGAGACCTGTGCCGCTTTATGAGGGGATATTTTACAGGGGCAAGCTTGAGCTTTACGATTGCAGAAATTCAGTTGAGCTTGTTGAGGAGAAGAAAATTGGAGGGGATTACACCTCTCTTGTCAGGGATTGCGTTGATTCTGGAGGACAGGTTCTCGTTTTCGATTCTACGAGGAGAAATGCTGAAAGCACGGCTTTAAAACTCTCATCCCTCCCTTTTGACACTTCCGAAGAGGCAAGGAGAGTTGCAGAAAGAATTCTTGAGGAGAACGATGGAGAGATGAGCAGAAAACTTGCAGAATGTGTCAGGAGGGGTGTAGCCTTTCACCACGCAGGATTGCTGAGTTCACAGAGGAGAGAGGTTGAAAAGGCATTCAGGAGTGGGATAATTAAGGTAATAGTTTCAACTCCAACTCTTGCTGCCGGAGTAAACCTGCCGGCAAGGAGAGTCGTCATAAAGAGCTATCACCGCTTTTCAGGATACGCGAGCACGCCGATAAAGGTCATGGAGTACAAGCAGATGGTTGGAAGGGCTGGGAGGCCAGGGATGGATGATAGAGGAGAAGCTGTCGTTGTTGTGAGCAGTGAGAAAGCAAGACAGGACGTTATGAGGAGGTACCTTACTGGAAAGGCTGAGAAAGTTCAGTCAAAGCTTGGATCTGAGAGCTGTATCAGGTTTCACGTTCTTGCACTGGCATCTGAGCTGAGATGTGTGGAAGAGCTCGAAAATTTCTTCGAATCCACATTCTTCTTCCACCAGAATGAAATTCCCGTATGGTTTGAGATCGAGAGGACGCTGAGAAAACTTGAGGGCTGGGGATTTGCTGAGGTTCACGGAAAGGAAGTAGCTCTGACATCTCTTGGAGAGCTTGTTTCAAGGCTGTACATAGATCCCATGACAGGGCACATCTTCTTTTCTGAGCTCGGGAAGAGGGAGGAGTTCAGTGAAATATCCGCCCTGCATCTGATATGCAGAACTCCGGATATGGAGAGACTGTACCTGAGAAGGGATGATGACTGGGTTGAGGAGTTGTTATTCTCAGTTTACGACGAGCTTACCTACGTTCCACCAGCATCGTCAGCAGATTTTGACTGGTTCCTTGAAGAGCTGAAAACTGCATCCTGTCTTCAGGACTGGATAAATGAGATTGATGAAGACGAGATTTGTGAGAAGTACAGCATAGCACCCGGGGATCTGAGGAGGATAGTAGAGACTGCAGAGTGGCTGGCAAACGCGTTATACAGAATTTCTGAATTTTCAGGACATCCTGCAAGCCCATTTTTCAATTCTCTTGTGACGAGAATAAAGCACGGTGTAAGGGAGGAACTGATAGAGCTCGTTCAGCTTAAAGGTATAGGAAGGGCAAGGGCAAGGAAGCTGTACAGTGCGGGGATTACGAGTCTGAAAGCTTTAGTTGAAAAAAGAGAACTGGCTGAGAGAGTTGTGGGTAAAAAGGTCGTGGAAAACGCCCTTTCGTCGGCAGGTCTTTAGCCTGTTTTATATTTTTCTCCAGTTACTTTCTCCAGTTATCAACCCTAAACCTGCTCCACTAAACCTGCTCTACGCAATACCACAACACATCATCACATCCAGCATGACAGAAAGACGGAAAACATTTAATCTATTACTGAGTTGGCGCTGTATGGGGCTTGCTTACAGGAACACTTACCTTGAAAAAGTTGGAGAGCTGATGAAATACTGCATGGAACTGTCCAAAACCGTTGACGAGGCGATGGACGACATAAAGAGAGTTTCCAAGGATCTGAGAAATCCCGAGCTCGTCGTGGACATGTTCAGGAACGATGCAGAATCGATAACCCACATATTCATGTCGGGTGAGGTGTCTGTTGAGGACGCTCAGGATAATCTGAGAAAGCTGAAGAGGTACGTGTTAACCCAGCTTGCCGAGCATTACGCAATGATAGTTACACTTCTGAAAGATACACAGAAGAAACTCAACGAGAGCATTGAGGAAACAATAAAGGAAATAGACGTACAGCTACCTGAATCTACGCTTGAAGAGGTGAAGAAGAGTATAGACAGGGCAATGGAGGAAGTAGAACTTCTTGCCAGAGAGATGGGTAAGGAACAGGGAAATGAGTGAAGTAAAGACTTTTTTGCTATGGAGGACGTTAACTCTCTTTTTTGTCCCAGATGTGGGATGCTGAAAAGCAGATGTGTGTGCAGAAAGGAGAGCACAAGGCAGAAAAATCTTAAACTTTGTCCGGAGGAGAGGTTAAGGCCTCTCTTCAACACTGACGATGAAATAGTCTTCTACAAGAAGTTCGAACCGCTCAATCCAAAGCCTGATGTGCCTCTTGAGGAGATTGAGATTTCGGAGAGTCTGAAAAAGGCTCTAAGGCTCAGAGGCATAAACCACCTTTACAGATTTCAGGCCCAGTCGATCAGGGAGATTCTCAGGGGTAAAAACGTCGTCATAACAGCTCCAACTGGTTTTGGAAAAACTGAAGCTTTTGCTCTCCCGGTCCTTGACTCGATTTCAGAAGATGGAAAGGCTCTGATTCTCTATCCAACCAAGGCTCTTGCAAGAGATCAGTTTGACAAAATTTCCTACTACTCCACCTTTCTTGGGCTGAAAGCCGTAAAGTTCGATGGAGATTCCGGTTACGAAGAGAGAAAGGCTGTATTTTCCGGAAGAGCTGATGTTGTCCTTTCAAACCCGGACATGGTAGAGTACCACCTCAGGAACACTCCCGCCTTCAGGAGATTTGTCAGGAAGGTAAAATTCCTCGTTCTTGACGAGTTTCACACGTACTCTGGAATTCTGGGGACAAACATGCACTATCTGAACGAAAGACTCAGCAGGTTTTCTGACTACTCCGTAATCTGCTCCTCTGCAACGATAGCCAACCCAAGAGAATTTGCTGAAACTCTGTTTGAAAGAAAGTTCGTTCACGTTCACGGAAACCACAGGAAGGGTGTAATGCACTTCATAATGAGGCTGACACCGTCCATATACTCTTCTGTAGTGGAGGTCGTAAGTGCGCTCAGAGGTCACAAGGTACTCGTTTTTGGCAACTCGTACAAGTTTGTAGAAACAGCGGCATGGGTTCTGAGGCAGAACGGGATAAGGGCTGAGGTTCATAAGAGCGGACTGAGCAGGGAGCAGAGGGAGAGAGTTGAGAAAGCATTCAAGAGGGGAGAGCTTTCAGTAGTTGTATCGACTCCAACACTCGAACTCGGAATAGACATAGGTGATGTGGATGCTGTGGTTTCTGAACTCGTTAACTACTCGACTTTTCTTCAGAGAGCTGGCAGGGCTGGCAGAAAGGGACAGGAGAGCATTGGAGTGCTTTTAATGAGGGATGACGATACGATAGCCCAGTATTACAGGAGAAAGCCGGAGGAGTATTTCAGAGATGAAATGCACTGCTACGTTGAAAAGATGAACGAGGATCTGATGAGGTATCACCTGCTCTTCATGTGCATGGAAAAACCACTTGAAATTTCTGAAATAAAGGACGAGTGGATGAAAGCAGTAGAATGGCTCGTGGAAAATGGATACGCTATCTTTGACTCTCTACTCCTGCATCCATCGAAAGAGGCGAAAAAACTCGTCCAGAATTTCAGCATGAGGGGTGTGAGCGAGCCTGTTAAAATCGTTTACAGGGGTAAGGAAATTGGAGAGAGAGCTCTGCCAGTTGCTGTAAAGGAGCTTTTTCCCGGAAGCAAAATTATTCACGGCGGTGTTAAGTACAAATGTCTGGAACTCGATCTGAAAAGGAAAGTGGCGGTTGTGGAAAAGTGTCCAAGAGATGAGATGAGAGAAATTACAGATCCACTCTACTCTTCAATACCCGTTCTGAGGAGGCTGGAAGAATTTTCTGAGGACGGATCTGCTGTTTACTGTTCCCTTGAGATAACGATAAACGTTTACGGGTATGTTGTCAGGGATGTTTTTACAAACAAAAAGCTCAGAACTGAGAGTGTTGAGAGTGTTAGCTACACATTTCCAACAAAGGGATTCCTGCTATCAGTTCCCTTTCCGGAGCCAAGGGACTATGAGGACTACCATGCCGGCAGCTTTCACGCAATAGAGCACGTGCTGATAGAGGCAAGTGATGCTCTTACCGGTGGTGGAAGCCAGCACATGGGTGGTATATCAACTCCAGAAGGGGATATATTCGTTTACGATGCTGTTAGAGGAGGATCTGGGCTGAGCAAACTCCTGTTTGAGAGACTTGACAGGGCCTTTCGCATAGCTTACGATGTTCTGAGGAGCTGTGACTGCAACAGTGTGAGCGGATGTCCGAGGTGTACTTACAGCTACCACTGCGGAAATAACAACACGCCCTTAAATAGAATAGGTGCGATGTCGATAGCTGAAAAGTGGTTGAAAGGTGAAAGGAGAAAGGTAAATCCTGAAAAGTACATGGAAGCTGGAGACTTCGTTTACTTCCCGTAGTTTTTTTATATTGTCATGTGCCATTCTGGAGCATGGGAAAAGCCTGGAAGTTCGGGGACGATATAGATACGGATGTGATAATTCAGGGTAAGTACCTTGTAATAAATGAGGCTGAAGAACTTGCGAAGCACGTTTTTGAAAACATCAGGCCTGAGTTTGCATCTGAGGTTAAACCAGGAGACTACGTGGTTGCAGGGGAGAACTTTGGATGTGGAAGCAGTAGAGAGCATGCCCCTCTTGCACTAAAAGCTACCGGGATTGAAGCAGTCATAGCGAAATCCTATGCGAGAATTTTCTTCAGAAACGCTATAAACATTGGATTGAAGGTTGTGGAGTGTAAGGATACTGACAGGATTGACGAGGGCGATGAGATAGAGGTGGATTACGAGAGAAATGTTGTTGTTAACAGGACAAAGGGAGAGGAGTATCCGATAAATCCAATGCCAGAATTTCTGAAAAACATAATAGAGTGTGGAGGTCTTGTGGAGTTCGGGAAAAAGCTGATAGAAAGCTAATCAGTTTTACATTTAGTTTTTGAGCCACTCACTCTATCATTCTGGCTTTTCTGGATTTTTACCTTTCTGGATTTTTAACATCCCGGATTTTTAGCCATTCCAGCTACTCTCTTATGGCCGTTATCAGCTTTACGTTGTTCACGCCCTTTATCGTGGTTATCTTGTCTATGAGCTTCTTTATTCTTGACATCTCTCCCTTCACTATTACCATTTCCAGACAGTTGTCGCTGTCAAGGTGTATGTGCATTGTGGTGGCTATCAGATCAACAGCTTCGTGCTGAAGTGAGATTATTGCATCGCTCGTACCCTTGTAGTGGTGGTTGTAGAGTATAGTTATGACGCCGACGATTTCTCCCTCCTCTTTTTCGAGCCACTTGTACTCCGCTATGTAGTTCCTTATTGCATCTCTTATTGCCTCGCTCCTTGAAGAATAACCTCTCGTCTTTATTATGCTGTCAAACTCCTCCAGCAGGTTCTTTGGCAGGCTGACGCCGATCCTCGTTACACCTTCCTCCATGTTCAGCCTTTGTGATTGATAAATAAAAGCGTTGTGTAATCTACCCGATCTGTGCTTGCAGATTTTTTGCGGATTTGGTGTGGTGTGATGTGATGTAAAGATCAGCATGAGCTTCTGCTGTGAATGCTTGATGGGCAACGCTGAAACTTCAGATGAGCAAACTGACAGACCAGATGCTGGTTTGAAATAGCTGAAAACACTGAATAGTCTCAATGCACACTTCTATTAAAGGACAGTAGCAAAACATCGAAAGACGATTTCGCTAATTTTTTATAAGTTAATAATGCTCAATCGGTGGGGGTATTATGGTGGGAATGTTTGAGCTTGATGAAAAGGATAAGATGATTCTGGAAATTCTCGAGGAAAACCCCGAAATGTCTCAAAACGAGATCGCCAAGATTGTCGGACTCTCCCAGCCTTCCGTCGGTGCAAGGATAAAGAAGATGAAGGAACTCGGAATAATCAATCACGCATACGGAATTAACATAAAGAATCCCGGGCTTTATATTCTCAAAGTTGATGTTAAGTGCAGGCAGCCAAGAGAACTTCTGAAGCTTTTTGAGGGATGTCCATTCTTTCTCAACGGATTCATAGTTGCTGGAAATAGAAATCTCACGATGTTCTTTATAGGGGAGGATCTCTCAACTCTTGAGGCAATAGTTGACCAGCACATAAGGCCGAGTCCGGACGTTTACGATATAGACGTTGGAATAGTTGTAAGGGCTGAGAGGGATACGATAATTCCGATGAAAATACACGTTGAAAAAGCAGAAAAGCCCTCGTGCGGTTCTAACTGTGGAGAGTGCGATTACTGGATAAACGAGCTGTGCCTCGGCTGTCCGGTTACAGGACACTACAGGGGGAAGATATGGAAGTGATCGAAGTGATCGAAGTGATTGTGGAAAAATTAGAAAACTGTGTTGAAAATAGATTATTGGGAGGTGGTGAGTGAAAGCAGGTGAAAACGTTATAAATTCGGGTGAAATAGCTGGGGCATGCTGAGCAGGATCAAAGCGTACACGACCAGAATGCTTGATCCCCTGACATCTCTCCTCTGCTCTGCAGGTGTAAAGCCGAACCACCTGACGTTTCTTGGTCTTTTAACAGGATTTTTCGCAGCAGCTCTGATAGCACTGTCCCGACCTATTTTCGGTTCTGCAGTGATACTTTTCAGCGGTTTTATGGATCTGCTTGATGGAGCACTGGCGAGAAACTGCGGGAAAGTTTCAGCCATCGGAGGTTTTCTTGATTCTGTTTTTGACAGGTACGTTGACATTGCAATATTCACGGCCATAGGTTACTACACCGGAAGGTGGCTTCTGGCAATCCTTGCTATGAGCGGGGCTCTGCTTGTCAGCTATACAAGAGCGAGAGCTGAACACGTTATAGAGAGGTGTGATGTTGGAGTGGCTGAGAGGAGTGAGAGGTTGCTGATAGTTGTGGCAGGATTACTCAGCGGTTACGTCTGGCAGGCAGTTGCTCTTGTGGCAATTCTGGCACATTTGACTGCAGTACACAGGGTTGTTTATACTGTCAGAGTTTACAGGAATTAGATACTATATAAAGCTTTAATTTTTATACATTCTGAACAATTACAATAATCGATAAAAATTGACCAGACTTATCCCCAATAAGCCCACCCCACACAACCTATACACACCCGCACAGCCCAAATTTAACCTATTGTTAGTGTTAACAAAACTTAAACATTTATTTTAGAATATTTCCCAGTTTAATATTTTTACCCATTGAAAAATGTA
>CAZUMR010000059.1:0-45650 GCA_964622075.1 uncultured archaeon | reverse complement strand
TACACCAACACCAACCCCAACACCCAAGAAGAAGACTCCAGGCTTTGAGGCAGTGTTCGCCATTGCCGGACTTGTCGCAGTGGCATACCTGCTGAGAAGGAGGGAGCTCTAAAGTTTGATTTTTAAATTTTTTAATTTTTATTTTAACTTGCTCTTGTTGCTCCTTGGTTTCTTATCACAAGTCTTCTGAACCAAAACCCTTATATACCCTCCCGTTAGCTGCTGTGGCTACTACCTGAGCACTTTTGAGGTGGTGAAAAATGTCAAAATTCAGGCTGCAAGACCACATACTTGTTCCAGAACACATACTGCTAAGTGATGAGGAGGCGGAGGAAGTTTTAAAAACACTCGGGATTAGAAAAGAACAGTTGCCAAAAATAAGGGCTGACGATCCAGTTGCAAAGGAAATCGGAGCGAAACCCGGGCAAATAGTAAAGATAATCAGAGAAAGCCCTACAGCAGGGAAATCCATAGCCTACAGGCTTGTAATTTGATTGTAATCTGAAATTCTGTGCAAATGATTTGGATGAGGGTTGTGGAAAATTCCGGGAAAAAATCGGGAGTATTTAAGGTAGTTGAACCTATTTTGCAATCCATTCTGCTCCCAGAGGGGTGGTGTTGATGTTGGACAGGAGAGTTCTGGCTAAAAGTTACTTCACGCATGAAAGGCTTGTGAAACATCAGATTGATTCGTTTAACAGATTTCTTGACGAGGGACTGCAGAGAGTAATCGATGAGCAGGGGAAGATAGAGCTTGACATTCCGGACACCTACGTCAGGCTTGGCAAAATCTGGATAGGAAAACCGATTGTTAAGGAAGCAGACGGCAGCAGGGTTGAACTTTATCCTGCAATAGCAAGGCTCAGAAACCTGACTTATGCAGCACCAATCTATCTCGAATGTCAGGTAATAGACGAGGGAAGAGAGCTTGAAGAGGAGATAGTGGAAATAGGCATGCTGCCCGTAATGGTCAAGTCCAAGGCCTGCAATCTCGTATTAAACGATGTAGATCCTGTAAGTGTTGGAGAGGATCCACTTGATCCGGGTGGCTACTTCATAGTCAACGGCAGTGAAAGAGCTCTGATGACTCTTGAAGATCTGGCTCCAAACAAGATACTTCTTGAGAAAGAGGAGAGATACGGGGAGGAAGTTGAAGTTGCCAAGTGTTTCAGCCAGAGAGCAGGTTACAGGGCTCTTGTAGTTGTGGAGAGGGGCAGGAGCAACATACTTGAGGTCACGTTCCCCCAGCTTCCCAAACCCATACAGTTCGTTACACTGATGAAAGCTCTTGGCGTCGAAACGGATCAGGAAATAGTTGAGATGGTAAGCACAGATCCAGAAATAATGAAGTTCATGCTTGAAAACGTCGAGGTTGCGGAGGTCGAGACTCAGGAAGAGGCAATAGACTACATAGGCAGGAGAGTGGCTCCCGGTCAGAGTAAGGAGTACAGAATACAGAGGGCAAATCAGGTCCTTGATCAGTATTTCCTGCCACACCTTGGAGTGGAACCTGAGGCGAGGAGGGCAAAAGCGTTCTACCTTGCGAGAATGGCCGAGGCCGTTTTTGAGCTCGCTCTTGGAATGAGAATGGTTGATGATAAGGATCACTACGCGAACAAGAGGTTGAAGCTTGCTGGAGATCTGATGGAGGAAATATTTAGAGTTGCATTTCTGAGACTTGCCAAGGATGTAAAGTATCAGCTTGAGAGAGCCAAGGTTAGAGGAAGGAGTTTGAAGATGGCAACCGCAGTCAGAAGTGATGTCCTTACTGACAGAATTATGCATCCCATGGCAACAGGTAACTGGGTTGGTGGTAGAACTGGTGTATCCCAGCTCATAGACAGGCACAACTACATATCAATCCTCTCCCACCTGAGGAGAGTTATATCACCTCTCTCCCGCTCACAACCTCACTTCGAGGCAAGAGACCTGCATCCAACCCAGTGGGGTAGAATCTGCCCGTCTGAAACTCCTGAAGGCCCGAACTGTGGGCTGGTTAAGAACCTTGCCCAGTATGCAGAGGTTAGTGTCGGTACTGATGAGGAGGAAGTCAAGCAGACAGTATTCTCTCTTGGTGTGATTCCAATAAGAGAGGGTTGAAGTAAGAGAGGGTTGAAGAGGGGTGGTTTTATGAAGACGAGAGTTTACGTTAACGGAGCTCTGATCGGTTTTTGTGATGACGGTGAAAAGCTGGCTGAGGAGATCAGGAGTTTGAGGAGAGCTGGTAAGATATCCAATCAGGTTAACGTGGCTTACTATCCTGACTCGAATGAGGTCAGAATAAACACTGACGCTGGAAGGGCAAGAAGACCGCTAATAGTTGTGAAGGATGGAAAGCCTCTTGTGACTGAGGAACATATAGAGAAGCTGAGAAATGGAGAAATAACTTTTGAAGATCTCGTTAAGGAGGGAGTTGTTGAGTTTCTTGATGCGGAAGAGGAAGAGAACGCTTACATTGCCGTTTACGAGCACGAGCTAACTCCCGAACATACGCACCTTGAGCTCTGCCCATCCCTGATAGTGGGGATCTGTACAGGCAGCATTCCATATCCGGAACACAACGCATCTCCAAGAAACACCATGGGTGCTGCAATGATCAAACAGAGTCTGGGTCTGCCATACTCCAACCTGAAGTGGAGGACGGATACGAGAGGACACCTGCTGCATTACCCTCAGATCCCCATTGTCACAACTGACACACAGCTTGAGATAAAGTTCGACGAAAGGCCGGCCGGTCAGAACTTTGTCGTTGCGGTTATTAGCTATGAGGGATACAACATAGAAGACGCTCTAATTTTTAACAAAGGTAGCATAGAAAGGGGATTGGGGAGGTCTCACTTCTTCAGAACCTACGAAACTGAAGAGATGAGGTATCCGGGTGGTCAGGAGGACAGGTTCGAAATACCCGGAGCGGACATATCTGGCTTCAGAGGAGCAGAAGCTTACGCTCACCTTGATGAGGATGGACTCGTTTTTCCGGAAACTGAGGTTGGTCCGGATGATGTGCTGATAGGAAAGACATCTCCACCGAGATTTCTTGAAGAGCCAACTCAGGGTATATCTCCTCAGAAGAGAAGAGAGACGTCAATAACCATGCGTTCCAACGAGAAGGGTATAGTGGATGCCGTATTTCTCATGCAGGCTGAGAGCGGTTCAAGGCTGGCTAAAGTTAGGGTGAGGGATCTCAGAATACCCGAGCTTGGGGATAAGTTTGCTTCCCGCCACGGACAGAAGGGTGTGGTCGGACTGATTGTGCCTGAAGAGGACATGCCCTTTACGGAATCCGGAATAGTGCCTGACATGATAATAAATCCGCATGCAATTCCCTCAAGAATGACTGTTGGACACGTGCTTGAGATGATAGGTGGCAAGGTTGGCAGTCTGGAAGGCAGGAGGATCGATGCAACAATATTCTACGGAGAGAAGGAGAAGGATCTGAGGGCAATTCTGAAGGCTTATGGTTTTAACCACACGGGCAAGGAAGTTATGTACGATGGAATAACCGGAAAGAGGTTTACAGTTGACATATTTGTTGGCGTGATATACTATCAGAAGCTGTACCACATGGTTTCGAGCAAGCTGCATGCGAGGAGCAGAGGTCCAGTACAAGTTCTAACGAGACAGCCAACAGAAGGAAGGGCGAGAAAGGGTGGTCTGAGGTTTGGAGAGATGGAAAGAGATGTCCTGATAGGGCACGGAGCCGCTATGTTGCTCAAGGACAGATTGCTTGAGGAGTCAGACAAGGTGGAAGTTTACGTTTGCGGCAACTGTGGACATGTAGCAACTTACGACTTCAGGAGAGGGACTGCTTACTGCAAAGTCTGCGACGACGACAGCAACATACACAAGGTTGAGATGAGCTACGCATTCAAACTCCTGCTGGATGAGCTGAAGTCAATGATGATAGCTCCGAGGCTGTTGCTTGGAGATAAGGCCTGATGCTGTGTTTAGGATAATTGCATAATGTTGTATAATGTTGTATGTTACACATAATGCAATAATTAAACGGCAGGGTGAAGGTTATGATTCCGAAGAGGATTGCCGGAATAAGGTTTGAGGTTTTGAGTCCTCAGGAAATAAGAAGGATGAGTGTGGCGAAAATCATAACTCCTGAGACGTACGATGATGACGGGTATCCCATTGAAGCCGG
This sequence comes from uncultured archaeon, assembly GCA_964622075.1. Lineage (GTDB taxonomy): Archaea > Halobacteriota > Archaeoglobi > Archaeoglobales > Archaeoglobaceae > WAPX01. Next base: position 41,500 of record CAZUMR010000059.1, on the reverse strand, counting down.
GCTTATGGATCCGAGGCTTGGGGTAATTGACCCCGGCCTGAGGTGCAAAACCTGCGGTGGAAAGGCTGGTGAGTGCCCGGGGCACTTCGGACACATTGAGCTGGCCGCTCCAGTCATCCACGTGGGCTATGCAAAGCTGATAGCCAAACTTCTCAACGCAACGTGCAGAGAATGTGGCAGAATTCTGCTGAAAGATGAGAGGAGAGATTATTACATAGAGCAAATTGAGAAGAAAAAGCAGCTCAATCAGGATTATGAGGATATAGTAAAGAAAGTCTTCAGCGAGGCCAAAAACGTTAAAGTCTGTCCTCACTGTGGGGCTGAGCAGATAGACATAAAGTTCGAGAAACCAACATTCTTCTACGAAAACGAGCACAAGTTAACACCAAAGGACGTGAGGGAGAGACTTGAAAAAATACCTGACGAAGATCTGCCCGCTTTTGGAATGAATCCCAAGGCTGTGAGGCCTGAGTGGATGGTTCTGACTGTCCTACCGGTTCCTCCAGTAACTGTCAGGCCATCAATAATTCTTGAAACTGGTCAGAGGAGTGAGGACGATTTAACTCACAAGCTCGTTGACATAATCAGAATAAATCAGCGTTTTCTTGATAACAAGGAGGGTGGAGCACCCCAGCTAATTCTTGAGGATCTCTGGGAGCTGCTGCAGTATCACGTAACAACGTACCTTGACAACGAGGTCAGTGGAATACCTCCTGCAAGGCATAGAAGCGGGAGACCCCTGAAAACTCTTGCTCAGAGACTTAAAGGTAAGGAAGGGAGGTTCAGAGGATCTCTGAGTGGTAAGAGAGTTAACTTCTCTGCAAGAACCGTAATCAGCCCCGATCCAAACATAAGCATAAACGAAGTTGGAGTGCCTAAGATCGTTGCTGAGGAGCTTACAGTTCCATTCCATGTTACAGAGAGAAATCTTGACGAGGCAAGGGAACTGATTCTCAGAACTGAACATCCGAAGGCAAATTATGTGATAAGGCCGGATGGCAGGAGAATCAGAGTTCTTGACACTAACAGAGAAGAGCTCGCTGAAAAACTTGAGCCCGGGATGGTGATTGAAAGACAGCTCATGGATGGAGACGTCGTTCTGTTCAACAGACAGCCATCTTTACACAGAATGAGCATTATGGCTCACTACGTCAGAGTTCTGCCATACAAGACGTTCAGACTCAATCCGGCTGTATGCCCGCCATACAACGCAGACTTTGACGGAGATGAGATGAACCTGCATGTCCCTCAAAGCCTGGAGGCTCAGGCTGAAGCCAAGATACTGATGTCCGTTCAGGAACACATTCTCAGCCCGAGATTTGGAGGCCCGATTATTGGTGGCATTCACGACCACATTTCAGGTCTGTATCTGCTGACAAGGGGAGAGAAGCTATTCACAAGAAAAGAAGTAATGACTCTAATCAAGCCGATAAAGGTTGAGGAATTGCCGGAGCCGAAGTACGTGAAGGATGGGGTCGAGTACTGGACTGGAAAGCAGATATTCAGCCTGATTCTGCCGGACATAACAATAGAGTTCAAGGCCGAGATCTGTCAGGGATGTGAGGAGTGCAAGAAGGAGAAGTGCGAGTACGATGCCTACGTCATAATAAAGAATGGAGAGCTCGTGAGAGGTACGATAGACGAAAAGGCAGTTGGAGCGTTTAAGGGTATAGTAATCGACGAGATCATGAGGAAGTACGGAAGTGAGAGGACGAAGAAGTTCATAGACGACATGACGCATCTTGCAATAAGGGCTATAATGCATACTGGATTCTCATTCGGTATAAGTGATGAAGACATTCCTGAGGAGGCTGTAAAGCAGATACACGAGGTAATTGAAGAGGCTGAGAAGAAAGTTGAGGAGCTGATAAAGGCTTACAGGGAAGGAAATCTCGAACCAATGCCGGGCAGGAGTATAGAGGAGACACTTGAAATGAAGATAATGCAGGTGCTGGGTAAGGCAAGAGATCAGGCAGGTAAGATTGCTGGAAGATTTCTTGGAATGGACAATCCTGCGGTGATAATGGCTGTAAGCGGTGCAAGAGGTTCCATGCTGAACCTTACCCAGATGGCTGCGTGCATAGGCCAGCAATCGGTTAGAGGTGAGAGGATAAAGAGAGGCTACACGTACACAAACAGGACGTTGCCTCACTTCAAGCCCGGAGATCTTGGGGCTGAGGCGAGGGGATTCGTCAAGAGCAGTTACAAGGAAGGTCTCTCGCCAATAGAGTACTTCTTCCACGCAATGGGTGGTAGAGAGGGACTTGTCGATACTGCTGTCAGAACTTCACAGTCAGGTTACCTCCAGAGGAGGCTGATAAACGCCCTTCAGGATCTGAAAGTGGAGTACGATGGAACTGTAAAGGAGCAGACGTCTGGAATGCTCGTTCAGTTCAGGTATGGTGAGGATGGAATAGATCCGACCAAGAGCTTCAGAGGTAAGGCTGTCGATGTCAGAAGGATAATCCGGGAGATAATAAGTGAAGAGGCTGCCGGAGGTGAGTGACTTGAGCGTTAATTACGAGAAAATTCTTGATGATTATCCTCTTCCTCCCACAGTTAAGGATGAGGTGAAAAAAGAGCTTGAGAGAATCAATGCGGATGAAGAGCTTGCAAGGAAGGTCGTGGAGAGGTGCTATCAGGTTTACCTCAGGAACCTTATGGAACCGGGAGAGGCAGCGGGAATTGTGGCAGCCCAGTCAATAGGTGAGCCCGGAACACAGATGACGATGAGGACGTTCCACTACGCTGGAGTCGCTGAGATTGACGTTACCCTTGGTCTTCCGAGACTGATAGAAATTCTCGATGTGAGGAAAAATCCCTCAACGCCCATGATGACAATCCGCCTGACTGAGGAATACGCAAAGGACAGGGCAAAAGCAAGGGAAGTTGCAAACAGAATTGAGGCTACATACATTCTCGATATCGCAGATATAGCAACCGACATAATGAGGATGCGAATTATAGTAACTCCCGACGAGAAGGCAATGGAAAGGAAAAATCTGACGCTTGAGGATGTGAAGAAGAAGATAGAGAAGGGACTCAAGAACGTTGAGGTGGAGGAGAGCGAGGGCAAAATAATCATTCAGGTCACGGAACCGTCGTACAAGGTGCTGATGGACACGCTTGACAGGCTTAAGAAGTTAGTGCTTGCGGGTATAAAGGAAATAAGGAGAGTTATTATCAGAAAGGAGGAAGATGAGTACGTGCTTTACACTGAGGGATCGAATCTGAAGAAGGTCATGAAGGTCAAGGGAGTTGACGCAAGGAGAACGATAACGAACAACGTTTACGAGATATACGAGGTTCTTGGAATAGAGGCGGCAAGAAATGCAGTAATTCAGGAGGCTATAAACACTCTTGAAGAACAGGGTCTTGAAGTTAACGTCAGACATATAATGCTTGTTGCAGACGTGATGACGGCTGATGGTGAGCTGAGGCAGATTGGAAGGCACGGAGTTGCGGGAGAGAAGCAGAGCATACTTGCAAGGGCAGCTTTCGAAATGACAGTCAACAACCTGCTGGATGCGGCAGTTAGAGGAGATGTAGATATGCTGAGGGGAATAACGGAAAACATTATAGTTGGTCAGCCTATAAAACTTGGAACGGGTGATGTCGAGCTGGTGTTAAAGCTTAACAGGCAGTAAGCTTTAAAAGTTGGCCGGTTCGTTGTTGAATCCTGACAGGGTGATGTGGAATGACAGTGGATGTTGAAAAAGCTCTAAGGAAGGCAATGAAAACGGGAAAGGTCTTCCTTGGGAGTAAGAGAACAATAAAGGCTCTGAAAAATGGCGAAGCAAAGCTTGTGATTGTCGCTGCGAACTGTCCGGAGGAAGTGAGACTGAAGATCCAGAGCTTCGATGTGCCTGTGGTGGAGTTCAAGGGGAACAACATGGAACTTGGTGCTGTATGCGGAAAGCCATTCAGCGTGGCAGCTCTTGCAATAGCAGATGCCGGGGAGTCAGAGATACTCAACGTCATGTGAAAATGTCATGTGAAATCATGATAGAGGGAATTTTTTCTGAAGTTTTTTCAAATTTTGATTCAGGTGCAATCTTTAAAGATAGTGGTTTGGATCTTAGAAATCAGAAAATGAACTTTAGAAATTTTGATTTTAAAGCTTCTCCGGGTTTACCGTTTCCGGATTTATTGATATTATTTGATATGTTTTGTGAAAAGAGATTATGTGAAAAAAGCGGTAAGAGGCGATAGCATGGGAATCAAACTCTCGTCTGAAAGTATCAGGTATCTCACTCTTTTTGAGAGCATAACCGGTGCAAGCGTTAAGGATTGCATGGTTCAGGACGACAGAATCATTTTTGTTGTTAGGAAGGGGGACATGGGAGCTGCAATAGGTAAGGGCGGAATAAACATAGAAAGGGCAAAAGAACTTATAGGAAAGAAGATAGAGGTTATAGAACACTCGGACAATCCTGAAGAGTTCATTGTTAACATATTCAAACCGATAAAGGTTAGGGTTAAGATCGTCGAAAAGGGAGGAAAGAAGGTAGCTCAGGTTAGCGTTGACCCCCAGTACAAGGGTCTGGCAATAGGCAAGGGGGGAAAAAATATTAATAAAGCCAAAGAGCTGGCAAGAAGGCATCACGATATAGATGACATCATCGTAAGATGATTGAGGGGTGAGATAAATGGGTAAGGGTCTGTTTGCGGCGAGAAAGCTAATTGAAAACAGGAAGAAGTTCAGATGGAGCGATAAGAGGTACGTCAGGAGAGTGCTGCAGCTGAACGTGAAGGCTGACCCCCTCGAAGGAGCTCCCATGGCGAGGGGAATTGTTCTCGAGAAAATCGGTATAGAGGCGAGGCAGCCAAACTCTGGAATTAGAAAGGCGGTAAGAGTTCAGCTCATAAAGAACGGAAGGCAGATAACAGCTTTCACTCCCGGAGATGGAGCCATAAACTACATCGACGAGCACGACGAGGTTATAGTGGAGAAGATCGGTGGAAGAATGGGAAGGTCAATGGGAGACATACCGGGAGTCAGGTACAAGGTCGTCAAGGTTAACAACACGTCTCTTAAGGAACTCTGGAAAGGAAGGAAGGAGAAACCTCTGAGGTGATGGGATGTCTGAAGCGGCTGAGGAAGCAAAAACATCTGGAGAGCCCAAGTATGGATTTACAAGAGAGGAGCTTCTTGTTTTTGGAAAGTACGACGTGAGTGAAGTGGAAGTCAAGGATCCTGCTTTGAGGAATTACATCTGCCTTGAACCAAGGTACGTTCCTCACACTCATGGAAGGCACGCTAACACTCCCTTTGCAAAACAGAACGTGTTCATAGTGGAGAGGCTGATAAACAAGGTGATGAGAAAGGGACACAACACGGGGAAGAAAATTCTGGCGTACAACATTGTTAGGGATGCCTTCGACATAATTGCGAGGAAGACAAAGAAGAATCCGATTCAGGTTCTTGTCGATGCCCTTGCAAACGCTGGGCCGAGAGAGGAAATAGTAAGGCTGAAGTACGGTGGTATTGCCGTACCAAAATCGGTTGACACGTCAAGCCTGAGGAGGCTGGACATAGCTCTCAGGAACATAGCTGAGGGTGCGAGGAGAGCAGCTTTCAAATCCAAGAGAAGCATAGCAGCTTGTCTGGCTGAGGAGATCATAGCTGCTGCCAACAACGAGAGCAGGAGCTACGCCGTTGCAAAGAAGGAGGAAGTTGAGAGAGTTGCAAAGTCTGCGAGGTAACTTTTCTCGCCCGCTATTTTCTTTTTGTTTGCTAGTTTCGAAGAAAGCTGAGAAGAATGTTGAGGAAGATAATGTTGAGAAAGATTGAGATGGCTGAATAGCTTGAAAATCTCCGGATGGTCATAAAGCTTGGCTATATAGATAAACTGAAAGTTAGGGTGATGTAAATGAGTAGAGCGAAAAAACTTGTAGATAGAATTAAAGAATTAATGTGGAAGCCAGAGAGGATAAGGAACATGGGTATTGTCGCTCACATAGATCACGGAAAGACAACTCTGAGTGACAACCTGCTTGCAGGGGCTGGAATGATAAGCGAGGAGCTTGCTGGAAGACAGCTTTATCTGGACTTTGACGAGCAGGAAAAGGAGAGAGGTATCACGATAAACGCGGCAAACGTTTCGATGGTCCACGAGTATAAAGGCGAGGAATACCTCATAAACCTGATTGACACGCCCGGGCACGTTGACTTTGGAGGAGACGTAACGAGGGCGATGAGAGCTGTTGACGGAGTTATAGTCGTCGTCGATGCTGTTGAGGGCGTTATGCCCCAGACAGAGACAGTTCTTAGACAGGCGTTGAGGGAGAACGTCAAACCCGTGCTGTTCGTAAACAAGGTTGACAGACTGATAAGAGAGCTTGAGCTAACACCTGAGCAGATGCAGGAGAAGCTGATGAAGGTAATTCACGATGTAAACAAGCTCATCAAGGCAATGAGGCCTGAGAAGTACGATGAGTGGAAGCTTGACGTTGCTGAGGGTAAGGTTGCCTTCGGTTCCGCTCTCTACAAGTGGGCTGTCAGTGTTCCATCCATGAAAAACACAGGAATTGGATTCAAGCAGGTTTACGAGTACATAAAGAGTGATAACGTCAAGGAGCTCTCCAAGAAGTCTCCACTCCACGAAGTCGTCCTTGACATGGTCGTCAGACACCTTCCGTCTCCGATTGAGGCGCAGAAGAGGAGAATCTCCACGATCTGGAAGGGAGACATAAACAGTCCGGAAGGACAGGCAATGGTCAAGTGCGATCCCAAAGGGCCCGTGGCTTTGATGGTCACCAAGATAATAGTCGATCCTCACGCTGGAGAAGTTGCTGTGGGCAGGCTTTTCAGCGGAACGCTAAAGCCGGGAATGGAGCTCTACATAATAGACAGAAAGGCGAAGAACAGGGTTCAGACTGTTGGACTGTTCATGGGGCCAAAGAGAGTTGAAGTGCCAGAAATACCTGCTGGAAACATAGTTGCAGTTGTTGGTCTGAGGGATGCTGTTGCTGGTTCAACCTGTTCAACGAAGGAGGACTTCGAGCCATTTGAGGCTATAAAGCACATAAGCGAGCCCGTTGTTACAATGGCCATAGAGGCCAAGAATCCAAGAGATCTGCCGAAGCTGATTGAAGTTCTGAGGCAGGTGGCAAAGGAAGATCCAACACTTCAGATTACACTCAACGAGGAGACCGGAGAACACCTGATAAGCGGTATGGGTGAGCTCCACCTTGAGGTCGTTGTTGAGAAGATCAGGAGAGAGAGAGGGCTTGAAGTAGTAACCTCACCTCCAATAGTCGTTTTCAGAGAAACAGTTACATCAACATCTCCTGTTGTGGAGGGTAAATCTCCGAACAAGCACAACCGTTTCTACATCGTTGTCGAGCCGTGTCCTGAGGAAGTCATCAGACTGTTCAAGGAAGGCGAGGTTGACATGAAAATGGACAAGAAGGAGAGGAGGAGATTGCTTGAAGAGGCAGGGTTGAGCAAGGAAGAGGCAGCCGGAATTCAGGAGTATTACGAGGGCAACATATTCTGCGATGTTACGAAAGGTATCCAGTATCTGCATGAGACTATGGAGCTCATACTTGAAGGATTCAGAGAGGCTATGAGAGCAGGACCTCTTGCAAGAGAACCTGTTTACGGTGTTAAAGTCAAGCTCGTCGATTGTAAGCTCCACGAGGATGCCGTGCACAGAGGACCGGCACAGGTAATTCCGGCTGTTAGGTCTGCAATATTTGCTGCCATGCTACAAGCAAATCCGACTTTGCTTGAGCCGTATCAGAAGATATTCGTGACAGTACCCCAGGAAATGCTTGGAAACGTTACAAGGGAGATACAGGGTAGGAGAGGCCAGATACTTGAGATGAACACTGAAGGAGACATGGTTACTGTTGTCGCAAAAGCACCGGTAAAGGAGATGTTTGGATTTGCTGGAGATATAAGGTCTGCCACTGCCGGTAAGGCTATGTGGAGCGTTGAACATGCCGGATTTGAGCCCGTGCCGGCAAACCTGCTCGAAGAGTTCATAATGGAAGTCAGGAAGAGGAAAGGTCTAAAGCTTGAAATACCCAAGCCAGAGGACTTCGTTGGATAAACTTTTTTAGTTGAATAAAACTTTTTAAATCTTTTTTATAATTTTGTTTCGTTTATTTTCAGTTTTGCTCTCTCAGCCTTCTCCCAGCTCGATTAATTGCTCAGTTAATTGTTCAGTCAGGCTGCTCAATTTTCAAAATAAACAATTTCTTTACTCGTCAAAGGAATATTGCCAAAATGTAGTGCGAAAAACTTTTATTACCTTAGTTTAGTGAATAATAGTAAGTAGTAAAAGGTAATTAAAAGTAAGTTAAGGAGGTGAGGTATATGAGCGAGGCCAAGGAGGTTAAGGAGGTTACGGGCAAGAAAATGGAGGAGCTGCAGGATGAGCTCAGGAGCATTCTTGGAGAAATCGAATATCTGAGAGAGCAGATAGCCACGGTGGATGCGATGATATCTGATCTCAGAGCTGTTGATTCGACTCTGACCTACATAAAGGAGAAGGGCGAGGGAAGGAGCATCTACATACCGCTCGGCTCTGGAATTGCCATAAGGGGTAAGATCGAGAACGTCAACGACCTGATAATGGACGTTGGAGCTGGGATAGTTATAGGTGCGAACATAGACGAGGTTAAGGAAGAGATCGAGAGGAGAATTGACAAGCTGATGAACTTAAGGCTGACACTCCTCAGGAGCGTTGAAGAGGACAGCAGGAAGGTGAACAAACTGCTTGAGGAAATCAGAAAACTTGGAGGCAGGAAGGAGTAATTCAAGGGTGGTTCAATGATCGATTCTTACAAATTTTTAGAGCTGAAGGAGAGGTTGAAGATTCTCAGGGACACTCTCAGCAGGTATGAGATAAAGCTGGCTGAAATAGAGAATGCCAGAGGAGTGCTTGAAAGAACGGATGGGAAGGTTTACAGGGTTATAGGTGACCTGATATTCGAAGTTGACAGGGATGAGGCAAGGGATTACCTTGAGAAGTCGGAGCTTGCCTTCAAATCTCAGGTGGAGAAGCTGAAGGAGGAAATTGAGAAGGTATCTTCCGAGCTCAGGAAGATGGAGAATGAGATTGCCGGTAAGATGGCCGGAATGAATGCTGGAGTTTAATTTGGTCATCTGGTTATTGGGGAGGATTTCAAATGTTTTTGAAAAGGCAACATCTTGAGGCTCTTGCAGATCTCTCAAACGCACCTCAGGAGAGGCTGATAGAGCTCTACATACTGAATCTGGTGGATCTCGAAGGTGTGCCAAGGAAGTTCGAGAAACCGGAGTTAACGGAAGCCGGAAAGGAAATGCTTGAGCTTGTGAGCAGACTTGACGTGGAAAAACTTCCGGAAATTTTCGCCGATACCGAAGTAATAAAGATGCTTCAGCTTGCTCTGGAAACAGGACATCTGCCAGAAGAGTGGAAGGAGTACCTTATGGAGAGACAGCTTGCAGACGAGAATGGAGTCAGTGAAGCGGGGAAAAAGCTGCTTGAGATCTATGGAAAGACGCATCCAAGACTCTTTCTCACGAGGGAGATAGTTGACTTTCTCAGGAAACTGCCTTCAGTTGGAGACATTGAGGAACTTGTTGCCTGCAGGGATACGATGGGCGTTGGCGAAAATGTGATAAACGCATTGCAGGCAATGAGAATGCTTCTGATATCTCCGAGGACTTCTGGAAAAGCCTACGCCCTTACAAGAGCAGCTGAGCTTGCGATGGAAGTTGCCAAGTACACGAACTTCGAAGTGCCTGTAATTCTTGAGGAAGAGGACATAAATTTGATGAAAAGTGGAGTTGGCAGCAACAGCCTCAGAGACAGGGGAATGTGGAACGGAGGAATTACCGAGCTTGGAAAGTCTGCCATGGATACCTACGATGCGATGGGTGTGAAAACTCCACTTTGTTATCCAATGTACTTACTTGATGACGAGATAGAGGTTATAAGGGCGATAAAAGAGGTGGAGAGGATAAACCAGCACACACCGGACATACTTCCAACTTACAGTGAGATAGAGAAGAGGGCCAGAGTATCTGATCTGGGTGCAATTCTTCACCTTCTTGAGTCGAAGGAACTTGTGGAAAGAAGGTTTGTGAAAAACAAGGATACGTACTGGACTACGGAGTGGGGCGAGATAGTGGAGTACGGTGCATTTACGAGCGATGCTGTGAAAGCTCTGACATTCCCCGTTAGCGGTGACGTTCCAACTTACGAATGGGTCAGAAAGGCCAAGGAAGAAGGAATACTGCAGAACGGCATAACAAAGAAGGGCAGGAAAGTTCTTGCGTTCACGAGAGGGATAGAGAGAAAGCCGTATCTGACAAGATACGACATAGAGATACTGTCAAAGATACCGAGGAGGTACATTCACAGGGATGAGCTTTCGTCTCTTGTCTCAGATGCGATAAGGGCTCTGGGCGAGTGCGAGTCAAAGGGATGGGTCTTTGAGCTGCAGAACAGGATGATTGGACTGACGCCGATGGGGGACAAAATGAAGAGGGTTGTGGAAACGGCAAACCTGACATCTGTGAAGTTCGCAGTAACACCGACCACATTTAACGTGCTTAAAGTAATACACGACAACCTTGACGTGTTTAACAAAATCTGGAAAGAGAGCACGGAAATAAGAAATTACAAGCAGGACGAGGTGGACTTCATTAAAAAGAAGCTCAGCCTGAGTGAGGACGAAATAAAGAAAGCTCTCACAGTACTAAGGGCGACCGGGTTGCTTGGAAGGAAGAGTGTTACGGAGGCAGGAAAGACTCTTGTGGAAGCTTACTCCTGAACTCTGGTTTTTTATTTTGTTTTTTTATTGTTAGATTTTTAAATGAATGATTTTTAAATGATTTTTAAATGAATTACCAAAATCAAAATTAAAATCAAAATTGCCAATCAGCCAATCAGTCTGAATAGGGTACGTCGATAACGGTAAAATCTCTTGCAACCTCTACATTTTCGAAGACGCTTTTTGCCTCCTCAAGCAGAGGCGTATCGTCCTTGTACCTTGCACTTATGTGCGTTAGTATCAGCTTTTTTACACCCGCCCTCTTTGCAACCTCAGCAGCCTCTCTTGCTGTTGAGTGTTTCGTTTCTTTCGCCCAGTCTTCAAGTTCCGAGGTAAAGGAAGCGTCATGTATCAGCAGGTCTGCATTTTTTGCAACCTCAACAACTCTCTCGCACGGTCTCGTATCGCCGGTATAGACAACCTTTCTGCCCGGTCTTTTCCTTCCTATCACCATGTCCGGAGTTATCAGCCTTCCATTTACGACAACACTCTCTCCCCTTGCAAGCTTTGCGTAAACAGGCCCGGGTTTTAATCCAAGTTTTTCGGCCTTCTCTCTATCAAATTTTCCTCTCCTCTCGTCCTCTACAAGAGCATATCCATAACTTTTTACTATGTGGTCAGTTCTGAAAGCGACAATTCTGAAATTCCCGAATCTAACACTCTCCCCATCTTTCAGCTCCTTAACCTCGACCGGAAAACTCAGCTCGTCGTAACCGAACGCTCTGAATATCGAGGACAGAAACTCTGGATGGGGGGAATAAACTGTCAGCTTCTCCTTTCTCTCGTTTAGAGACATTGTTTCAAGAAGGCCGAAAACGCCGATGAAGTGATCGGTATGGAGGTGGGTTATGAATATGGCCTCTATTTTGAATCCCGTTTTGGCAATCATCATCTGCCTCTGTGTACCCTCTCCGCAATCGAACAGCACCTTATGAGATCCGAACTGGATGAAAATTGCCGATGAATTCCTTTCAACACTTGGTACTGAGCCGGATGTACCAAGGAAAGTAACTCTGAGAAGCATGTAGCTCCACTCTCTGGATTTTTGATAAGCCTTTCCGCATCAGTCGTAACTGATTTATCATGTGAGCTCAACACAGCTCTTCCATTCAGGTATTTCGGTTTTCATCCCTCTACTTCTCAAAACCTCAGCAAGTTTTGAACTCTTTTCAAACTCTCCATGCACGATAAACGTTCTCTTCGCCCCAGACTTTGCCGCCCAGTTTGAAAGAAAGTCTCTGCCGGCATGAGCTGAAAATCCGTTTATTGTGTATATTCTCGCCTTTACAGCTATCTCTTCTCCGTATATCCTGACTCTCCTCGCCCCATCTATTATTCTTCTGCCAAGGGTTCCCTTAACCTGATATCCGACGAAAACTATGCTCGATTCCTTTCTCCACAGGTTGTGCTTTAAGTGATGCTTTATTCTCCCACCGTTGCACATCCCGCTCCCGGCAATAATAATCGCGCCGTTAACTTCGTTTATTTCCTTGGACTCGTCGACACTTCTTGTGAACTTCAATCCCGGCACGACGAAGGGATTCCCTCTTTTCGACTCCTCGTAAACTTCTCTGTTGTAGAGTTCTCTGTGCCTCATGAATATCTCTGTTATGTCTATTGCAAGAGGACTGTCGAGAAAAACGGGACATTCCGGAATTTCTCCCCTTTCATACAGCCTGTGGATTATGTAGAGAATTTCCTGAGTTCTTTCAAGGGCAAAAGATGGTATTACAACGTTACCGCCCATGGCGAGGGTTGTATTTATTGCCTCCTTCAACTCCTCAATACTCCTCTCAACGCTTTCGTGGTTTCTATCACCATAAGTTGATTCCACAAGCAGAAAGTCAGTCCTGTCAGGCATTTCAGGATCTCTTATTATCAGCTTTGGCTTCTCCCCAAGATCTCCTGAAAACGTAACCTTACTCTCACCTTCAACCTCAAGAAAAACCGAGCCAAGGACATGTCCAGCCTCTCTTGCCAGAACAGTGTACTCCTGCACACTTCTCTCCCTGTCAGGATACAGAACCTTCCACTTTAATTTAAAACAGTCCTTCACGTCCTCTTCTGTGTAAAGTGGCTTTACGGGTGGTTTACCTCTCCTGAGATTTTTTCTTGTCATGGTTCTTGCTTCCTCTTCCTGTATCCTTGCCGAATCGTAGAGCATGTGCTCTGCAATTACCTTGGTAGCTCCTGTAGAGTAAATTTCCCCGTTAAATCCACACTTTACGAGCTTTGGAATCAGGCCTATGTGGTCTATGTGGGCATGGGTGAGAATAAGGCAGTCAACACTCTCACAGTCGAAGGGAAAGGGTCTGAAGTTTCTCTTTTCAACGCTCCCCTGAAACATCCCGCAGTCAACGAGAACTCTGCTTTTTCCTTCAAGCATAAAACAGGAGCCTGTCACAGTTCTTGCAGCTCCATAAAAGTGCAGTTTCATGAATATGATTGTTTCTCCACCTATATTTTGGTGACGCTTCTTACTTGCTATGGCCTGATGGCTGTACATTAAAGAATGCTGGCTGGAAATGGTTGAAAAGTTAAAAATACTAAATTGCCAAATTAACTTAAAACAGCTTATAAAAAAACTTATTAAACAACAAACACCTTTATCGCATTTGTTCCGACCCTAACGTTTTCGTCGAGCCTGACTTCCTCGGTAATAACGACTCTTCCTCTCACGTTTCTTTCCTTCAGATAGTCAGCTATTGCAACATCACTTCTATCTTTGACCTCGAACGGTATGACTCCGTAAGAGAAGTTGAGCTCCCTGCAAACCTTTCTGCTTGTTGTAAATGCAAGAATCCACTGTGACGGTTTGAACCTTGATATGCTCCTTGCAGTCTTACCGCTCCTCGTTCTTGCGACTATGTAATCAACATCCAGACAGTTCATGACCTCAACTATGGCAAGGGCTATTGCATCCACACAATCTTTGCATTTTTTCCTCATTTCCGCAAGAATTCTGTTCTCTGTCAGCTCATCCCTGAACTTCTCGGTAAATCTTGCAATTTTTGCCATTGTTTCTACAGCCTCAACCGGGTATTTTCCTATCGCCGTCTCCTCTGAGAGCATCAAAGCGTCACTTCCGTCGAGTATGGCGTTTGCAACATCTGTAACCTCTGCCCTTGTCGGTCTGACATCCTCTATCATCGACTCAAGCATCTGGGTTGCCGTTATGACGGGCTTGGAAGCAAGGTTTGCTTTTGTTATCAGCCTCTTCTGTATGACTGCAAGCTCTTCTATTGGCATCTCCACTCCCAGATCTCCTCTTGCCACCATTATTCCATCTGCAGCATTCAGAATCTCGTTTATATTCTTTACAGCCACATCTCTCTCGATTTTTGCTATCAGAAAAGCATCCGTAAGCTTTCTGACCCTTTCCACATCTTCAGCACAGCTGACAAAAGAAATTCCTACAGCATCTATGAAATCCTTCACGTTTTCAAGCAGTCTTACATCCTCTTCAGTCGGAACCCGGACCTTGACCTTTCCGGGCACGTTTATACCTCTTCTTGAGGTTACAGTTCCTCCGCAAACTACATAGCAGTAAACTTCGTTCTCTCCAACATCCTCAACCCTCAGCTTGACCATTCCGTCGCAGAGGTATATCACTCCTCCCTTTCTGACAATTCTTGGAAAATCCTCGTACTCCACCGGCAATCTTATTTCCTCATCTCCATCGTTCTCATCTCTTGCTTCAGATCCCACGTAAAGAACGACTTTCTCTCCTCTCTTCAGGTTGACAGGTTTCTCAAGCTTTCCGAGCCTTATTTTTGGTCCCGGCAGATCGACCATGACGCTGACATCTCTTTCTATTTTTTCCGACACCTCTCTTACGAGTTCGATCATTTTCCTGTGTTCCTCTCCACTTCCATGAGCAAGGTTCACTCTTGCCACGCTTGCATACTTCAGAATTCTCCTGAGTACTGTTTTTTTAGAAGAAGCAGGGCCTATCGTTGCAACTATTTTTGTTTTTGGTTTGTTGAATTCTCCTCTCAGCCCCTTCATGTGCAGACATATAACTCACACTTATTATGTCTTTCAGGTGATCAGATGTTTTAGGTGATTATGTGTTTTCCAAAATTTAAACTTCCAAAATCTTAGTTGAAATTTAAATTTCAATTTAAAAATTATTTAAATGTAAGAAAAAATTTACTTGAAATCGTGCAAAAAAGAGTCAAACTGAACAGAAATTTTATTACTCTACAACTATCACTTACCGAACATGTCTAATGCATCTTTCGTTCGCACTTTCATGGGATTTGCGATAGGTGATGCTTTCGGTTCACCTTTCGAAGGTTTTCCAGCTGAAGAGGCAAGAAGAAGGCTGAAGTATTTTGAAAAGAAGGGAAAGCTGCCGGGAGAGCTGACGGATGATACAATTCAGATGCTCGTGCTTGCAGAATCTCTATCAAACACAATATACTTCAGTCCTCAGGACTTTGCCGAGAGGCTCAGAATGTGCTATGAGGCTGGCCTGATAAGGCGTATAGGTCCAACGAGCTCGAAAGCTCTTGAGAATCTGAGGGCAGGACTGTCTTGGAGAGAGTCGGGAGTTAAATCAAACACCTGCGGTTCGGCTATGAGGGTAATGCCAGTGGGTATTCTGTATTCCTTTGATCTCAACCTTGTGGAGGAGTATGCAGTACTTCAGAGTCTGATAACCCACAGGGATAAGGAGGCCATAGCTTCGAGCGTTGCAACTGCTCTAACTTACGCGTGTGCGTTTAACGGGGATAGCGTTGAAGATATGAGAGATACGGTTGTTGAAGCTGTCAAGGCTTACGACGCTTACACGACACTCCTTGTTGAAAGAGCGTTTTCCGGTGAGTTTGAATATAGAGGAACTGTTCTTGCTTCAGACGTCGTTCCGGCAGCTATACAGTGTTTTGTATATTCTGAAGACTTCGGAGACTGTTTGAGGAAGGCTGTGGAACTTGGTGGAGATACTGACAGCATTGCAGCCATAGCAGGCGGGTTAAAAGCTGCATGCGGATTTGAGCCGGAAGTTTATCCAGAACCGGAAGTTGAGGAGAGCGAGCTTGAGAGAGTCAAAAGAATTGCAGAAAAACTTGAAAGAGTATATGAATTTATAAAATAGATTTTATCCCGTAACTTCCTTTATTCTTGAAGTTCCGGGAGGAAGGAACTTTGCAACCTCATCTGGCGTGGCTATACTCCTGACTATGTGATCATTGCCTGACATCTCTATCAGCTTCTTTGCTATCATTACTGCCACCTCATTCTGGGAGTACTCTCCTATCTCCACCTCCACGTAATAGTCACAGTACTTTCTTACACCTCTCATCGGCCCTCCGAAAAGCCTCAGCTTTGACAGTTCAACGCCAACTCCACAGCTGAGCTCCACAGTCATGTAGTTTCTCTTTCCTTCTATGTAGAAACTGCCTTTCGCGAGGTACTCTCCGTGTTTTGCAGCCCTTTTAACCTGCTCGGGTTTCACGTAATACACCTCACCGCTGTGTTTCCCCTCTTTCCAGAGAGCTGAATATGTGGCTGCAAACTGTGCAGCTTCCTCTATACTTGTTTCAGGTGCCTCCTGTCCTTTCTTCATAATAACTGCAGGAGCACCGGGGGTTTGAGTGTGGAAGAACAGATCCCTGCTTTCCATGTATTTTGAAACTATCTCCTCGTTCATTCTGGCGTTTCTTCCACCTATCACAAGATAGCCGTCTGAAGTTATGTACCACCTGAACTGCTCGTACCACTCCCTCTTTCTTACAACCCTCATGCTCTTTGCAATCCTCATGGCCTCAAGCTCCTCTGCCTTCTTCATGTCCTCCTTTGTCTTCTCTATCGCTTTTTTGAGACCTTCTATCTTGTTTTTGATTTTCTTCGCTCTCTCGTAGTAGATGTCCGCTATTTGCGGTAGTGTTTTATCGAGGTAAAGCTCCACCTCCAGCCCGTCCATTTTCAGAACAACACAGCTGTCCTTGCCTCGGATTTCCTTTACAATTTCACGCAGCTTTGAGCCTTTTACAGCATCTTCTATCTCCTTCCAGCTCTTGCTCTCCCTTGCTTTGAGGAAAGCGGAATGAATTTTTTCAAGCTTGCTCCAGTTTTCGTATATGTAATCACCTGTTTTCCTGAGTCTCTCTGCCTCCTCTTCAAACTCCCTGAGCTTTTCAAGCTGCTTTTCGAGTCTTGCTTTCAGTCTTTCAATTTCCGGATTTTTTTCCTCTTTTTCGCTCTCCTCTGCTATCAGTTTTGTGTAGTACTCATCTAAGGCCTCGTTGAAGGATTCGTAGTACTTCTTCTCGAAATCCTCGTAATACCTGAGCTCGGTTGGAAGAACGTCAATCATAATGCCATCTTTCAGAACTATGTGTGGTCTGAAGTTACCTCTCTCTATATCTCCAAAAACGTCTTCTATTGCTATGGCAATTCTTCTTACTTCCTCAAAGCTCAGCTCTCCAGACTTCTTTTTCTTGTCTATTCCAGCCCTCAGGCAAACCTCTTCTGCATAGAGCCCTCCAAGCCCGTTCATTGCCAGAGTTCTGACAACTTCTCTCTCCCTCTCCCTGTCGCTCTGGAATATTTCGGTTAGCTTTTCCTCATTAAGATCGTACGGCGTAATCCTTGTCTCAGGAAATCTGTAAACTTCTCCCGCCCTGAATATTCCTGTCTTTAGCGGCATTATTATTCTGAAATCTTCCTCACACAGTATCACGTTACCTTTTGAAAATAGCTCTGCTATAACTCTGTACTTCTTTTCTTCCTCTCCTCTCCTCGCTTTAAACGTTATAATGGCAACTCTGTCGAAATCGTACTGTTCTATTGATTCGACTCTCGCACTTTCAAGGTGCTTTCTCATCAGCATTGCGAAGCTTGAAGGAAAGCGAGGAGCCTCTCTTGGAAACCTTGTTACGTGCATTCTTCTTCCCGCTTCAATTACAAGATCCTTCCTCCCTTCCCTGCCCCTGAGCTTGAACCTGACCTCATCAGGTATGTGGTGGTAAACTTTCTCTACTCTTGAATCCGTCAGGGATTGAAGCTCGAAAATACAGGCCTTCAGATCTGCAGAACTCATTGATGTTTTCCTCTTAATTTTGCTTTCTGGCATCTTTCCCCTCAGCACCGGATGAGAATAAAAATTTGTAAGGTTCTTAAGCGTTGGAGGATGTGACTTTAAGATGTGGCTTTAAAAAGCAGGAAAGCAAAAAGCGGAAAGCAGGAATCTGCCAGTACGAAAGAATTTAAATACCACCTTTTTGAGTAAAGATGTAAAGGCGGTGGGGGTGAACTTTTTGGGTTTCATGGAAAAGCTCATAGGGGCTGGCAAGTCCCAGAAGTACTCTCCTCCTGAATACGAGGAGCTTGACCTCTCCGAGTATGAGACCGAAATTGAGGGAGAGGCCGAAACTTTCGTCAAGGTTGCAGAGGTAACGGGACTTACAGAAGTTGCGGAAATCAGAAGGCAGGTTTACGAGGGTAACATAGTCATAGCTGATGTTGCCTTTCTCAGACACGATCAGCTAACCCTTGACAGAATAGTAAAGGATCTGAAGCAGCTTGCAGAGGATGTGAATGGAGATGTCGTCTGGCTTGGAGAGGATTACCTGATAGTAACACCTACCGGAATAAAGATAGATCGAAACAAAATAAAGGGGATAAGGAGCAAGTGAATTGGAATGGTAGAGATAACCTGCCCCTCCTGTGGTAGGAAAGTCGAACTCGTAACTCTTGAGTACGATATACCCTACTTTGGCAGAATTCTGCTGACATCAATCAACTGCGACTGCGGTTTCAGACACAACGACTGCATAGTGCTTGGAGAAAAAGAGCCAAGCAGGTACAGGATAAGGATCAGGGGGGACAACCTTTTCACTAAAGTCGTTCGTTCGACATCTGGAACTGTCAGAATTCCTGAGCTTGGGGTAGTTATAGAGCCGGGTCCGGCCTCTCAGGCTTTCATCACAAATCTTGAAGGAGTTCTCGATAGAGTTAGGGACATAGTCCTCATGGCTATGCGCTGGAGGAGTGAGGAAGGAGACGAGAGTGCTGTGGAAAGGTGTGAGGAAATTCTCAAAACAATAGAGGATGTTGTGGAAGGTAAGAAAGAGCTTACCCTGATACTTGAGGATCCATTCGGTAACAGCCTGATTGCGTCTAAGGAGGCTGTCAGGGAGAAGCTTGGCAAGGAAGAAATCAAAAACCTGAAAACTGGAATGACTGTTCTTGACATTTCTGGAATGAATGAGGAAGATCTTGCCTGATTGCCTGATTGTCTTTGCACGCATCATGTAATGTTATAATGCCGAAAGGCTTAAATTTGCTTAATTTTTATACCAAACATGCTCTTACTTTACATCATTCTGCTGATAGTGGTCATACTCCTTGCAGTGGTGTTCTTCACTTTTGTAACGACATACAACAGGTTTCAAACTCTGAAAAATGGGGCTGAAGCTACTTTTAATCAGATAAAGGTTGCAATGAAAAAGAGGCTCGATTTGCTTGGAGAGCTGCTTGAGTCTGTTAAGAGCTACGCTAAGTATGAGAGAGAAACGTTTGAGAGAGTTACGAAAATGAGGACTGAGGTTATGAAAGTCAGCACTCCACAGGAATTGCAGAAAATAGACGCTGAGACGAGGAGGTTGCTCGGGAGCATTATGGTCAGCGTTGAGAACTATCCGGAGTTAAAGGCTTCTGAACCCGTGAAGGAACTGATGGACGCAGCTAAACAGGTTGAGGACGAAATAGCAAGGCTGAGATACACGTACAACAACATAGTTCAGGAGTACAACACGATGATAGATACAATACCATCAAACATGATTGCAGCTCTCATGGGTCTGAAAAAGCTTGAATATCTGCAGTTTGAAGAGGAGGTGGAAAAGAGGCCCGAGCTGAACTGGAATGTCTGAGGTGTAGCCATGATTCTGGAATTGCTGGCTCTGATTGTTATTTCGGCTTTTCTTGTTTACGTTGTTTACAAGATCAGTCCGAGGTTTGAGGAAAAGGGCCAGCTCGCAACTCTCATGTTAAGTCTCGTTATTTTAACTGTTATCACATCATTTCTTGCTTTTTACTCTCCAAGCAACCTGTCTGCAGACTACTGCGCTAAAATTGTTGTTGGAAGCACGAACATAAGTTTAAATGAGAATTACATTTACCACGTCAGAAGTGTTGAGTACAGGGGACTTTACAGGCGTTTCAATGCTCCCCTGTTTATTGAGGGTTACTCTTACGACTCCTACAGCAAAATGCCACACTTCACATTAACGGGAGTTGCTGATGGGAAGTATCCCGTTTATGCAGTGGATTATCTGGGCAGGATCGTTATCTGGAACTGTCCAGCTTATCAGGAGTATTACCTCAAAAAACTGATTGCAGAGCATGCGAGCAGAGATGAAGTTGGAATAGTTGACGCCAGTTACTTCCCGGCTGGAGACTATCCTGTGAGATACAGCTTTACAGTCTATCCGGTCGTTCAGAGCGATGGGAAATTTTCTCACATCAATCTAAAGCTGGCAAGCGAGCACGAGAGGTACGATCACGTTGAAATAAAGGTAATTGACAGGGGTCACAGAATTGAGAAGCTATTTGTCCACTTTCCTTTCTCAAAGGTAAAAAAGACAGATGACGGATGGGTTATTGAAGGCTCATCTCCGAAAAACGGACTTGTAGAGGTCGAAATGCTCCTTAAAGGCAGAATTAACGGTTATCAGATTCCGGTGAAGGACGTTTACTCGAAGACTGTAAATGCAAACAGGAACTACGATATTGAGCTGTGGGCATATTATACACTCAGACTGCTCTTTATCTTTCTGGGAATAGCATTTCCACTGATTGTTTACGCTATTTACAGGAAGTACGGTAGAGAAATAGAGGTTACAGTCCCTAAATACCTGAGCTATGTGCCCAACAGGAACAGGAAGCCGTGGGAGGTAAACCTTCTCTTCAAGGGAGATGCCTTTACATTCGACCCTGACGGGTTTTTTGCCACGATACTCAACCTTGAAAGGCTCGGGCTCATAAAGATAGAGCACTACAGGAATAGAAGAATCGAGCTGAGGATCAGGATCCTCGGTAAGGAAAGTGAGATAGACGATGCGTATGAAAAAGAAGTCTTTAGATTTCTCAGGAAGTATTCGGAGGATGGAGTTTTCGACACAGGAAAACTCAGGAGCAGGCCAAGCTTGGCTATGGCAGTCAAGCTCAGGGAACTCATGAACATGGAAGGTCGCTTTGCAGTTTTGAAGAGGAAGATCGAGAAGGAGTTCATAGATACTTCCGGGAGAAATGCACTTGCCGTGTTGCTTGTAGCGAGTGCAGTGTTCGCAATTCTGGGTTTTGTACTTTACATTTACTTCATGTGGCTGATTCCGGATAAGGTTTTTCCACTGTTTGGTTTTGAAACACTGATGGGAAGTGCTATATGCTTTGCCACTCCTGCCCAGCTTTTCGGCAGGTGGAAGGGGAAGGAGTACGAGGAAAGACTGCAGTGGCACGCTTTTGCGAGGTTTCTGTCTAACATGGCGATGATAAAGAAGTACGAGCCTGAGGACATCAACATGTGGAAGGAGTGGCTCGTTTACGGCACTGCTCTTGGTGTTGGTAAAAAGGTTGCTGCCATAATGAAGGCTATGAACGTTCCACTCCCCGAAGTCGATAACTACTACAACTTCTTCCTTGCGTACTACTCCTTCTATATAATTTCCGTTCCTCCTGCTCCAAGAGTTTCGGGAGGATACGTTGGTGGTGTTGGTGGTGGATTCGGCGGATTTGGTGGAGGATTTGGTGGAGGGGGCGGTTTTGGCGGAGGTGGTGCTGGGGGATGGTAGAGGATGGTAGAGGTTAGTTAGAGGCTGGTGGGGGCTGGCAAATTTTAAGGCTGAAACAATAAGTTCACTTCAAAAACCTGCTACCGGCTGAAAATATGGCCTCCTCAAGGCACCACTCTCCTCCACACTCCATAAGCTTCGTCAATCCCTCTACTGTGGCACCGGCGGGAGTGCATATCATATCCACAACTTCCTCACACCCGTACTTTCTGTATAACTCTAATGCTCCCTCGAATGAGCAAATTGCAAGCTCTCTGGAGATTTCTGCGTTTATTCCGAGCCTTATTCCAGCAATCTTTGCAGCCTCAATCAGCTTCACGACAAATGCCACCGAGCTTGCGAAAGCTATGGAAGCATCAACGACATTTTCCTCCACTTCCAGCGGTTTTCCAAGTTTTTCGAGAACTTCTATTGCTCTTTCAATCTTATCTGCTCTGCCTTCACTGCAGTAAGTTATCACTCCCTTTTTAGACTCCACCGACAGCGGAGCCATGGCCTTCACGACATTCTCGCTAACGTCCTTCAGCTCCTTTAAACTCACTCCGGCCATGAAGCTTATTACTGGCCTGTTTTCAGCCACCTTTCCAATTTTTTCTCTCATTGAGCTCCTGAAAACGTCTGGCTTCAGTGTTATGATGATGACATCTGCTTCTCTGCACCTCTTTATATCACTGCTCTTTTCACATTTGAGTTCAAGCTTTTCCGGATTTCTTCTGATTGCAAGTACATCGCAGTGAGGTATCAGGGCCTTGGCTATGGCACTTCCCATTTTTCCGCATCCTACAATTGCAACTTTCATGGCAAAGGCTCAAACAAGTTTAATATAACGACTCCTGTCAGTTACACCCATGGGTGTAGCTGTAAAGGACTGGGGACTCAAACTCAGAATGTGGTTCACGATGTTCATGATCTTTCTCATAACCATAGCCTTCCTTACACTGCTCTGGCTGTACGGTGTTAGCACCTCGATGCTCGTAATAATTGCAGGAGGTATGCTGTTTGTCCAGTACTACTTCTCCGACAAGCTTGCACTGCTTGCTACTGGGGCCAGAATAGTGGATGAAAGCGAAGCACCTGAACTGCACGCAATGGTTGCTGAACTGGCAAGGAAAGCCGGACTGCCAAAGCCCAGGGTAGCTATAGTTGACACGAGAATACCCAACGCATTCGCTACTGGTAGAAGTCCTTCAGCATCTACAGTTGCCGTGACAACAGGCATAATGAGAATACTTGACAGGGATGAACTGGAAGCTGTTCTCGGTCACGAAATGAGCCACATAGCTCACAGGGATGTTGCCGTTATTACCATAGCGAGCTTCATAGCTACCCTTGCCTGGTTTGTGATGAGGTGGGCAATGTTCATGGGTATGTGGGGTTACAGCGACAGGGATCGCAACGATCTGCTACCTCTTGCAATATTCGCAATCTCGTCTTTGGTATGGCTGATCAGTTTCCTGCTCATAAGGGCTCTGAGCAGATACAGGGAGTATGCAGCTGACATGGGGAGTGCCATACTGACAAGGAAGCCGGAAAAGCTAATCTCTGCACTGCTGAAGATAAGCGGTACCATGGAATACGTGCCACCTGAAGAAAAGAAGCAGGTGGAAGGACTGAATGCATTCTTCATAATTCCTGCAATAAGCGGAGAAACAATAATGTCCCTTTTCTCCACACATCCTCCTGTAGAAAAGAGGATAGAAAAACTTGAGGAAATAGCTGAAAAGATGAGAAGGGGTGAGCTTTAGGCTTTAATTTTTTGTAGTTTTTTGTTCCGGTTTTTTGCTCTTGCAGATTCTCCTGCAGATCCTGCAACACATCCTATGACATATCCAGAAAACCTAAAAATAGTGGAGCCGTAACTTTGCAGGTGCACAAACACGCTGAAATTCCGTACTTCGTGGAGGTTGGGGAGAACATTCTGGACAGGGTTAGAGTGTTCGTAACCAAGATAGAGGCAGAAAGAGCTGTTATGCTCAGCGGAAAAACAAGTTATGAACTTGCCGGTAAATACGTGGAAAGCACCCTGAGTGTAAGGGAAAGCCACAGGCTAACAAATCCACAGGAAGAGGTGAGAAAACTAATAGCCAGACTAAGTTACGGGGATGTGGACTGTATAGTTGCCGTGGGCGGTGGCAGGATAATCGATTCCGGGAAAATTCTGGCCTCTGAACTCAACGTCCCGCTGGTAACAGTTCCCACCACCGCATCTCACGACGGAATGGCATCTCCCGTGGCAAGTTTCAGGAATGGAGATGTTTTCTCGATCTTTACAAAACCCCCCTCTGCTGTGATTGCAGACACATCCATAATATCTCGCTGCCCTCCAAGACTTATAAGGGCAGGATTTGGAGATTTGATATCAAACGTAACTGCTGTGAAGGACTGGAAACTTGCCAAGGAAATAGATCCTACTGACTACTCTGAAATTGCTGCAAACATAGCTTTAATGCCAGCTGAGATGGTTTTGAACAGACTTCCGGATGTGGAAAGCCTTGTTAAGGGACTGATAATGAGCGGAGTTGCCATGAGTATAGCCGGCAGCAGCAGGCCTGCGAGTGGAGCAGAGCACAAATTCAGCCACTCACTCGACATGCTTGGAATTGGAAAGGCTCTTCACGGAGAGCAGGTTGGAATTGGCACAGTAATCATGGAGTATTTCCACGAAATGGCTTACGATGGGGACTGGGAGAGGATTAAAGGTGCGATGGAAGAATTCGGATGTGTGACAAGTTTGAAGGAGCTTGGAATTTCAGTGGACGATGCTGTTCTTGCACTTATGAATGCAAAAAAGATCAGACCCTCAAGATATACGATACTTGATGCCCTCAATCCGGCAAAAGAGGACTTCGAGAGGGCGATAAAGGTAACGGGTGTTATTTAGGGTGTAGTTTAATATTTTTACTTATTTTTGACTTTTGCTTTTAATTTTTTATTCTGATTGCTTCATCTATTCTTATCTCAAAGTCAGCTGAACAATTCCTGGGGCTCTCTGGACTAAAAACAGTCCGGCTTTTTCTCGAATTTAAACTGAGTAACACAATTTTCTTAAAATTTTATACGAATTCGACGTCTGTCTTTTCATTTCTATCGAAACAGGTTGTAATTTTATTGCCTCTAATCTATCATTATCTTACATTTCCAATCAAAACAAGAAGCTTGGAGCCAATCTCCCGGGTTAGAAGTTATAAGAGTTTCATCTCGAATTTAGAAATTTTAAATGCTCTGCGAAACTCTCTCAGAGCTCAGTAAAACAAATAAACTTCTCTTCTCTGCCCTTTTCGCACTCGATTGATTTTGAAAGGGTAAAAATAGTAAGGTTTATTAATTTAAATAATTAGCCTCGCCCCATGGACACTGCATCCTTAGCCATGGTAGCAATGTGCTGTTTCGCAGTTTTAACAGCGTTTGCAGCTCTGTTCACGAAAGATACTTTCTATTCTGCTCTCTACATGTCAGCAACGCTTGTAACGATCGCCGGAATGTTCGCACTGAACAACGTCCAGCCAGTGTTTGTCCTGATAACGTTCATATTCGTTGGAGCAATAGGGGCAGTTACGGTCGCCCTTGCGGCCATGTACAGAGATCCAAAGCCGAAAATACAAATAGACTTCATATGGTTTTTACCTGCGATAATAACCTTTGCAGCGATTTTCAATGCGATTTTTGGGCTCAAAAATGTCCCTTCTGCTTTCAGCGGTTCTGAGGTTTCAGCGTTTGTCGAAAACTATGCCGTCTTTGCACTGTTCTTCTTCGCCCTTGCCATATTGCTGATGCTTGCAGTGGTTAAGTTCGTCAGGAGGGAAGAGGTATGATGGTTTACCTGTCTCTCGTAACATCTGCAGCGATACTGCTCATAGGGTACATAATGGCAATGTCGAGCAAGGAACTCGTCAGACTTCTGATATCTCTGGAGCTCATGTTCGGGGCAGTTTTCCTTGCACTTATGCCCCTGTTTACAGTTCCAGATCTCACGACGTCTGCTTTCAGTATAGCCGTGCTTACGATCTTTACGAGTGGTGGAGAGCTGATGATACTGATAGCGGCCATGGTAACGTTCAGCAAGAAGTTCCGCAGCATCTCTACCGACGATATTGTGGCGGGAGGTGATAGTCCGTGATACTGCTTGATGTTTTGTTAATTCCACTTGTCTTGACCTTCATAACACCCCTCATGAGGCCCAAGCTTGCCACAGCTGTATCGGCTGTTGCTTTCCTGATACCGTTCGTTTACACAGTCTATGCTCTCGCAACCAACGCAGTAGCCCAGATACCCCTGATAAAAATAGTGAAACCCATTGGTGAGTTTTACATCCTTGGGGATCAGGTTTCCTACTCGTTTGCCCTTGCAATAACACTCGTTTCTGCCATGGTTGCTCTGTACTCACTTCCCTACATGGCTCACCGCTTTGAGGAGATGGGTAGAGAGCTTACGAGCGAATACAGGAAGTACATATTCTTCTACAACCTGTATGCAGCTTCAATGCTGTGGCTCGTTTTCAGTGGAAACTTCATAATGCTCTACATATTCCTTGAAATCTCACTGCTTGCTTCATTCCTGCTGATTTACATGTACGGTTATGGAGACAGAAGGAAAGTCGCAACTCTCTACTTCGTCTGGACCCACATAGCCGGAATGCTCGCTCTAATAGGATTCCTGCTTACAGCGTCTGCGAACGGAAGTCTTGCTTTCAACGCCATAAAGAGCATAGGCTTCCTTGCCTGGCTGCTGATATTCCTTGGAATGATAATCAAGCTTCCCGGCCTTGGTCCTCACGTCTGGCTTCCGTGGGCTCATGCAGAAGCTCCAACACCCGTCAGTGCATTGCTGAGTCCACTGACTGTTGGTCTTGGAGCCTACGTCATTCTGAGAGCGTATCTGATAAGCCCGTGGTTCATAAAAACGTACACGATGCCAATATTCATCTACGGCGTGATTTCGAGCATCTATGCCGGATTCATGGTTTTCAGACAGAACGATTACAAGAGGTTGCTCGCTTTTTCCACGATCTCCCAGATGGGCTACTGCCTCATCGCATTCTGCCTCGGCACTTACGGCATAATGGCAGTAATAATCCAGTACATCTCCCATGCA
Source organism: uncultured archaeon (assembly GCA_964622075.1). GTDB lineage: Archaea > Halobacteriota > Archaeoglobi > Archaeoglobales > Archaeoglobaceae > WAPX01. The sequence goes on along the minus strand of CAZUMR010000059.1, from coordinate 14,834 downwards.
TTTGGAAAGGCAATACTCTTCATGACTGCAGGAGGTATAATAGCGAACTACCATGGGCTGAGAGATATAACCAAGATGGGTGGAATGCACGAGTACATACCAACAATATCAAACGCTGCTCTCCTTGGCTTCATGAACCTTGGAGGCATTCTGACGGTTGGAATGTTTGGAGAGTTCTTCATTCTCAGAGGACTCGTTGACACGTTTGGATTCGACATCTCGCTCATACTTGCAGTGATCTTCGTGTTCATAATATCCGGACTTTACAGCTTCTACACGTTCAAGAGAATATACTGTGGAAAGCCAGCAGGATACGAGAAAGTTAAGGTCAACAGACTGCTTGACACCCCTCTGTTTGTCATAGGAGTGATCTCAATACTGTTCATCTTCCCTCCACTTGCAGCAGTCCTCCTGAACGCCGTTAAGGCCGGTGTTGTGCATGCCTTCACCCTCGGAGGTGTTGCACCATGAACTGGGAACTCGTTCTACTCTTCGTTGCACCCGTGCTGTGTAGCCTGCCGATAGCCTTTGTCTGGGTTGCTGAACCGGGTAGTGAGAGGGCAAGAAAACTGCCTGTACTTTCCGTGTTCGGCTTATTCGTGTCATTTGTGATTGCAATACACATCCTTCTGACGTATCCTAACGGGACATATACAATACCGTGGTTGCCTGAATACAACATAAACTTCGTGTTCATATTTGACTACCTGAGCAAGTACATGGGCGCTCTTACAGCCTTCATAGCCTTCATGATTGGCCTGTATGGTCTGGAGTACATGAAGCACGATTATAGGCTTGGATGGTACTGGTTCTTCTTCAACATGTTCACAGCATCAATGCTCCTCGTTGTTTACAGCGACAACCTGCTGATGCTCCTCATTGGATGGGAGGGACTCGGTTTAGCTTCATGGGGTCTGATAGGTCACTGGTTCAGAGATGATGACGAGATAGCTTACGTCGGTGTTGTTGGCAGGAAAGTTGGGCCTCTGAAGATGTACTGGCCCCCAAGCTACGGTGGCTGGAGAGCAATATCGACGATAAGAGTCGGAGACATGCCGATGTTCTTCGCTGTTGCAGCTATATACGCCTTGACAGGCAATCTGAACATCTCTCAGATCCACTGGGGAATGCTTTTCTCAAAGATTGGATTTGCCGGCACGCTGTTCCTCATGCTCTGCTTCCTTATGGGTCCATTCACGAAATCTGCACAGCTTCCTTTCAGCGAGTGGCTGATGACGGCAATGACCGGCCCGACAACTGTCAGCGCACTCCTTCACTCCGCTACAATGGTTGCTGCCGGAACTTACCTCTTCATCAGAATAAGCTGGTACATACACCCGTGGGCTCTCCACTCAGTTCCCGGAGTTGAAATGCTCTACTTCATAGTGATGATGCTTGGACTAATCTCCGCTCTCTATGGAGCATCCGTCGCAATAGGCTGCCTTGAAAGGAAAGTTCTGCTTGCAGCATCGACAATGTCAAGTCTCGGCCTGATGTTTGGATGTGCGGCAGCATCCTACTGGTTTGGAAAGCTTGCACTGGTGATAGCATTCTGGTACCTGCTGACACACGCTTTCGCAAAGGCAACACTGTTCCTCGTTGCGGGACATCTGATACATGCAACTCACGACAGATTCTGCTGTGGAGACTTAAATCTTGCAAGAAAGATGAAGACTGCTTTCGTTGCGACAATCATAGCCACGATAGCTCTCGGTGGTCTTCCGCCCCTGACAGCTTACTGGGTCAAGGCTGGAATGGATGGAGTCATGCACCACATAGTGGAGATGGTCGGTTCTGCACCGCTTGAACTGCTCATACTGACGTCCCTGCTCTACTCAGCATTCCTCGCCAAGTTCCTCAGCCTGAATTTCTGGAAGGGTGGAAAGTATCACCTACACCTGCACGGTGAAAAGCTGATGCCCTTCGCTTACGCATGTGTCGTCTCAATGGTGTTCCTGCTGCTCTACAGAATACTCACGGGCACAGATCCACTTGTGGAAACACACCTGCTTGAATTCGGACTTGAGAAGGATTCGATGATAGTGGGTCTTGGAGTTACAGCTACTTACCTCTTCGCACTTGTCGTTCCGAGGATAAGGGCTCTCTCCCCAATAGGAACTTTCCTTGGAGACAGAATGTACCTGCCAGCCTTAAATGACTTCATAGTCCCGTCCATAGGATGGGCGATATCCAGAGTTATAGAGTACACGCACAGAGCAATAGACTGGTTCTGCCACTTTGGATTGCCTGATGCAATGCTCTCGATATCTAAGCGCATAAGGTCGATCCAGGTTGGATACATGAGGGTTTACATGAAGATAGCTCTCGCGTTTGTGATGGCTGCAATAGTCGTCTCCATGCTGGGGTGGTTGTGATGATGTTTTCAGCGATACTTGCTCTGGTTATACTGACACTTGGAGCTGTTTGTTCGCTTAAGGATCCAAGGATATCTCTGGCGGCGAGCATACTCTCCCTGATTATAGTGCTCGCCACTTCAGCTACGACCCAGCTGTTCATGTACGCCCTGCTTGTCGTTGCAATAGGTGTGCTTACAGTGTTCAGCATGAGTATAAAGGACAACCAGATGACTGGAGTCGATTACGCGCTTGTGGCCCTGATAGCGATGATAACCGTTTACATCGCATACACGAGCGATGTGGCATTCATACTCGCATCTTTCGTTATAGCCTCAGTTCCAACATACGCCCTGATATTCGTCAGCACAGATGGAAAGCCGCACGTTGACGTTGCAATAAAGTACATAGCCTTCATGGTTCTTGCAACAGTTCTGTTCATAATTGGGACACTGCTGCTCGTCTTCTCGAGTACGACGAATGGAGATACGGCAATATACACTCTTGGCTTTGTCATGCTCATACTTGGCCTTGGAATGGAGGTTGGATGTGCTCCAATGCACGAGTGGGTGCCCGATGTTTTCAGCGCTGCCGATCCTCTTCCACTTTCAGTTATAGCATCCATAACGAAGATAGTTCCTTTCGTTGCAGCTTACAAGATACTGCTGCTAACTGCTTTACCTCAGCTGAGCAAGCTGACAATCTTCGTTGCATTCATAGCGGTAATATCGATGTTCACGGGCAATATAGGAGCTCTTACAGCGAAGGAGACAGGCAGAATTCTTGCTTACTCCACTGTTGCAAACATGGGTTACATAATAGCAACTCTTGCAGTCATAACAACCAAGAACTTCCTGTATCTGGCCTTTGCAGGAGCATTGCTTCAGCTGATTGTCAACGCATTCGGAAAGGCATCTTTCTTCGCGTCGATAAAGACCGATGGATGCTCAAGACCCCTGATGTACCTGCTGGCTTTGTCTTTCATAGGCCTCCCTCCGCTAATGGGATTCTGGTCAAAGTTCTTCATACTGACATCACTCGTTGGAGCGGGCCTTGTATGGCTGGCATTCCTGCTTATAGTGAATTCAGCCATATCCATACCGTATTACCTCAGGATAGCAAAGAATCTGGCTGTTGATACATTTCCGGGCAAGGTTACAGCGATAGCTCTTGTTGCGAGTGCTGCAATGCTGATAACAGTCCTTCCGCCAAACTGGTTTGTTGGAATAGCTAAAATGATAATTGGAGGTGTTTAAAGGAGGTGTCAGCTTTGCCAGACGTTGTTAGCAATGTCGTTATAGTGGCGATAGTAATCGGCCTGTGTATATTCATAGATGCTGTCATCATGATACTTGCCAAGATCCTGACTCCAAGCAACCCTCCATCGGTCGTTAAGGTCGAGAGGTTCGAGTCGGGTAATCTACCGTTCATGACTCCAAAGTACTCACTGCCAATGCAGTACACAGGTTACCTGCTCGTCTTCCTTGGAGTCGAACCAATAGTCGTCCTGCTGTTCATACTTGCTCCCCTCAGAATTGCCATTCCCCTGATAGGTGTTACCTTCGTTATGCTAACTCCCGCGATTTATGCTGGATACAGGCTCGCTTGTGAGGCTGCTTACGCTGAGGGTGAGAAGTGTAAGGAGGTGAGAGCGTGAGCAAGGACGTCAATGCAGAAAACATAGAGTTCCTCAGCAGCGGTGTTATAGCTCCCGTAAAGAAGTGGGGTGCAAAGTGGAGTCTCTGGGCAGTTCACCTCGTCACATCCTGCTGTGGTGTCGAGCTGGCTCACGCTTATGCAAGCGGTTACGATGCTGAGAGATGGGGCAGCCTGAACTTCGGAATGATGAGGCAGACCAACCTGATAATCGTGGAAGGAACGATAACGAAGAAGATGGCAAGGGCTCTGAGAGTTACCTGGGAACAGATGCCGGATCCGAAGTTCGTGATACTCATAGGTGCATGCGGTATTGAGGGTGGTCTGTTCTGGAACAGCTACCACATAACGAGACCGTGGAAGATAATACCGATAGACTACTTCGTCCCCGGATGCCCTCCAACTCCTGAAGGGCTGATAGCGGCAATAAGAGCTCTTCAGAAGAAGATTGAAAGTGGTGAGGCAAGGACAACTGCCAGATTTGAAGAAGCCGATCTGGCTGCTATAGTAGGAACAGAAGTTGGAAAGGAGAGAAAACCACCAAAGCCACCTCTCAAGATAGCAGATAAACCGGAGATAAAGATAGAACCGAAAGAAGTTGACTGGGAATTTGGAAATGAGCTCGTGGAAAAACTGAAGGAAAAGATGCCTTACGCTGAGGTGTTTACGATAGACGTTAACAGAATCTATGCGAAGACAGATGCGAAGTTCTACAGGAATGTGGCGAAAGCTCTCGCCGACGAAGGATTCGATCACGTCAAGTCGATAAACGTGATAGACATTCTGCACGAGAACAAGTTCATAGTGGAGTGTTCTGTCTCAAGTTACAGTGTCAGGGAGCTCATGCCTGTAATTGTGACTTTTGCAGTTGAGATCCCAAGAGATAATCCGAGAATCCCGAGTCTGATTGACATCTGGCCATCGGCAGACTATCAGGAAAGGGAGATGCACGACTTCTTTGGAGTCTGGTTTGAAGGCAACGAGTGGATGGGCAACAAGTTCCTGATAGCTCCTGAAGTCGAAACTCCCCTGAGAAAGGACTTCAAGCTTGAGGAGCCGAATTACGTCCTTGGAGGTGAGCAGAGTGAGTGACATGAAGGAGTATTCTCTTCCCGTTCCCGTGAAGCCACCTGCTGAGATAGAGAGTCTTGAACTTCCAGTTCCCCCGGGACTGGAAGAAAAAGCTCTGAAAGAGGACGAACTCGTTCTTTTTGTTGGTCCCCAGCACGGTGGTAGCGGTCACATGCGTCTCATCGTCAGAGTTCACGGTGATGTTATAAAGGAGGTCATTCCCGATCCGGGATTTGTTCACAGGGGAATGGAGAAACTTGCGGAGAACAGGCTGTACATACAGAACATTCCCCTGCTTGAAAGACCGGCCATAATGGACTGCATAAACTTCAGCCTGGGATATGTCAGGGCGATAGAGAAAGCACTGGATGTGGAAGTTCCTGAAAGGGCGAGATACATAAGAACGATGATGGCGGAGATTTGCAGAATAGGAACTCACCTGTACGATGCCGGAATTCTTGCAGTTTTCCTCGGTCACACAACCGGATTCATGTGGCCGTTTGCCCTGAGAGAGCTGACGTGTGAGGCTCTCATGAGAGTTACCGGTGCGAGGATAACGGCATCCTACATAGTTCCGGGAGGAGTTAGGAGAGATGTTGACAGAGGAACTCTGAACTACATAAACGAGGCAATGACGTACATTCAGCACAAGCTAAAGGACTTTGAGAGAGTTTTCATTACGAATCCGGTTACAATAGCAAGAATGAAGGATGTAGCTGTTCTTAGCAAGAAAGAAGCGATAAAGTACGGTCTTGTTGGGCCGTTTCTGAGGGCGAGCGGAGTTGAGTATGATGTCAGAGCTGTCGAGCCTTACGACGCTTACGATGAGCTGACGTGGGATGTGATAGTTGCGGACGATGGAGATTCGTATTCAAGGTTCCTCGTCAGGGCTAACGAAATTCAGCAGAGCATTGGAATAATCAGGCAGTGCGTTAAGGCCCTCAAAGAAATGCCGGAGGGAAACATAATAAGTGCAGATATTGCCGGTAAAAAGAAAGCTGCAAAGGCTAAGGCCAAGGCAAAAGCCGGGAAAGAAGGTGAGAAAGAAGGTGAAAAAGAAGGAGGGGAAGGAGAAGAAAAGAAGGAGGAAAAGAAGGGGCTCGACTCAATAAAGGGCGCCTTCTTCAGAACCTTTGGCAGGTTAACTCTTCCAAAGGGAGAGTACACGACACTCACTGAAGCTTCAAGGGGAACGGTTCTCTACACCATAGTCAGTGACGGCCAGTCCAATGCACCTTACAGGCTCAGAATGGTAACTCCGGGCTGGTTCTACCTCAAGGGCTTCATGGAGTCTCTGAAAGGTTGCAGGCTTGCCGATCTGCAGGCTGTTTACGGCAGTTTCGGGTACTTCCCGCCCGAAGCGGACAGGTGAGAGGTGGTTGAGATGCTGTCTTACAGCTCCCTGCTTGAAATGTTCAGACAGAACTCGGTTGGAATACCCCTGATAACAAGAAAGGTTATACTGTATCACACTGCAAACAAGATAGCCTACATACCCCCGCTCACGAGCCTGTTTGCAAAAATACCCCTGCTTAACCTGATAGTTGCCCTGATATTCTGGAAACCATTCTTTGCTGTGGTATTTGCACCGGGTCTTGTCTGTATACTGATAGCGATACTGTTCATAATATGGTTTGAGAGGAAGGTTACCGCAAGAGTTCAGTGGCGTTACGGGCCGTTAGAAGTTTCGAGAAGTGTGGGAGGTATAATTCAGCCGATGGCCGATGGTATGCGTTACTTCTTCCAGGAAGTGATAGTTCACAGAGAAGCTCACAGGCCGTACTTCCTGCAGTTTCCTCTGATCACTTTCCTTCCTGTGTTACTTCCGATACTTGTAATTCCGGCCGGAGCGATATACGCAATAAACACACCTTACTCTATTCCGGCAGCCATAGCTTTGATTTCCCTGATACCGATGATCATAGTTGCCATAGGCTGGGCTTCGAACAGCAAGTATGCATACGTGGGTTCTCTGAGAGAGGCAATAATGTACTTCTCATACGAGGTTGTCCTGATAATTTCCGCGATGGCCATGGTGATCGTTTACGGGAGTGCAAGCGCTCTTACAATAGTCAGGGAACAGAGTGTTTTACCGGGAATAGTTCTCAACCCGTTTGCTGCCCTCGCATTCTTCGTGGCAATAGCAATGGCTACGTCTCGTTTTCCATTCGAGATACCCGAAGCTGATCAGGAAGTCGTGTTTGGACCGTTCATAGAGTACACGGGAATTATCTTTGGAGTCGTCATGACTCTTGCTTACGAGAAGCTTTACCTGCTCTGCATGCTGTTCAGCATACTTTTCCTTGGAGGATGGAACGGACCATTCATTCCACCACTTGGAGACTTATCCCCTGCTTTCTGGCTGTTCATAAAGACCATTGCTCTGATGATGATATTTGTCTTCTTCAGAACATTCTACGCAAGGTACAGGCTCGATCAGGCACTCAAAATTGGCTGGAGCACTCTGATGGCCCTTGCAATAGTGGCTCTTGGTGTTGGAATAGGTCTTGGTGCTGTTAACGTCGTGGGGTGGTTGTGATGGCTGGGGTTAGAAGAATAAAACCACCATCACCCTCATTTCCGGAGAGAGTCAGGCTTCACCTTGACGCCTTTGGAGTTGCACTGAGAGAGGCTGTAAAGCCAAGCAGAATGACAATACAGTATCCGAGGGAACTGAGAAAGAGACCGAAGGGATTCAGAGGTATGCTCGTTCTTGACGTGAAGAAGTGCATAAGCTGTTTTCAGTGCGCATTTGTTTGCCCGGCAAATGCGATATCGATGAAAAAAGCTCCAAACGGAAAGTTCTATCCGTGCGTGGATTATGCGAAGTGCATATTCTGTCATTACTGCGAGGACACGTGTACAAAAGGAGCGTGGAAGTCAACGAACTTCATGGACGTTGCATTCAAGAGTGTGGATGAAATGCTCCTTACGACTGAGAAACTCATAAACGGACCTGATGTGCCTGAGGAGGAGAGAGAAGACGAGTACATGGTCGAATACAGGCTCAGAGGAACAAAACTCGAACTGAAGAAAGATTATCCGCCGGAAAAACTTGTGGAAGTGGAGGAAGACTGATTTTCTCCTGTTTTTTATTTTCCGTTTTTTGTTTCTCCCAACACATCGTACTGTTTTGAAAAATCATTAAATATCCTTGCCACATCCATGCAAGCGTGCCGGGTCGCTGGGGTGGAAGGGGGACGGGAAAGGGTGGCTGGAAAGGCTGGAAGGGTAAGAGGGGTATGAGGAGAGGTATGGGAAGAGGTAGTGGAAGAGGTGGCAGTATGGGTAAGGGAAAGAAACCGCCCAAGACTTTTCCCGGAACTTACTTTGAGAATCTGAAAAAGGTTGTGATGGAAAAAATATGCTCCAACTGTTCCGCCTGTGTGGCAGCATGTCCAAAAGGTCTCAGGGTAGTTGACATCTCTAAAACTCCCGACTTTCCAGAGTGGGCAGACGATTGCTCGGACTGCGGATTCTGTGTCAGAGCCTGTCCAAGGTGGAACTACTCTCCTCTCAGCGGAGTAGGCTCCTTTGTCAGAGCTCTGGCAATGAAATCCAGAAGGTTTGACGGACAGGATGGGGCCATGGTAACTGAGATTCTTGTTTCCGCTATGGAAGCTGGCCTGATTGACAGAGCACTGGTTGTTGGCAGAGATGAAAACTGGAGACCGGTGGCATACATAGCAAATAGCGAGGATGAAATAGTCAGAGCTTCCGGGACGAAGTACAGTCATGCGTATCCGCTTTCAGCGTTGAAGGGATTGAGAGGAAAGGGAGGTGAAAGGATAGCCGTTGTTGGAACACCCTGTGTCGTTTCCGGAATCAGAAACCTTCAGAGAGAGTTCGGAAAGTTTGCGAGGAAGGTAACTCTTGTCGTCGGACTGTTCTGCATGGAGAACTTCTACTATCCTGATCTATCGGGATTTCTGAGAGAGAAGGGAGTGGACATTGGCAGTGTTGAGAAAATGGATATAAAGAAAGGGAAATTCATGGTTTATCCACAGAACGTCAGTTTCCCGGTGAAGGAGCTTGATGAGATCGTACCTCCCGGATGTAAGGTCTGTCAGGATTTCACGGCTGTTGAGAGTGATATCAGTGTTGGTAGCGTTGGCTCTCCTGATGGTTACTCCACAGTGATTGTTAGAAATCCGGCTTTAAACAGTCTTATAGACTCAATGACCGATGTTGAGGTTGGAGAGGTAAAGCTGGAAGTTGTGGAAAAGCTTGCAAACTTCAAGGTAAAGATCCACAGCATACACTGAGGCAGACTACTCCCTCAACAGAAAGCAGAACTATCAGACCAGCTATCAGGACTCCCGCAAATATTGAGGTCAGGGCTTTTGCAGGTTTGAGTTCGAGCAGCGTGGCAAGTAAAGTGCCCGTCCATGCTCCTGTAATGGGCAGGGGAACTGCAACAAACATCGAAAGGCCCGGATAACCGTACTTCTCTATAAGTCCTCTGTTTTTTAAAGCTCTTTTTTCAAAAAACTCGATAATGGCAGAGGTTACAGAAAACTTTCTTGCAAAATTTCTGATTCGCTCGAGTGTGAGCAGCAATACTGGTATTGGAAGCATATTTCCAAGAACTGAGAGCACGTAAGCTTTCAGCGGTGAAAAACCGAAGTGAATGGCCAGAGGAATCGCTCCCCTGAGCTCTGAAACTGGCATCGCTGCAACCAGCAGGACTTTCAGTGCATCATTCATGGGGCTGGTGGCAGGCTGAGTGTTTTTAAATACTTTTGTTTAGATGTTCATTTTTGTCCTTCAATGGACTTTATCAGGTAGTAAATGAGCTCGTTTGCCTTTACATCAACACCTCTTTTTCTCCCCTCCTCTATGAATTTTCCGTTTATGAAGTCTATTTCGGTTCTCTTTCCCCTTTCAATGTCCTGAAGCATTGAAGACCTGTTGTTTGCAGTCATTTCTGCAACCTTTCTGACCTCTCTCCTTACATCGATATCGTACTTCATGTCTCTCAATACACATTCGCACTCCTCACACAGAATCTCGGCCGGTTTCCACAGCTCTTCAAGGATGGCTCCATTCCTTTTCCCGGTTATTGCCGTTAACGGGTTTATCACTGCATTTATCGCTGCTTTTCTCCACTTAGCTTCTCTCACATCATCGACGACTTCAATTTCCATACCTTTCCCGAGAAGCTCTGCCACCTCTTCAACTTCCTCCTCTCTGCACCCCTTCCAGTTCCCTATTACAGTTACGCCTTTGCCAGCGTAGAATACTGTTCCCTCTCTAATGTTGGCAGCGTAGCTCGTTACGCCTCCAATAACTTTGTCTATATATCTGGAAATTATATCTTCATTTCCAATTCCATTTTGAATACTCAGGGCAATTCGGGTTTTCACGTTTTTTACAGCGTTTTCAGTATCGTAACTTTTCACAGCAAAAATGGTTATCCGCGCCTCCTCAGGTTTATCCGAGACGTCAACTTTCACGAAATCCCTTGCAAGTCCGTCAATTCTCAATCCAGACTTCAAATCCTCCAGCCTCTTACCCCTTGCTACAAGCAAAACATCCAGTCCGGCTTTATGGAGCAGATATCCAAACAGAGATCCTATAGCTCCAGCCCCAACTATCTGAATCTCCCTCATATCCAAACACCAATCTCTTCAACTACCTTTCTAACCTCATCTCTTGTATAAACCTCCTCGCTTGCAAACGGAAATAAAACGGGCATTCTTCTATCCTCTAAATTCAGATTTTTTATTTCTTCCAGAGTGTACGAGCAGAAAACAGCTGAGTAGTCACTCTTTATCGCTTCATCAAAGCTTAAATCCACGAAATTTACGTTTCTGTAGCATGCCCATGGTAAAAGCAGCTCATTCCTCTCGACACAATCTACATCACAGCCTCTCCGCATGGCGAACCAGGCAGAAATCGCATCCATTGCCAGAACTCTCTCCTGCGTGCCTACTGGCAATCCTCCAAACCCTCTGAAAATCTCTGAAAACAGGTATGCTTTATCGTTCCTGACCTCCACGTAAACCTCGACTTCTGGATTTTTTAAATCAACGTGACCTCCTGAAAGCTTTAAAACCTCTCCCACTCTTTTTGCAACGTCAACTGATGTGAAATCGTGTTCTCCACTTCTCCTCGCCCTGACTGCAAACTTTCTACCAATTACGCGATCGCCAAAGATGTTTCTGGCCATGGAGACTATCTCTTCAATGTCAGCGTTGCAGACGTATGCTGGGCTTGTCGAAACTACTCCAAAAACGAGGGATAGTCTCTTTGCAAGCCTGAACTCATCTCCATCGCTGAAAACGTACAGCCTGCCCCACTCCCTCCTTACGTCTCCTTTAAAGTTCTCAACCTTCATCACTCTCCTGATGTTGGAAACCAGTATATTCTCAAACTTTCTTCTGAGCTGACCTTTTAAGGCGAGCTCCCCGTATCTTAAGAGAATCACCATCGATTCAACTCTCCGTCAGGTATTTATTACCTTATTCAATTCCAGTCACAATGCGTATTCTCGTCCTGATTCTGATGGGCCTTTGCTTAATTTCAGCTCTCAGCATTCCGCTTGCACAGGTTGCACAGGCGAAACCTGAAAAGAAACCTGAAAAGATAAACGTAGTTTGCTCCATCCCCGATCTTGCTCCTATAGTCAGGGAAATCGGTGGAGAGTTCGTCAAAGTTAGCGTAATAATGCCCCCCGGCTCAGATCCCCATGCTTTCACAGTTTCGGCAAAAACGATAGAAAAGCTAAACAAAGCCAGATTGATTGTTCTTGCCGACTCTGATCTGATTTCGTTTGAGGGTAGGATAAAGAAAGCGTATCCAGACAAGTGCCTCGATTTGAAAGATTACGAAAAGTTCGGTCTGAAGCTTGACAGCTTTCCGGGATACAGCAGGTGTCCACACGGCTACTGGCTGAAACCTGAAAACGGTATTGCAATAGCCAGAGCTGTGGAAAACAGACTTTCCAGAATAGATCCGTCCATGAAGTGGTACTTTGAGAGCAATCTTGAGCTGTTTGAGTCTCAGGTAAAAGAGGCTGAAAAGGTGATCTCCGCTCAGTCGGAAGTCAGGGGGAGTTACTGCGTAGCAGCAGTGCCGGGAGTTTGCTACATTGCCGAAAACTCCGGCATGAAGGTAGGGGCTGTTTTGATGGGTGAGAGTGCCGGATTTACGAGTGGAGCGGAGATGGTTCAGCTTGAAAAGGAACTCTCGAGCAGCAAATATTCATGCGTAATCGTTCCGGAGTTTGCCAGAGGTACGAAGGTCGGTCAGCTTGCATCTCAGCTTGCAGAGGACTGTGGCAAGCCAGTAGTTTACGTGAAGTTCGTTACAGCAACGCCAGACGATACGTATGCTGGCATACTGTATTACAACGCAATGGCTCTGAACTCAGCAGCTCATGTGAGTTCGGAAGGAAAGAAAACACCCGGCTTTCTTTCAGTCATTTCTTTGATTTCCATACTCTCCGCATTTGCTCTCAAGAGGTGGTCGTCTTGAATTCAGGTGTGGCAGTTGAAGTTGTTGATCTTACGTGTTCTTACGGAAGGACAGTGGCCATAGAGGGAATTAACATGCGGATTTACAGGGGAGAATTTATTGCTGTCATGGGTCCAAATGGAAGTGGAAAAACGACTCTGCTCAGGGCAATAGCCGGGATGATAAAGCCTGTGAGGGGTGAGGTGAGAGTTAGCGGTGTCGTTGGCTATATGCCTCAGAAAGAACATGTGAATTACACAATACCCGTTAAGGTCAGGGAAATAGTTTCCATGTTCGTTCTTGCTAAAAAAGGCAGGCTGTCTGTGCTGAAAGGTTTGAGCGGGGAGGAGAAGGAGAGAGTGGAAAACTCTCTGAAAGCTGTTGGAATGCTGGAGCATGCTGAGGAGCCATTTACATCTCTGAGTGGTGGGCAACAACAGAGAGTTTTGCTTGCAAGAGCTCTTGCCTTAAATCCAGATATACTTCTGCTTGATGAACCTTTCAACGGTGTGGATCTGCCGACGCAGGAGAGAATAATTGAACTTCTGTACGAGCTATCGAAAAAAGGAGTAGCCGTTATAACTGTGGTTCACAACGTAAGCCCGATGATACACTACGTAAGCAGAGTTGCCTTACTCAACAGGAAACTGATAGCATTTGGCAGACCGGAGGAGGTTCTTACTCCTGAGAACACGCTGAAGGCGTATGGAGTATCAATACCGGTTACTGTCTGCGAGGAAGGCTTCATTCATCCTTTATTCGGAGATATACACGGGTGAGTGCATGATACCGCCCTTTCTGCTGAGAGCGTTAATTGCAGTGTTCCTGATCTCAATCAATGCCGCATTGGCTGGAACTTTTACCGTATTCAGAAACGTCTCATTTCTTGTGGCTGGAGCAGCCCATGCAGCCCTTGCTGGAGCGGCCCTTGCTCTCGTGCTTGAGGAACTTGGAATGCATTTCCCGGTTTTGCTTGGTGGAGCCGTTTTTGCTGTCTTTGCTGCAGTAATTGCGGGTTATGCATCTGGCAGGGGAAGGCTGGGGAAGGAGGATACCAATACAGCTATAGCCGTATCTTTTGCTCTTTCCATGAGTCTGGCAGTTCTGTTTATCTCCATGATAAAGGAGTACGCAGCTAAGGTCTGGGGATTGCTGATTGGAGACCTATTTCTCCTCAGCTATTCCGATCTGAAGCTCATGGCAGTTTCAACTTTTTTTGTTATTATAATATCGATTTTATTTTACAGGATATTTCTGTTCATATCTTTCGATGCTGAAGGAGCTCTCGCGTGTGGTGTAAACGTTAGCCTGTATGACTATTTGTTGCTCTCAACTATAGCTTTGGCTGTTGTTGTGATTATGGGTGGTGTTGGGGCTATACTTGTATTTGCTATGTTCGTCGCTCCCTCTGCCACGGCATCAAGGGTTGTGAACTCAGTTAGGGGAGTTTTTCTGACCTCGTTTTTGCTTTCTTTAACTTCTGGAGTGCTGGGAATAGCAATTTCCTTCTATCTCCCATTTTCTCCCGGGGCAATAGCCGCTACTATCGTCAGCTCTACTTACTTTTTGGTTGCCTTTCTCAGAAGAGATGCTGGTGGTAGAAGATGATGCTGTGGTTGAAAACAGCACGAAACAACACGTTTAATCATCTTTTTTTGTTTTCGAAAGAGTTATATTCTTGTGGTCAGCATTGGATTGTCTCAGCGTTTCAGGCGGTGGTGGCATAGATGAACAGGAATGCAGTGTTTACCCTGATTGTAGCTCTGACTCTGATCTCCATCGCCTTTCAGCCAGTATCTGCTCTCAGAGTGGACAGTATCACTGTAAAACCTGCAAAATGCGGTGTAATTGTAAAAGTCAATTATTCGCTTGATCCAATTACCGCTTTAAGAGTTTTCCTTTTCGGTGCGAAGTCAATAGAAAACGATGTTTTATCGATTTTTAACTCCACGAACTATACAGTCCTTAGAATTGGTTACAATCAGGCTGAGCTGTTATTCCCGGCGGAAACGTGTGGTAATGTAACCTACTTCTTTGGCGTTAACCTGTCAGCTCCCGTTAACGTTACGATTTTTGCCGGGACTCCTCTTAACATTGGTGTTACAAAGAGAATTCCACCCATGTACTTTTGCGTAACGTCTGTGAAATGATTGCTTATGCATTCAGCGTAGGATGGGCATGTCTGAATTTGCCGTTAAATTTGAATGTTAAAAGAATGTTAAAAGAGCCTGAGCTGCCTGCTTTTGCCAAGAACTTCGTTCACATCACAGCTTCGGGATACAACCTCCTCATCAA
>CAZUMR010000058.1:0-18154 GCA_964622075.1 uncultured archaeon | reverse complement strand
ATACAACGCCGGGGGTGGGATTTGAACCCACGCGCCCGAAGGCAGGGGATCTCGAATCCCCCGCAGTTCCTGGCTCTGCAACCCCGGCTCTTGCTTCACTTAAAGTGCCGGAACTTAAAAACGTTTTCTCTAAGGCCGGGTTCAGAATTCAGAGCTAAACAAAGGCACACAGCCATAATAAACGTAATCAGGGCATCAGGGCAGAGGAGTCACCCTGAGTTTTCCATCATGGTAAACAGCGTAAGCAGTGCCAAGGTCAGCAAGCCCGACAGGATCCCCAAAGAATCTCATCTCCGCCTTGATTTCACCATCCTCCACCCTTAAAATACGCTTATCGGTCATCAGGTATTCCTCATCCCCACAAAGAATGGACACAACCTTCCCGGCTTTCAGGCTCCATAGCATTTGCAAATCGGGCAAGGAGTAAGAGCTGACAGTACTCCCCCTGCAAACGTAAATGCGATCCGAAGAACAGTAAATTTTCTCACCGCTCATGAGAACAACAGATTTGTTATCTATAAAGTCCTTATCCGTTCCACACAGAAAAATTTTTCCACAATTGCAAACATCACAGAATCTACCTTCCACTTCCACAATTTTCTTTCCTTTAAGATCAAAAACAGCGATTCCTCTTTCAGTTAACACAGCAGTAGAGCTGCTTGAAGATAATTTAAGCACATCCTCATCAAACCTGTGCTCAAACAGCCTTTCTCTATCGAAAGTGTATGCGTAAACGTAATCGTGCATGAACCTTGTTGCAACACTCACAAATCCCCTGCCTATGGAGATACATATCACATCTTCCGGCCTCCACCCAAGACTCGCTATGGTGGCAAACTGGTGTTCCCAGAGCTTTTTTCCATCCTCATCCATCAGGTAAAGCTTTCCATCCATAAAGTTCGTTCCAGCAGCTATAATACCCCCTGCTGCATCAATAGCAGATATTTTTACATCAGTATATGGATCTCTGTAAAACGTCGTGACGAACTTCTTCTTCCACCTTACACCCTCTGCATCTATACAGTACAGCTGGTTTTCACTCGTCACAACAAAGTAGCCGTCTCCAAAAGCCACAAGTTCAGGATTTATATCATAAGATTGCATCTCTCACCCCTCCTTAAATAATGCACCTTAAACTTAAACACAACGCTAAAATTACTGCTGTGAAATCACCGATGTGCTTACTGATGTGCTAAATGCAAAATAAAAATTAAAAAATAAAATTTTAACCAAGTGTTGCAAGGTTAGACCAGTACCAGCCGAGGATGTACACCGATATTATGAATCCAAGCACAGCGTTCACTATTGCACCAGAGCTGAATGCTATCCACGGCTTCTTACCGGTAGCTGCAAGTTCTCTGAACCTTGTAGTAAGGCCTATGCTGAAGAATGTGAATATGAACGTCCACGTTCTCATCGTCTTGATCGGGCCTATGAGCAGCGGCTTCATCTGATGCAGGTAAACGTCAAGCGGAACTCCGGCAGTTATTATGGTCATCACGAGAGATGCGGCGAAGAAACCGAGGACGAACTTTGGAAATCTCCACCATATTTCCATGGCAGACGGCTTCTGACCTCCCTCTGCAACCTCCCACTTGGTCGTAGCGATTATTGCCATAACGAAAGCCCAGAGACCTATCCACATGTCCCTGCCTATAACCTTCATCAGTGTGAAAGCCCATATTGCCACATCAGCTCCAAAGCCGTACTTCGCCTGATACATGAGTCCATACTGCATTGCCGCTGCAAATCCCGCTGCATCAGCGAACTCTGAAGTTCCTACCCATGCACCGACTATACCGGGATGCAGATTCAGAGCCCAGCCAACGTACGGTATCAGGAATATCATTATAATGGCCCAGACGATAACACACGTGATACCCATTGCTACGTGCTCTTTCTTCGCTCTTACAGCAGCGGCCATCGCTATGGATGCTGAAACACCACAGACTGCTCCTCCAGCTCCAAGCACAGCGGCAAACCTCTTGTCGAGATCGAGGAGTCTCGTTCCCACGAAGTATATTGTTACGAATGTTGTGACTGCTATTGTTGTTGCCTGTGCGAAAGCTACTGGACCCGCGTAAACTATCAGCATGAAAGGCAGGGTAGCTCCAAGCAGGACGATACCTGTCTTAATATAGTACTCTACCCTGAATCCAGCATCCATCCATCTTGGCAGTTTTACGAAGTTACCTATTATCAGTCCAACTATCAGGGCAAACAGTGGTGCTTCAAGGTTGTAGTGGTGAGCTGTTTCGTTTGCTGAGAATATCGCTATCAACACTGAGAACACGTAAACGAATATGAAAGACGGCACGAACTCGCTTGGCTTGAATCCAAGTATGGCACTGCTTATAGTAAACACAACGAACCAGAAGGAGAAGTTAGCAAGGTACCATATCCAGTGCTGCTGAAAGTGTTTTGCAAGCGTTGCCCATCCTTCTGGAGTAAAGCTCCACTTTGGAGGATAGACTGCCAGTGGCTTGAGTGTCGATCCGTTGAAATACAGTATCGCTGCAAGAGCTATGATCAGAAATGCTATCCACACTGCCCACCAGTCCTCTGTTTTCCAGAGTGTCTGTATGCCCCTTACTACCTCTACTTTTTCGTCGTCTGACACCTCTTTTCACCTCCGATGTTCGATAGTTTAACTGTCATCCAATATGCCAATGTTGTCAGAAAAGCTGTCAAACAGTGTCATCTGCAGATATCACAAATTCTGTCCTGAAAGGTAAACGATATAACCACATAAAGTTTAAAGGTCAGACAAACTCAAGCTCGTAGCTTTCAGAGAAGAGTTCCCTGCCTTTCTGAGTTAGAGTTACTACCTTGTATCTGCCGTCTTTCACAACTTTAACGAGCCCCATTCCCTCAAGCTGCCTGACGTATTTTTTAACAGTGTTTCTTGACATCTTAAATACGTCCATAAGTTCTGCAAAGCTAACGTTCTCTCCAACTCTGTTCTGCATGTAAACGTGTCTCAGTATTTCGTAGCATTTGGCAGGCATTGTCTGCTGGGTTGGCTTGGATTTCACGACCTCACACTCCTTACCCAGAACCTTCATTTCCTCATCGCTGATGGTATATGGGTCAACGTACAGAACGACTATTCCCTTTCCAAGAACGTAAAGAGAGTCTCTCAGATGCTGAACGAACCTGAGAGTGGGCTCAAAACCTTCCTTGGATATCAGGTAGTCAAGCTCAAGTAAAACTATGTTGTTCCATCCGGGAGTGCTTATTATTGCCCTTTCCACATCCTTAAAGTTTGAAACAAATACCTTACCAATCTTTTCAGACAGTCTGAGATTTTTAGCGCCTTTTATTTCCAGATACCTTGAAATGACAAGAGCATTGCACCCGCACTTGATAAAGTCCTCAACTATATCCACGGCAAAGTTCCTGTCGGTCACAAGGTAAATCCTGCCTTTTTCGAGATCGTATTTCAGCATCCTCCTGAGCATTCTGCTTTCAGCTTCTACCTTGGAAGTTATGTCCCTTGCAATCACGGAAAAGCCGCCAATTGTATCTCCAGTATATATCGGAGATATCGTCACCTCAACGCTGAACAGATCTCCTTCTCTGTTAACTCTCCTTGTCTCATACGTCATCGACGTTATCCCCTCAAAGAGCTTTCTCAGGATAAGGTCTGTTTCTCCCCTCAGCTCCTCTGGTAACAGTTCGTCTGCGTGCATTCCGATAGCTTCATCCTTTCTCCATCCAAACATCCTTTCTGCAGTTCTGTTCCAGCTCGTTATCTTTCCGGAAAGGTCAACAGAATATATTGCATCGCTTGAGTTTTCAACTATGTTGGCAAGGTATTCAAGCTCCTTTCTGCTCCTCATGAGTTCTGCCGTTTTTTCTTCAAGCTGTTCGTAAGCTCTCCTCAGCTTTTCTTCGGCTTCCCTTCTTGAAGTAACGTCTCTGGCTATAATCGCAAAAGAGTTTCCTACTCTCGTCAGTGTCACCTCTATTCTGATTTTTTCTCCATTTGCCTTTATTCCGTAACTCTCGAACCTTGCACTTCCACCATCTCTAACCAGTCCAAGCTTGTTTTCCCAGAGTTTCCACTGAGATTTGGGAATTATTGCTGTATACCTCTTTCCAAGAATTTCCCTGCTTTTAAAACCGAAAGTCATCTCAGCGCCTCTGTTCCAGTTCGTTATTCTGCCAGAGGAGTCTATTGACACAACTGCATCAACGACATTTTCGACGATATTTGCAAGGAAGCTCATTCTTTCTTCAGCCTTCTTTCTCTGGGTTATGTCCCTGCACACAGCTCTGTATCCTGAAAAACAACCTTTTCTGACTTTTCTAAAAGAAACTTCAGTAACTACCTTTTTACCAGCATTCTCTGCACTCTCACTTCCAGCATCCCCACTCTTAGCAAGGAAAATCAGTTCCACCCTTGATTCCGGAACTTCATTAAGCTTTTTATACAGAAAATCGTTTATACTTCTGCCCACAACCTCCTCCACGCTGTAACCAAGAAGATCCTTCACCTTCCCGCTTGAGTACGTAAATTTCAGGTTCTCGTCAAGTTCAAACACCCAGTCGTTTAAGTCCTCTACAAGGCTTCTGTATTTCTCCTCACTCTTCTTTATTTCCTCCTTCTGTTTGAAAAGAACTTCAGCCATGTAGTTAAACGAGTTTGCAAGTTCCTCAAGTTCGTCTCCAGTCTTAACAGCAACAGCTGTTATCTCTCCATTCATCAGTTTTTCAAATCCCTTCATCAGTTCCCTGATGGGATTAGTTAAACTGCCTGCTACGAAAAAGGATATACCTGCAATAATTATGAAGGTATAAATTACGTAAACAATCACAGCTCCTGATGGAGCCTGAAATGAGGCAAGCAGCAGTATCAGGGAGAGGAAGGATACGAACATCGATACGACTACTATCTTGGCGAATATCCTCATTAACTGTTTTATTTGGAAACAGCTCTTAAAAAACCTGATGGGCAGTAGATGAAGATATAGAAAAATTTATTTAATTTATATCAGTGTGTCCATTCAACAATTCTAACCTCAACACCCTTTGCCTTGCCGCACTTCTTGGCAGTTGCTCTTACAGCTTTCTTTATTTCTTCAGTATTCGGGCACGGAAAAGCCTCGCCAACAGGATAACCCTTGCTTATGCATGAGGAGAGAACTATTGTGTCTGCCCCCTTGTTGACAAGAGCCCTTACCTTTGAGGAAACTTTCTTTCCCGGGCATCCACCGCAGGTCATTACTCCAACGAGCTCAATGTCTTCTTCAACACCTTCAAAAGCTCCACTCTTCTCCTTCATTGCCTTTATGCACGATGCAGCAGGGCAGAAATCTGCCACAATTTCGCACCTTATCAGACCCACCTTCATGCCTGAGTCTTGTTTTTTCAATTTATCAATTTTTGGATTATCTTGGTAAAACCTAATTTCTGTTTAATTTTTAAATTTTGGTTAAATTTTAAACAAAATTAATTAATACTGTGTGAATTTTCACCAATCTGGAGGTGAATAGGTTATGATGGGAATTGAAGAAGAAATAGCAATATTTCTGATTACAGGACTTGCCGTTGGATTTGCAAGCGGGTTGCTTGGTGTTGGAGGTTGCTTTATAATGATCCCAGTGCAATACTGGGTCTACACGGCTATGGGGATTAATCCTCGGCTGGCAACAATGATTGCATTCGGCACAAATCTGATGGTTGTTTTTCCAACTGCAATAAGCGGTGCAATTGCACACTCAAGAAGAGGATATGTCTGGTGGAAGGCAGCAGTTGTGCTTGGTTTAACCGGTGCAGCTGGGGCAGTTGTCGGGTCTTCAATAGCGGAAGTTCTTCCGAAGAACTGGTTGAGAATAATGTTCGGTCTTGCAGTCATGCTTGGCGCTATAAGGATGCTAACAGCAAGAGCCCCAGAGGAAACTGGAAGAGAGCCTGTAAAAAATCCACTCGTCTGGGCAGCCTGGGGTTTTCCCCTTGGCATAGTGACGGGTATAATAGGCATTGGTGGCGGAGTGTTAATGGTCCCGGTAATGGTGGTAGCGCTGGGCTTTGAAATTCACCTGGCAGTTGGAACATCTACCGCCTTAATGGTTTTCACAAGCCTTGGCGGTATTGCTGGCTATATCTACAACGGCTTAAAGGCAGGAATTCCTTTTACCTCCCCAATAGGTCACCTTATAGGGTATATAAATGTGGAATCAGGGCTGTTACTCGCAGCGACAAGTGTTCTGATGGCTCAGATTGGAGCAAGAACTGCACACAGACTACCAGCAAAGAAACTGAAGTACATCTTTGTTGCTGTAATGCTGTACATGGGATGGAAGATGATAGAGAGTGGCCTTGGACTGAAACTGCCATTTTAAATTTACAATTTTATTTTTCTAAATTTTTTGTTTAAAATTTAAATTAGAAAAGCTTATTTAGTTGAACTGTTAGCTTAAATTATGTTCAGAAAGTTGCTCCACCCAACCGATTTTTCGGAGTGCTCGTCCAAGGCTTTCGAGTACGTAAAAGCCCTATGCAGAAGTGGTGTTGCAGAAGAGGCCGTTTTACTTCACGTCGTGAATAAAAAGAGAGTTGAGGCTATGGCAATGGGCGTTGCGTGGTTTGGTGAGACAGCACTGGAGTTTGAGGAAGAATTTAGAGAGAGGCTTACGAAAGAGGCAAAAGAGAAACTGGACAGAATGGCTGAGGAAGTTGAGTGTAAAGTAAAAACGATCGTGAGGTATGGGAACCCTGTCAGGGAGATACTGAAAGTTGCTGATGAAGAGGAGGTATCTCTCATAGTCGTTGGCTCTCATGGGAGAAGTAACTTTGAGGAGGTTCTGCTTGGTTCCGTGTCTGAAGAACTCGTCAGAAGAGCCAGAGTTCCCGTTCTCGTCGTGAGGAGGGACGTGGAAATGAAATGAAAGGAATGATTAATAAAATAAAATCAGTATTTAACGTATATTCCATCTCCTCTCATCAACGCCATTTTTATTGCTTTTCCGGCATCCCTGTCTTTTCTTACCTTTATAACACCCTTCCTGCCAACTGATGCTGTAAACAGGTACTCATCTCCTGCATAGACGCTTACTCTCCTGCCCTCAAGCCCCTCAGCGTGAAGTATCCAGTGTTTCTTGCTCTCCTCAACAGTAACTGGCATCTTTTCTTCCATGGGCTGTATCTCCAGCCCCATTTTCAGTGAATCCTCAATTTTCTTTATTCTCCTGCCTTTCTTACCGAGAAGGGAAGGTATCTCATCTGGTGGAACTCTTATAACAGCCCTGCTGTTGCTCAAAACGTCTATCTCGTAGTTTGAAACGTAGGAACTTATCGCCCTCTCAACTTTTCTCCTTATCTTCTCCTCTTCCTCTCTTTCCATCTTTACAGGCATTACGACTACCTGTTCTCCATACGTGTAGATCTCGTACTCCACCTCTTTACTCTCGAAATCCACGACCTCAATAACAGGTCTTGCAAGATCAGCTTCAAACATTCCGTGAGGTACTTTAACTGTAAACCTGAGCTCGTAAACCTTCTCTATTCTTCCTGCATCGATGAATATCACAGTATCGACGACCTGAGGTATTACACCAAGCTCTACCCGTCCAATCATCCTCTGAACAGCATCTATGGCTCTCGTAGCGTGAGTAACTCCAATCATGCCCACACCAGCCAGACGCATATCTGCAAAAACCTGAAAGTCTTCCGACTTTCTGACTTCATCGTATATCGTGTAGTCAGGTCTGACGAGCAGTAAAACGTCTGCTGTTAACCTCATATCACCCTCAAGAGGTGCGTACTGCGTAATCTCGTCTCTCACCATCAGATCCCTTGGACTTTCCATTGTCTTGACCATGAAACCTTTCTCCATCAGATAGTTAGCAACGCTTGCAGCAAAGGTTGACTTTCCAGCCCCCGGAGGACCTGCAATCAGAATTCCTCTCTGCTTCTCTACGAACCTCTTCTTCAATTCTTCACTGACGCCGTAGTCGTCTATGCTGAGCTTTGCTACCGGCCTAACTGCAGTAATTTCCATCCTGTCAGAGAATGGCCTTTCAGCAATTGCAATCCTCAGCTCTCTTAGCTGGACTACAGTTACACCTTCCCTTTCAATTTCTATTGTGCTCTCCTCATCCTGCCTCGCTGCTTCAAGAATTTCATGAGCTATTTCCTGCAGTTCCTGAAGGCTCATCGGTTTATCTCCAATTTCCACAAGCCTGAGCTGCCCAATCTTCCCCCTCTTTGCGTAAGGTTTAACTCCCTCTCTGAGGTGAACGCTTGCAGTATCTTCAGTGAAAAAACTCATTATTATCGTATCTTCCGGTTTAATTCTCTCCTGTCTAACGTATATTGCTTCAATACCCTTTGCAACGGCAACAGCATACTGCACTCTATCACTTGTTACAAGAATGGCTCCTTCCTCTTCAGCGACCTTTCTTATCATTGCGTCAATCTCTCCAGCCTTTGCAAGCCTGATCTGTTCTGGAGTTGGTCTTTCGCCTAAAAAAAGCAGAGATACTCCTTTAGCCTTGCACATCTCTCTTATTCTCGCAACTTCCTCAAGTCCCTGAATGCCCGTAAGCTTTCCCCTGTTGGCCTGAGCCTCAAGTTCAGCCATGGCCGCTTCTGGGACTATTATCGTGCTTCCTTCCTCTATGTCTCCCCTTTCAAGCATCTGGGATATTCTACCGTCGATGAGGACGCTCGTGTCGGCAACATATTTCAAAACTCTCACCTCCAACGTTCACATTTACA
The DNA here is from genome assembly GCA_964622075.1 of uncultured archaeon. GTDB lineage: Archaea > Halobacteriota > Archaeoglobi > Archaeoglobales > Archaeoglobaceae > WAPX01. The sequence continues at coordinate 9,430 of CAZUMR010000058.1, read as the reverse complement.
TCTTCTCACATTCCCAGTCGAACTTTCTGAAAAAGCAGGTGTAGTTTCCAGTGTGGCAGGCGTTTCCCTTCTGTCTTACGAGATACAGCACTGCATCGCAATCGCAGTCTATTCTGACATCGACGATCTCCTGAACGTTTCCCGAAGTTTCTCCTTTTTTCCAGAGCTTTTTTCTGCTTCTGCTCCAGTAGTGAGCATAACCCGTTTCAAGCGTTTTCTTTAAGGCCTCTTCATTAGCGTAAGCCAGCATGAGGACTTCCTTCGTATCCACATCCTGCACAACTACCGGAACGAGCCCTTTCTCGTCGAACTTGATCATGTTTAACCGTTAATGGTAAAGGATTTATAAGTTGCGTGAGACTTAAAATGACCGTTATGACTCCAGTGAGACGTTTTAAGACGGGTATTGTAACCATAGATGGCCAGCTCAGAGGTGGTATTCCCGAGAGCAGTGTTGTTCTCGTGCTTGAAGACCCGGGAGCAGGTGGAGAAGTTTTCACATATCACTTCGCAATAGAGGGAGCAAAGAACGATGAGAGTGTTCTTTACGTTACAACAGACGATCCGGCAGAATACATACTCAGCGATATGGTTGAAATGGCCGGAGATGGTGCCGAAAAAGTGAAAAAAAATGTAGATTTTCTTGATTTTGTTTCCGGAAGGATCTACACACCTGATAAGTTAAAAGAATGCCTAAGGAGGAGATACGACCCTTTTAATGCTTTCAAAAACCTTCTCGATACCAAGAGCTATGACAGGGTGATTGTAAACAACCTGACGTACTTCTTCCTGCACTATCCAGACAGCGACGTTATAAAGCTGGTGGAGAGTTTTTCGGATTACGCCAAGAGGGACAGATCGGTGTTTCTTGTCCTCATGACGAAAGGCATGCTTGAATCGAGGATTGAAACCACAATAAAGCACATAGCAGATGCCGTAATGGAAATGACGATCAAGGAGATGGAAAATGAAATCCAGAGGAGGCTGAAATTTATAAAGTTCAAGAGAACTCTCGTCCCGAAAGTCATTCTCAGGTATGACCTGTCTGATAGGGGCATAATCATGGAATCCGTGATGAGGGTAATATGAAGGTAAAGCAGGGTCTGCTTGCTGTTAAAGACGTGAACGGATTTCTCAAAAAGTATGGAAGCAAGGCGGCATTCATAAATGCAGAGTACGTTGTCGATGAAAATCACGTTTATTTCGCAGCGAAAAAAGCCATAAAAGCGTGGAAAGAAGGGAGAAGAGTGGCCAGAACTTTACCCCTTGAAATTCTGCTTTACTCTGCCGCAACGAGGCAGATAAGAGATGCAATGAAAATGGGGATAAAGGAGGGCGTAAATAAAGTTATTGCGGTATTTCTCGAAGATACAGAACCTGAAGGTTTTGAGGAGAGAAATGTCCTTGAAACGGGGAAAATGAGCAAAGAAAAGTTTGAAAGAATTGTTAATTTTTTCAACATATCAGAAACGGAGCTCGATGTTGCTGAGAGGAGACTTAACTTACTTGTTCGTGAGAGAATAGTTTTATTTGACATAAATAAATAACAATTCAGATCCCATTATCATGACGTTTTCATAACTCTTTTATCAGCCCTGCTCGTTCATCATAATTATGAAAATGAGCATGATGATTACAACAGCTGTCCTTGTTTCCACAATCACACTGCTCGCATTAGCACTGACCTCAAGTGTTCCCACACTCTGCTCAGCAGAGCAGGGAGTTTCATTTTACCTGAAACTCTCACCAGCTAACGCAAACGCCGTTATTTACGAAAACGACGGGGTTCCCCACGCAATAGTTCTGTTTAAAAATGGACGGATCACCATGAGCCCGGGAATGCTGCCAGTGGTGGGGAAAGTTACGTTTTACAGAGGAGTGGAAATGTGTGTTGACGGAAACAGCGCGTGGGCAGAAATTAACGGAATACTGATCTCAGGCAAAAAAGATCTCGTGAAAAAGTCAATAAATGCAGCTATTTCAGGAAATAACGTTTACAGAGAACTGAAAAGAATAAAAGCTATTCCGGAGAAAAATGCAGTCGAAGTTTACGTCCTCAACAGAGATTACTGTCCGTATGCAGACTCCCCAAAAGTTGTGGTTGTAACGAAGGATAGCAGTGGGTACACCGTCCAGAGCTTCTTTATGGGAAAAACTGAGAAAGTTCACGTTTCCAGCCTGAAACTGGCTTTTTGCAAATCCATGGAGGTGAGCAAGGTTCTGTACTTTAACGTGACGTTTTCAAAATGGGGATAAAGCATCAGACAAAGCATCAAATTGCTCCTTCAAGCCTTAAAAGCTCAAGTTTTATCTCTACGCCTTGACTGAATCCGCCTATCCCGTTTTTCGCCACAACTCTGTGGCAAGGGATTATTACGGGGGCTGGATTTGCTTTCAACGCATATCCAACGGCCCTTGGAGATGTCCCAAGCTTTCTGGCTATGTCTCCGTAAGTCAGGGTTTTTCCGTAATCTATTTTCCTCACAACATCCAGAACTTTTCTGACAAATTCACTTCTGATGTCAACCCTGTAATTAAACGTTACCTTCTCCCCCGAAAAGTAAGCAACAAGATCTCTGTAAAGTCTCCTTGCAGTCCTGTTTTCACTAACCTCAAACATTTCAGGATTGGAAACGTGAGTTTTCAGAAATTCAGCTCTAACAACCACGTCATCTCTTAGAAGTACTCTGAACGGATATTTCCACTTGACAGTTACTTGTCCAAACTCGCTATTTCCCTTATTCTCTCCACACCCTTCACTTCTTCTATTACTTCCGCCACGCATTCCGGAACGAGAGATCTCCAGTCCCCTCCTTCAAGCATTTTCTTCCTGATTTCAGTACCCTGATATTCAAATCTCCTGTACATCCTTGTACTTCTAACCTCAATACCCGCCTCTTTGAAAAGCCTTATCACAAGAGGGTTGTTCGAGTACACAAGACTGAAGGGGGGAACCATAGACCTGACGTGGCTGACCCACAGGGAATTTCTGTATATATCCTCAAGCGGTACAATATAAACTTTCTTCGGTTTTTCAATTTCCCCGTTCTCAAGCATTTTTTCCATCAGCTCGTCAACAGCTCTCGAAACCATGAGCATTCTCTCTCCCGCCGTAAACGGGTTTTCGATTGTGTGACTTTCCTGAGCACTGCCTATTCCGATTATAAGCTCGTCCACTTCCCTGAGAATGCTCCTCAGCACTTCCACATGTCCAAGGTGACATGGCTGAAACCTGCCTATGAAGAAAGCCCTCAGCATCTCTGCTTCGAATTGGTCAGGCTCTTAAAACTGTTTTGTTCTTTTCCGTTATTTACTCGACACTGCAAAAATGGACAATGCAAAAATACTGGCAGTCAGACGGAAAGTCCATCACGTAATTTTAGATGTTGCCTAACTTTTGTGAAAATTTATGAAGTGGTAGTGGCGATTGATGAAAAAAATTTAAAAACCCATACTTTTTCATAATGCCCCGGTGGTGACGTGACTGGTCACATAAATGCTGGAGATACAGCATGGTTGCTTACAGCAACTGCGTTAGTGATGTTGATGACTCCCGGTCTTGGGCTTTTTTACGGAGGTATGGTCAGGAAAAAGAACGTACTTTCAATGATTTCTTTATCCTTCATTGCCTACGCGATAGTAAGCATACAGTGGGTAATCTACGGATTTAGCCTTGCTTTTGGACACGACATACACGGGTTTATAGGAAATCTGTGCTACATTTTGCTGCCAAACTTCTACAACATGGTCTGGCCGGGAACTCATGTACCAGCTCTTGTTTACGTTGCATTCCAGCTCGTATTCGCATGTATATCCCTCGCAATAATTACATCGGCCTGTGCGGAGAGAGTAAAGCTGAGTGCTTTCATGATCTTTGGCCTGCTGTGGACAACTCTCGTTTACGATCCGCTCGCTCACTGGGTGTGGGGAGGAGGCTGGAGCTCGCAGCTTGGAGCTCTTGACTTTGCAGGAGGTACAGTTGTTCACATAAGCTCTGGATTCTGTGCCCTCGCCCTCGCACTCGTAATAGGAAAGAGGACAGGGTTTGGAGAATATGACATGGAACCGCACAATATCCCGATGACGTTGCTTGGAGCTGCTTTACTCTGGTTCGGCTGGTTCGGATTTAACGCCGGAAGTGCCGTTGCTGCAAACGCTTCTGCTGCAAACGCATTTCTCGTTACAAATACGGCAGCAGCTGCTGCTGGTCTATCTTGGATGTTTGCAAGCTGGATAAAGGAAGGAAAGCCCGGATCACTTGGATTTGTTAGCGGTGCAGTAGCCGGGCTGGTTGCAATTACCCCAGCAGCTGGCTACGTAGAAGTGTCAGGAGCCATAGTCATAGGAATAATCGTGGGAATACTCTGCTACAACATGATGCTCTTCAGAATAAACAGGGGACTGGATGAGAGCCTTGATGCGTGGGCTGTTCACGGAATGGGCGGTCTCTGGGGTGCCATAGCTACAGGAATCTTCGCAACCAAGGCCGTGAGTGACTACTCCGGACTGATCTATGGCAATGTCCACCAGTTCGTCGTTCAGATAATAGCTGCCCTTGCAGCAGTTGCCTACGCTTTCGTGGTTACATACATTCTTGCCAAGATCGTGGATGCGGTTATAGGACTTAGAGTTACAGAGGAAGAGGAGTACGTTGGACTCGACATCTCCCAGCACGGAGAAACTGCCTACGCCTGATGAGGTGGTGTGAGAATGAAGAAGGTTGAGGCAATAATAAGGCCCGAAAAGCTTGAAGACGTAAAGAGAGCTCTCGAAAGCAGGGGAATAGTAGCGATGACAGTAAGTGACGTTAAGGGCAGAGGAGAGCAGAAGGGAATCAAGCTCCAGTTCAGAGGTAGAACGATGGAAATCGATTTACTTCCAAAGGTAAAGATAGAGATAATTGTTGAGGATGCAAGAGTTGACACTGTGATAAAGACAATAGCCGACGCTGCGAGAACGGGGAGATACGGAGATGGAAAGATCTTCGTAATACCCGTGGAGAAGTCTGTGAGGGTAAGAACCGGAGAAGTTGAGGAGTAAATTGTTTATTTTTGTTCTTGTTATTTTGTTATATTTTGTTATCCCGCTATTCTGCCTTTAGAATAAACTGGCTTTAGAATAAACCGACAATAAACCGGCAAGACATTTAAACATGAACTGAAACGCCAGAACATGTGGAGCATACTGAAAGCACTTAGAGAGAATCCTGACATTCTCATTAATTCACAGAAAAAAAGAGGAGAAAGTCTGGAGCTCGTGGAAAAGGCAATAGAACTTGACAGAAAATGGAGAGAGAAACTGCACAAGCTCAACGAACTGAGAAGAAAAAGGAACGAGCTCGCCTTAAAAGTAAAGAAGGCAAAGGGTGATGAGAGAAAGAAGTTAATTGAGACTGCAAAGGAGATCTCTGAAAGAGTTAAAAAAGAGGAGGAAGAGCTGAAAAAACTTGAAGAGGAGCTGAGGAAGGTTTTGCTTGCAATCCCAAACATCGTGCACGAGAGCGTCCCGGTTGGCAAGGACGATACTGAGAATGTTCCCGTGAAGTTCTGGGGAAAGCCAAAGGTTCTGGCAAAACACCTTGATGCTTTCAAACAGCAGACGAAAGGTTTTGACGTTGAATACGAGGTGATAGATGGAGACGTCGTTGCCCATGCCGATGCTGTAGAAATGTTTGGGTGGGCAGACATAGAGAGGGCTGCAAAGGTTGCCGGTTCTCGATTTTACTATTTGCTTGATGACCTCGTATGGCTTGACTTTGCGTTAACAGCTTACGCTCTCGATGTTCTGTCAAGAAAGGGATTCAGAATAGTAAATCCTCCATACATGATGAGAAGAGAAGTCTACGAAGGAGTTACAGCTCTCTCGGACTTTGAAGAAGTGATATACAGGGTTGAGGGAGAGAACCTGTACCTTATCGCAACTTCCGAGCATCCACTCGCAGCCATGCATATGAACGAGGTCATTGCTGAAAGGAATTTGCCCCTGCTCTACGCTGGAGTCAGTCCATGTTTTAGAAAGGAGGCTGGAGCTCACGGAAAGGATACGAAGGGAATATTTAGAGTTCACCAGTTTAACAAGATAGAGCAGTTCGTTTACTGCCTTCCTGAGGAGAGCTGGGACTGGCATGAGAGGCTGATAGCCAATGTAGAGGAAATCTGGCAGGGACTTGGAATTCCTTACAGAATAGTCAACATATGCACGGGAGATCTGGGCGTTGTAGCTGCCAAGAAGTACGACCTTGAGGCATGGATGCCTGCACAGGGAAAATACAGGGAAATGGTTTCTTGCTCAAACTGCACGGACTGGCAGAGCTACAGGCTGAACATCAGGTTTGCTGAAGAGAAAGGAATGCCAAGCAAGGGTTTCGTACATACGCTGAATTCCACCGCAATAGCCACGACGAGAGCGATAACCGCAATAATAGAAAACTTCCAGCTTGAAGATGGCAGGGTTGAAATACCAAAAGTCCTCAGAAAGTACCTTGAACCATTTGAAATGGCTCCAAAAGAGTACCTCATACCAAGAGAAAGGATTTGATTTTTACAGTTTAATTTTTTAATTTTAAAAGTCAATCAAAATCTAAGGCATTAAAGCTTTTAAACGTCCAAACACATGCTGGTAAAAACAGCAAGAGACCAAAAACTTCATAAAACTAAACCTGCAACGCTGAAGTGCGGGGCCCGTGGCTCAGCCTGGTTAGAGCGCTCGCCTGATAAGCGAGAGGTCCGGGGTTCAAACCCCCGCGGGCCCATAGGCTTTTTTGTTTCGCCATCCGGTTAACTCCATGAAACTGTCCGTGATAGGTATCGGAAACATACTCATGAGCGATGAGGGTGTGGGCGTCAGAGTTATTGAGAAACTCAGAGAAGTTCTGAATGACAGTGATGTGGAGATTTTCGATGGAGGAAACATGAACTTTCAGCTGCTGGAGTACATTGAGGGCAGGGATGCAGTGATATTCGTTGATGCCATAGACTTCAAAGGCAAGCCGGGAGAGGTGAAAGTTTTCAAGCTGGAAGACGTGAGGGGGCCGGAGTTTTTCTCAATTCACGACCTAGACTACACAAAAGTAATTGCCCTTGCAAAAACGTGTGGAATTGATGTTCCACAAAAGATGTTCGTGGTCGGCATAAAACCAAAAAAAGTTTCAGAAGGGCTGGAGTTAACGCAGGAAGTTAAGAATGCCGTGGATGTTGCAGTTAGGAAGATAATCGAGCTAATTGACACTCTTAAAGCCGTTTAAGAAATAAAATTAAAAAAGCTGGAAAGCATGCAAATCAAGAAACCTGCAGTGCTATCCATGTTATGGCATATAAGGCCACAGCTATTCCAAACAGCAAATCAGCCATCATAAATACACCTTGAATCTCACCGGATTTATTTCTTTTTGTCCGCACCAGTAGCTCCAGCCGGATGTAAAAAGCAGATGTGAGCTCAAGCTCCTAACATTTATATACTTCCCGGGAAAAGCATTCCTCATGCCCGTTTACGTATGTGCCATGTGTGGTGCTGAAGTAGATGTTGAACCGGGGGAGAGAATTCAGTGCACCAAGTGCGGCAGCAAGATACTCATGAAACCAAGACCGCCCGCTTTGAAGAAGAGAGTCCCGGCAATATAACATTCCCATTCTAATTTTCGTGGAGACTGAAATTCGTGGAAACTGAAAATTGAAAATGGCAAACAACTGGATTTGGACTGACGTAATTAAAATAAAAAAATAAAAAAAATAAAAAGTAAAATAAAAATCGATGTGTAGTAATATGATCGATATACCCCGAGTAATTCTGAGCGGTACGAGCAGCAGAGTTGGAAAAACGATGATTTCCATCGGATTAATGAGAGCTCTCGTAAACAGAGGCTACAGAGTTCAGCCGTATAAGGTTGGTCCGGACTTTATAGACCCAAGCTTTCACTATTTCGCAACAGGCAGGCACAGCAGAAATCTTGACAGCTTCATGCTCACAAGGCACGACATAATTGAAACTTTTGAGAGAAACTTCAGAAATGCAGACATAGCCGTGATAGAGGGAACAATGGGATTGCATGACTCTCACCACGCCACTGACGAAAAGGGCAGCACTGCAGAGGTGAGCAAGATTCTCAAATGTCCTGTAATCCTCATAGCCAATGTAGAGAGGATGTCAAGAACTGTTGCTCCGTTTATATACGGTTACAAGGTTTTTGATCCTGAAGTCAGAATAGAGGGGGTTATTCTCAACAGAGTTGGAAGTGAAAGGCACGCAAACAAGGCAAGGCTTGCCGCTGAAAAACTTGCAAAAATGAAAGTTGTGGGTGTGATTCCAAGAAGGAAAGACGTTGTTATTCCCGACAGACATCTCGGACTCATTCCGGCCTACGAGAGGAGAGAGGAGTTCGAACAGCTGTTTGATAGGCTTGCAGAGCTCGTTGAGAAGTATGTAAACATCGACGAAATAATAAAAATTGCCGAAAAAGCCCCGCCCCTGCAGGAAGTCCCGGAGCATCCAGTTTTCAAAGAAGGGAGAGAAAAAAGGAGAGGAAAAAGAAAAAAGGCGGGAAGGAGAGCAAGAATTGGAGTTCTGAGAGACAGGTCGTTCAACTTCTACTATCAGGATAATATCGACGCAATTTCTGCAAGGGCCGAGGTGGTTGTAATAGATTCCCTTGAGGACAGAAAACTGCCGGATGTTGATGCTCTGTATATTGGAGGCGGTTTTCCGGAAATCTTTGCGGAGGAGCTTGAGAAAAACAGGAGTCTTAGAAGAGATATCTACGAATTCTGCGACTCGGGAAAGCCGGTTTACGCTGAGTGCGGAGGTTTAATGTTTCTTGGGGAGAAGCTCAGGCTAATAGATGGAAGTGAGTACGAAATGGTCGGATTTATGCCGTACGAAACTGAAATGCACAGAAAGTTTCAGGCCCTTGGCTACTCAATTTACAGGTGTGAGAGAAGCAGTATTGTGGCAAGAAAGGGAGATGTCGTGCTTGGACACGAATTCCACTACTCAAGGGTCATACCAAGAGAGAAACTTGAGTTCACGTACAGAGTTAAAAGAGGGAAGGGCATAGATGGGGAAAGAGATGGAGCTATCAAAAAGAATACAGTCGTTAACTACGTACACGTTCACGTCCTAAGCTATCCTACACTTGTCAGGAGGTTTGTCAGTTACGCTGAAAAGATGGCTGTCGTGTGATTTTTAATTTTGTGATTTTAAAATTGATTTTGGATTTCAATTTTTTAAATCGGAAATAATAGAAATATGGAGTCCCGCCTCCCGGATTTGAACCGGGGACCACGGGCTTTCTGCTCCCCCTGCGGGAAGCAAGGCCGAACTACAGGCCCGCGCTCTACCACTGAGCTAAGGCGGGTCTTGCTCTCACAGACTCTTGCAACCCACCAGCCTACAGCCAATAACCTTGATTTAGGAAATCTGCGAACGGTATAAAAAA
>CAZUMR010000057.1:0-9833 GCA_964622075.1 uncultured archaeon | reverse complement strand
ATAAAAGTTATCATCAGACTTATAAACCGTTTTGATCGCCCATTCATAACCATGATACTGAAAAGAGAGAAAGCAGATGTTGCTTTAAGGAAGTTTTTAAGCAGAATAACTCACAGAACTGAAGAAGAAGTAGTAAGAGTTCCGGACTCTGCAAACAGAGTTTTGAGAGAGGACGTGGTATCAAAAAGGACTCTGCCGCCTTTTGACAGGGCAGCAATGGATGGCTACGCTGTTAGAGCTGAAGATACATTTGGTGCCAGCTTTTCCAGTCCTGTTGTGCTCAGAATTGCCGGAGAAGTTGAGATTGGTAAGAAAGCTGAGGTAGAGGTTGGCAGTGGTGAGGCTGTAAGAATATCTACCGGTGCGATGATGCCTCCCGGCACTAACGCCGTTGTTATGGTGGAGTACACTGAGGAGAGCGATGGATTTGTGGAAATTTACAGGGCTGTTGCTGTTGGGGAGAACGTTTCAAGGAGGGGTGAAGACGTAAGAGAGGGAGAAGTTATAATGAAAAAGGGGGAGGTTATACAGAGCTTTGATACTGGCCTTCTGCTCTCAGCTGGAATAAATAAGGTTAGAGTTGGCTGTAGAGTTAAGGTGGCAGTAGCAGCTACGGGTGATGAGCTGAAAGATGTTTTACGCGAATCCTCCAGTGATGGAGATGATGTAAGAATTCCCGACGCAAACAGGCCGGCAGTAATTTCCATGCTCAAAGATCTGGGAGCTGAAGTTGTTGACCTTGGAATAGTCGGAGACAGCAGGGAGGAAATGAGAGAAGTCCTTGAGGAGAGTTTGAAGTACGATGCCGCAATTTTCACAGGAGCTACTTCAGCCGGTAAGAAGGATGTGATGCCCGAGGTGGTTGAGGAGGCTGGAGAAATTGTCGTTCACGGTGTGGCAATAAAACCGGGGATGCCCACGGCACTTGGAATTGTGGAAGGAAAGCCAGTTTTTCTACTTCCCGGTTTTCCTGTTGCATGCATAGTTGCTTTTAGACTGTTTGTTCCACCTGCTTTAATGAAAGTCCAAGGAAGCAACGTTCTGGCCTTTCCGGGGGAAACTGTAAGGGCAAGGCTCACAAGGAGAATTCCCTCAGGAAGTGGAACGAGAACGTTCACAAGAGTTAGACTTAGCATGAGAGGAGTGGAAAGAGAGGAGATACTTGCAGAGCCGGTAAGAACTTCCGGTTCTGGAATTCTATCCTCGATCGTAAGAGCCCACGGAATTGTTGAGGTAGAGGAAGAGCTTGAAGGGCTGGAAGCTGGAGAAATCGTGGATGTCAGGCTAATCCGCCACCTTGTTGTTTAGCTGTACCGAAAGTTAGCCGTACCTGAAATCTGTATTGAAATTAAATATATTGAAATTAAATAATTAAATAAAATAAAGAAATAAAAATCAGAAAAGGTGAAACCGATGGGAAAATACAGGAAAGTTTTTAGAAATCTCGTTTCGGTTGAGGAAGCAGAGAAGATCGCTGAAAGGATGGGTGAGCTTTTAAGCCCGGAAGTTGAGGAAGTTGAGCTCGAAAAAGCCCTGAACAGAGTTGTTGCGGAGGATATATTCTCTCCATCAGACGTGCCGCCTTTTGACAGGGCTGCAATGGATGGCTACGCTGTTAGAGCTGAAGACACGTTTGGTGCTGAGGAGGATTCTCCTGTAAGGCTCAGAATTGCCGGAGAAGTTGAGATTGGTAAGAGAGCTGAGGTGGAGGTTGGTAGTGGTGAGGCTGTAAGAATATCTACCGGTGCGATGATGCCTCCCGGCTCTAACGCCGTTGTTATGGTGGAGTATACTGAGGAGAGCGATGGATTTGTGGAAATTTACAGGGCTGTTGCTGTTGGGGAGAACGTTATACACGCTGGCAGTGATGTAATGGCCGGGGAGTTGCTTGTCAGGAGTGGTACTGTTATCACGGCAAGAGAGGCGGGAATTCTATCAGCTTCCGGAATAGGAAAGGTGAAAGTCCTTAGAAAACCAAGAGTGGCTATAATTTCCACGGGAAATGAGCTTGTCAGGGCAGGAAGCAAAGCCGAATTCGGAAAAATATACGATGTCAACTCTGTAATGCTATCACTCGCAGTTGAGGAGTGTGGTGGAGAGGTTGTTCTGAATTTAACATCTAAAGACAGCTTCGAAGAAATAGAGAAGGCGATAAGAGAGGGAGTAAGCAGAGCCGACATCGTTATCACTTCAGGCGGAACGTCTGCCGGTGAGGGAGATGCTGTTTACAGGGTGCTCGACTCCATAGGAGAAGTGCTCGTTCACGGAATAGCAATAAAGCCCGGAAAGCCAGCAGTCTTTGCGATTGTTGATGGAAAACCCGTTTTTGGATTGCCGGGATATCCGACATCTGCATTCATGATATTTGAAAAATTTGTGGCGCCTGTGCTAAGAAAGTACGGCAGAGAAAGGAGAAAGGTAAGGGCAATGCTGGCAACCAGAGTTGCATCATCTCATGGGAGAAGAGAGTTTCATCCAGTTTGCCTTGTTGAAAGTCCAGAATTCGGTTATTCAGCATACCCGTTGAGCGGTAACTATTCTGCAATGGTATCAAAGCTTTATCAGGCCGATGGGTTTATCGAAATACCTGAGGAGGTTGCGTTTCTTGAACCGGGAGAAGTTGAAGTAACACTGTTCTCGACAGTAAGGGTAGCTGACCTGACTATTATTGGCAGTCATTGCGTTGGAGTTGATTTGCTGCTCAGGCTTGCAAAGATAAACGCAAAAACTGTAAACGCTGGCTCTACAGGAGGTTTGCTTGCAGTCAGGAGAGGAGAGGCTGATCTTGCCGGAACTCACCTGCTCGATGAGAGCGGAGAATACAACCTGCCGGTAATGAGGAGGCTCGGGCTGAAAGGGGCTGTGCTCGTGAAGGGATATCTGAGAGAGCAGGGATTGATCGTAAGGAAGGGCAATCCAAAGAAAATAAAGTGGTTCGATGATATGCTCAGAGAGGATGTGAAAATAATAAACAGAAACCCGGGGAGTGGGACGAGAGTTCTGCTTGATATGCACCTGAGAGAGGTTGCTGAAAGAAGAGGGATGAAGTTTGAAGAAGTTGTAAAGAAAGTAAAAGGCTATACAGTGGAGGCAAAAACGCACAACGCAGTAGGTGTTGCTGTTTTAATGGGAAAGGCAGATGTGGGGCTCGGTATAAAGAGTGTCGCAGACTTCTATGGGCTCGATTTTATACCTGTCAGAGCGGAGGAGTACGACTTCGCCGTTAGAAAGGACAGGATGGAAAAGGAAAGTGTGAAAAAGTTTCTGGAGACACTGAAAAGTGAGGAGTTTGGAAGAGAACTGGAAAAGCTTGGTATGAAGGTGTGGGAGAGAACGGGAGAGATCATCGAGGTCTTTTGATTTTTTATTGCTGTTCAAGTTTGATCCAGAGGGGAGAAAAAAGAAAGGAAAGGTCAGCTGAGAAGATCTCTTGGATCGGTAATTTCGCCCTTCAAAGCAGTAGCTGCAGCAGTGGCTGGGGAGGCAAGGTATATTTCAGCGTTAGGATTACCCATCCTTCCCCTGAAGTTCCTGTTCTGGGTTGACAGGCAGACCTCACCATCAGCCAGAACTCCCATGTGTATTCCCACACAGCATGCGCAGCCGGGCGGGGCTATTAATCCCCCAGCCTCTACAATCACCTTAAGATATCCAAGTTCAAGAGCTTTAATGTAAACTCTTCTGCTTGCAGGGGCGACTATTAACCTCAGATCCCTTGCAATCTTCTTTCCCTTCAGCATACTGGCAACCACAGCTATATCAGATAGTCTGCCATTCGTGCAGGTTCCAACGAAAACCTGATCGACTTTTGTTCCCTCAACTCTGGAAACCTCGCAAACGTTGTCCACATTGTGTGGCCTTGCAACAACCGGTTCCATGTCGGAGGCGTCAAAGTAAAATTCCTTTTCATAATCGGCGTTCTTATCTGCTTTGATTTCCCTGAAGTCCTCAGCCCTTCCAAGCTCTGCCAGAAACTCCCTCGTTTTCTCGTCAGTTTCAAATAAACCGGCTTTAGCTCCACACTCCACGGCCATGTTGGACATGGTAAGCCTCGACTCAACATCCAGATTTCTGACGCATTCACCATGAAACTCCAGAGCCTTGTACGTTGCACCATCCGCTCCCAGCTCCCCGATTATTCTTAGAATTATATCCTTCGAGTAAACTCCTTTGTCAAGCCTGCCGTCAACCTGAATTCTGAATGTCTCAGGAACCCTGAACCAGTTCTTTCCAAGAGCAACCGCAACAGCTACATCCGTTGATCCCATTCCCGTTGAAAATGCTCCAATAGCACCGTAGGTGCAGGTATGAGAATCGGCACCAACAGCAAGATCTCCGGGTTTCACGAACCTCTCAACCATGAGCTGGTGAATTATTCCCTCTCCCGGGCCGTTAAAGTCAGCCCCAATTTTCCTTGCAAACTCCCTTATGAACTTCTGGTCGTTGCTCAGTTCCTTCCTTGGCGAGGGCGCAGCGTGATCGACGAAAAAGTGAGTTCTGTCAGCAGCCTTAACCTCAACACCAAGTTCCATAATCTTCCTTATTGACAGAGGAGCTGTCCCATCCTGCAGGGCTATCTGGTCTATTTCGGCAACCACTATCTCTCCAGCCTGAACATCCTTACCGCACTTATTGCTGAATATCTTCTCAGCTATGGTCGGCATGGAGCGAAGTAGTCAGGAGTGTTAAAAAGCTTTTATTTTAACTCCATTTAATTCCAGATCAATCTCATTCAGATCAGACAACTCAGGCAACATCTATCAGACAACGATTCCAAAGTCCTTCAGCTTCAGCCTCGCGAGTTTTCTTTCAACCTCCACAGCCCTTTCAGAGGTTTGCTTGAGTTCCTCAAAGCTGATATTTCTCAGCCTGAACTGACGTTTTCCTGTTCTGAGCACTTCAAAAATTTTAACGAGTGTCACCCCATCAAACATGTAAAATGCATCCTTTGGTCTTGCGATCTCTCCCTCTTTCTCTCTGCACAGGAGGCAAAAAACTCTGCGTTTCTTGTCCTGATTGCATGTGTCGGGATTACAGTTATCGGAGCTGAAGTCCAGAACTATGAAGTGAAGGTAGTAACCTCTGACAGGCCTCGTTATCAGGCATGTGTACTCAAGGTGAGTTGCAAGCCTTTTCCTGACCCTAATTCTTACGGCATCCACCACGTAGTCGTAATCCAGACTGCACTCAGGAATTGAGTGAATATCCCTCTCAAAGGCATTCAGAAAGCTATCGGTCAGTGTCTCCACAGCAGGATAAATGTACTCTGAAAAATCCTCGACAAACTTGGAAATTACATCTATCTCAAAATCTCTGACAAAAGATCCGTTCAGATAGGACAGGAACTTTCTCTTCTCCGGACAGAAAAACATCTCCACGGTAAAGGAATAATCTCCAGAAAGCATGCTCTCCAGCAGCTTCCTGCTTGCAGACTTGCTGCTCTTTCCAGCATCTTTTCCTATCCCCGAATCGTTAAAGAGAATAAGCAGTACTGTCAGCGCTCCCCATCTAACTCCATCCTCCTCCACGAAAACGTCTATTTTCCACTCAGCCCCATCTCTGCTCATTTTCAGATCTGAGATCACGTCCGTTTTTGTTATCCTGAGTACTCTCTCTATTGTCTGTTTGTTCGATGCTATCTTCATGAGAGGTTCAAAAGCAAAAACACCGGGGAAGTCCCTGTAAGCAAACTTTTTTGCAATTTCGATACATTCCGCAGAGTGATGAGAGTATGCCTGTTTGCTGACCTTTCTGAGTCTCCGGAGCACGTCCTCGTAAGCTCTCTGGGAGAACATCTTGGAATTTCTGTAATGCCTCATAAGCCCGGAAAGCTTTTCAGGAAAGTTCGAAAGAGCTATCAAAAGCTCGTTGAGCATTCTGCTAACGTCTCCAGCTATCTCGCATCCCCTTTCAGTAGCGTAGTGGTTGAGGTAAAATATCAGGTAAATCAGTTCACAAACAAGTCTGTCCTCGCCTATCAGAAAGGATTTCTCGAAGTTAACTTCCCTGATTCTATCAACCAGCTTATCCCAGTCAGCCTTTAACTCTTCGAAGAACATTCTCCCGGCAAATGGATCGTTTTTTTCCCTGAAGTCAAACTTCAGACCAAAGCTTGTGTCAAGTATTCCAGCCCAGACACTGAGAAAGTTGGAAAAGATGTCAGAAAGCTCTCTAAATGTGTTCTCCGACCTCTCCCTGAATCTGCCTCTCTCACCGTACTCAAGCACATAGCTGACATTTCCAAACGCATTCCTGTCAACTCCATCCTTCAGAAACTTTCTCAGTGGAATTGTACTCTTCCTAATTTCCGTCCCTTCAGTCCCTTTAGTCCCATCCGTCCTCAATTCCTTTTTCAATCCCTCGCCCCCCGAATTGCCCCCGAATTACTAAACTACAGCAATCTTCTTGCTATTTCGTAAGCCTTGACTATTTCCCTGCCGGCGTTGTCCTCCACTATTTCGTCATGCCCGGGATACAAAACATCCACATCAAGCTGGGTCAGCTTTTTAAGGGATCTGACGAGCTCCTCCGCACTGCCTCCCGGAAAGTCCACCCTGCCAAAACCCCCGTAGGCAAAAACGGTATCCCCGCTGAACAGCCATTTCCTGTCCTCATCGTAGTAACAAACGCTACCCGGGCTGTGTCCGGGGGTGTGAATTACTTTGAGCTTTGAATTTCTCGTTTCAACGACCTCTCCTCCTTTAAATGTGACGTCCGGTCTTACGGGTGTGAAAAGCAACATGCCATAGGCCATTGGATTGCTCCTTGCAATCTCAAGATCGCCTTCATGCAATGCTACAAGTGCTCCGGTTTCCTGCAGGGCAAAGTAAGCACCAGCATGGTCGAAATGAGCGTGAGTTAGCAGCAGATACCTTACCTTTCCAATCAGGTTGTTTTCAGACATATACCTGAGAATGAATTCCGCATCGCCACCACAGTCAACCATGACCTCTCCGAAAATGTAGGAGTTTGCCGCAAGAGGAGGAGTTACAACCCTTTTAACTTTCATGGTTTTAAAGCCTTGATCCTGTTTTAAGAGTTTTCCGAGCCCGGCCTGATTTGCAAAATATACTTTTTCACAACATTTTCAACTTCAGCCGGTAAAATAACAGGATCGCCAAACTGCTGTATGAGATACAGAAAATTTTTATCTTTTCTATAACCTTTGAAATTCTTCCAAGAAATAAAGTTTCCATTTATCCACACGCCCCTTGTGGAAACCCTGTATTCCTTCGGCCTCGATTTCAGGTAATAAAGCAGTGCCGGGTAGATTATAAAGCAAAGTCCCATGATGTAGTAAAATATCCCGTAATAACCGTACCTTTCGGCCAGATAAAAGTAAAACAGACCACACAGAATGAAGACAATGAAAAACACAACAAGTTTTCGATTTGCACGCATCTGGGCTTTTAAGGCCATTAACTCAAAATTCCTATCAGATTCTATTTTTGCAGTGTACTCAGAAAGTTCAATGTGCATGTATCGGTTATACTTTCTTTTCTTAAATTTTTTCTGCTCCATTGTCTTTACTCTACCGCAAGTGTTACTGCAGTTACCCAAAGGATCGATGGGATGCTTACAACTTAAATGCTCGAAAGTTCACTTAGACAGTGGACTCTATTGTATTCATCAGCATTATTACAGTGACATCATCCAGTAATAACAAATCAAAAAATTTAGTTCTTACGAAATTTCCTATACCTGCACGCAACGTTCCAATTTATTGCCTCTATAATGCTTTTATTTGTGGCGTTTTTAAACTTATTTGGAACTGAAACTTATAGAGTAGTTGTAACACCTACTTTTCTTCTACTCTTTCGTTGTGTTCATGAGTTTGGAAGGCTACGTCCCTTATCTTTTGGGGTTTATCCTGACCTTGAAAATATTACTTCTCTTCCTGGAGAATTTAAAAATTCTAAAAGAAATTAAATTAATATATATAATATTTCTATTTTTTTGGTTAAGCTATGTTGTTATTGGTTTGCTCGATAACATCACGATTAATCTACTCAGTAAGTATAAATACATTACTTAAATTTTTAAGTAAAATCAATAGATATTGTTCACCTTACGCAGCTAATGTACATAATTAGCGTTGCAGCTTATTTAAAGTTAAAAATAATTATGCAAAAACCAGAGAATGTTTAGCTGTATTGACTTCTGAAGGAAGAAGCTCTTTCCATGCTTACGTTTTCCTGAAAGAAGTTCCGAAATACCGTGAAAACAAGCCGGAAATAGTTGTAGATAGGAGATTTTCTGGTATTTGCAGGCCTTATAAAGATTAGAAAAAATTAGTCCAGAGAGGATTGGAAAACTTTATGGGCATTCTATAACTACTGGAAGTGCTAACTTGACACGATTTATATAATAAATAAAAACTTTGTTTTTTCGGTTGGATGTAGTATGTTTTTACCCTTCTTCGTTAGTTCGTAATAAACCCACTTTCTATCTCTATCAACCTTTATTATTAATCCGACTTCTAAGAGTATATCTAAATGCTCTTTTACTGCAGTTTTTGACAAACCTAACGTCTTTGAAAGTTCTGATAGAGTCATCCTTCTTTCATCGAGTTTCTTTAATATCTCGAGTCTTGTGTCCGATGCAAGAGCAAACAACGTTTTTCTATCGATTTTTACCTTATCCACATTTTAACACCCCCAATATCCAGCTGTCAATCTTGAATTCCTCTCCCTCAAGCCTCATAGGCACCTTTATCGTCTTACGTTTTAATTTTCCATCACATACCAATGTTATATTAATCGTAAGAATTCTCTGATATTCTTCGACATCTCTCTTAGTAATCTCCCATTTAACTATTTCTCCTTTTATTTTTGTCTCATTTAAGGCATGCGAACTCGTAACGTTCTTTGAAAAGAGATTATAAAGACAAGTGTAGTTTCGAGTATTGTAGCACGCTACAAATTTTTTAATTGTTTCATCTGGTGGTAGGGGTGTCGGAATTTGTGGAGGTTTTTCACTTGGTTTAAAAAAGCAAGGATGTATAATTAAAATGATTAAGATTAAAAGGAATATTAAAAAAGAGAGAAGTATAAATTTTTTCACTTCCATCCCTCCTTAAATGTTGTTGGAACTCCAGTGATGCGAAATAATTCTTCCGTATGTGTCAAACCATCCACTGACGTAAACGTATTTTTTGTCTTCACTTTTACCCCAGTACATAAAGGCCGTAATAGGTGGATGATATGAACCGTCGTACCATACATTATCAGTTGTTATTGGGAACGTTTCTAGATCAAATTTACCTAGTTTGGATAAGTATAATTCAGTGGATCCGGTTAACCATTCAATTTCGCTACTTGGGTCATCTTTGTCTGTGTATTCATTATAGTACCATTTTCCGTATTTTGTATCGTATAGCCAGATTTTATATTTATTCCCATCTATGAAAAAGTAGTAGTCTATACATTGGAGAGAATTAGTTACATCGATTAACAGCCAGTCCCAAGGAGTTACCCATTTTCCGTTATCGTATACGGCTACCCAAACATAGACCTTACCATTATCTATATAATCTGCGATGAACTCTATACAATCGTTGTTGTTTAGGTAAATTCCCCTTTCATGGTAACTTCTAAACAACGAATCTTTGCTTGTATGACTGTCTGGATCGACTTTTCCTGTAACGCCAGTAACGGTGTGAGATGCATGCCTAAAGAATACCCATTCTCCATAGAAACTCTTAACACTTGGCAATTTAAAAATAGTCTTTCCTGTGACGTTACGGCTAATGTGGATTACGTGAGATTTAGTTAATTGCTTAATTTGATGTCCTTCTGCATTCGTTTTTATCCAATCGATGGGAACATTTATTT